>JAEKKI010000247.1 GCA_019510485.1 Catenulisporales bacterium
TGCTTGGGCGCCTCGGGATCGGTGCGGGCGCCGACCCAGTACCACTCGGCGAAGTGTGCGGAGGTGGTCCAGGTCTTCTGGCCGTTCAGGAGCCAGCCTTCGACGCCGTCGCGGGTGGCGGCCTCCGCTTTGAGCTTCATCGACGCCGCGTCCGAGCCGGCGTCGGGCTCGCTGTAGCCGACGGCGAACTCCACCTCGTTGCGCAGGATCTTCGGCAGGAACTTCTCGCGCAGGAACTCCGAGCCGTGGGCGAGGATGGTCTTGCCGATGATGCCGACGCCCTTGCCGATCTGCGGGCCGCCGCGGCGGGCCAGCGCCTCGTTGAGCAGGTACTCGTAAACCCCGTCGCCCTCGGCGCCGCCCCACTCCTTCGGCCAGGTGATGCCCAGCCAGCCCCGCTCGCCGATCTTCTTCATGAAGGCCCGCCGCGCCGGGGTGTCGACGATCTGCGCCATGTTCTCGCGCGTGACGTCGAAGACGCTGGTGTCGCCGGGGACCTGCTCGGCGTCGAGGAAGGCCTCGACGCCGGACGCGAACGCCTGCTGCTCGGGCGTGAAGTCGAAGTCCATAGTGCGGCTCACGGTACATCTGACGGTGTGTCAGATCAAGGCGCGCCGGGGGCCGCGAAACCTGGCGGAGCCGGACGCTACCGCGCCTCGCACACCACCGGCTCCCGGTCCAGATACGACCGGTAGTAGACGATCTTCTCCCGAATCTTGTCGCGCTGCTCGATCAGCCGCTCCATCTCCGCCTCGACCGCCGCGTCGTGCTCCTCCAGCAGCGCCAGGCGTTGGGCGACGGTTTCGTCCCCGGCCCGCGCCAGCTCGGCGAAGCTCTGCATCCGCGCGATCGGCATGCCGGTGCCGCGCAGGCAGCGGAGCATGTCGAGCCAGCCGAGGTCGTCGTCGCTGTAGCGGCGGTGGCCGCCGGCGGCGCGGCGGACGGGCTCGATCAAGCCGATCTTCTCGTAGTAACGCAGGGTGTCCAGGCTGAAGCCGGACATCTCGACAGTCTGCGATGGTGAGTAGGTCTCGGTCATGCGCCCATCGTAAAAGTTTGACCTGGAGCGCGCTCCAGCATTCAGCATGGAGCGCATGGACTATACGATCTTCGGCGGCCCGGGCGGGCCGCGGGTCAGCACGCTGGCGCTGGGCGCCCTGCCGTTCGGCGCGCGAGTCGACGAGCCGACGTCGTTCGCGATCCTGGACCGCTTCCGCGAGGCGGGAGGCACGTTCCTGGACACCGCGGACTGCTACTGCTTCTGGATCGAAGGCGCCACCGGCCGCGAGAGCGAGGACCTGCTGGGCCGCTGGCTGGCCGCCCGCGGCTGCCGCGACGAGATGGTGATCGCCACCAAGCTCGGTGCCCAGCCGGATCCGGCGCTCGGCCCGACATGGCCCCGCAACGCCGAAGGACTGTCGGCCGCGACGGTGCGCCAGGCGGCGGAGGGCAGCATGCGGCGGCTGGGCACCGATCACCTCGACGTGCTGTTCTCGCACATCGAGGACCGGTCGGTGATGTTCTACGAGACTGTGGGCGCCTACGCGGAGCTGATAGCGGAGGGGAAGGTCACGGTCGCGGGCGTCTCGAACCACACGACATCGCATGTGAAAGCGGCGCGCGCGGCGGCCGCCGAGCTGGGCGTGCCCGGCTACACGGCGGTGCAGCAGCGTCACGGCTACCTGCGGGCGCTGCCGGCGGCGAGCTTCTCCTCGCCGCAGGAGGCGGCCGACGACGAGCTGCTGGCGATGGTGCGCGCCGGTGAGATGTCGATGATGGCGTACTCGGCGCTGCTGGAGGGTGCACTGGTCCGCGAGGACCGCCCGCTGCCCCGGCAGTATCAGAGCCCGGAGAACGCCGCCCGGGTCGCCGCGCTGTGGCGGATCGCCGACGAGGCCGGCGTGACGCGGACGCAGCTGGCGCTGGCGTGGCTGCTGCGCGGCGAGACGCCGATCGTGCCGGTCGTGGGAGTGAGCTCGGTGGCGCAGCTGGACGAGGCGCTGGGGGCGTTGACGGTGCCGGAGACCGCGGTCGCTGCTTTGGCGGTGGCTGCGCAGGAGGCGGTCGGTCGGCAGTTGGAATGGGCGGCGAGGAGCCGGAGCTAGAAACCGGAGCCGGGAGCTGAATCCCTGGTGTGGCCCTCGACCAGATCCCCTCGGCTCAGCCCGGCCGCGTGCCCAGGATCGAGACGAACCCCACCATCTCACCGGGATAGCCGCCGAGATTGTGCGTCAGGGCCAGATCGCGCTCGCCGTACGTCCCGATCCGGCGCTCGGCCGGCGCCTCGCCGCGCAGCTGAAGCCAGGCCTCGTAGACCATCCGCAGGCCCGAGGCGCCGACCGGGTGGCCGAAGGACTTCAGGCCGCCGTCGGGGTTCACCGGCAGGTCGCCGTCGAGGTCGAAGGCGCCGGACAGGACGTCCTGCCAGGCCTTGCCGCGGTCGCAGAAGCCCAGGTCCTCCAGCAGGACCAGCTCGGTGGGGGTGAAGCAGTCGTGGACCTCGGCCATCGCCAGCTCGCGGCGCGGGTCGGCGAGGCCGGCCTGGCGGTAGGCGTCGTGGGCGGCGGCGACGATCTCCGGGAAGGTGGTGTAGTCGTAGGCCGGGTCGCCCAGGGGCAGGCCGTTGCCGGCGATGAGGGACAGGGCTTTGATGTAGAGGGGGCGGTCGGTGTAGTGGTGGGCGTCCTCGGCGCGGACCACGATCGCCGCGGCGGCGCCGTCCGCGACCCCGGCGCAGTCGAAGACCGACAGCTCGCCGGCGACCTTCGGCATCGCGAGCAGCTGCTCGACCGACCACTCCTTGCGGAACTGGGCCTTCGGGTTGCGTGCGCCGTTGGCGTGGTTCTTCGAGGCGATACGGGCCAGGACCATGCGCATGTCCTCAGGGGAGACCCCGTATTTGGCTCCGTAGGCGGGGACGACCATCGAGAACATGGCGGCGGCGGTGACGGTGCGGGCGGTGCCGTCGCCGGGGATCGGGAAGGCGTTCAGGCCCTGGTAGCCGGAGTCCTTCACCTTCTCGACGCCGACCGCCATCGCCACGTCGTAAGCGCCGGAGGCCACGGCGTAGGCGGCCTGGCGCAGGGCCTCGGAGCCGGTCGCACAATAGTTCTCGACGCGGGTCACCGGCTTGTCGGCGAGCTCCAGCGGGCGGGCGAGGGTGATACCGCTCATGCCGGACTGCGCCGTGCCGAGCCAGTAGGCGTCGATCTGGTCCTTGGTGAGGCGGGCGCCGGCGAAGGCCTCGCCGGTCGCGGCCAGCAGCAGCTCGTCGGCGCCGCTGTCCCAGTGTTCGGCGAAGCGGGTGCAGCCCATGCCGACGATCGCGACGCGGTCCTTGATGCCGTGCGAGGCCATCAGCGGCTCCCCCCGCGGATCGGACGGGCCTTCCAGAAGTAGTTGTGGACGCCGTCGGCACTGCTCAGACGGCGGAAGGCGGCCGCCACGCGCATGCCGATCGCGACCTCGCCGACGTCCACGTCGGTCAGCTCGATCGGCAGCCGGCCGCCGCCGTCGAAGTCGACGACCGCGAATACGACCGGCGGGCTGGGGGAGTAGGCGAGGCGGTCGACGGTGAAGGTGACGATCGTGCCCTCGACTTCGGCGGCGGGGTGCCGGGCATCGTCGAAGGCTGATGGTGGGAGGTGAACACTGCCGTCGGCGCGCGCGGAGCCGACCAGGGCGAACTTCCAGTCGGTGGCGCGCGCGGCCGCCGACGCCGAGGTGCGGGCGGGCTCGGGGCGGCGCGGCGGCTCGACCGGGAGGAAACCGCGCCAGGCGAGGTAGCGGCCATAGGAGACGGCGCCGCCTTGGGCGATCTGCTCGGCGACGTTCGGGACGGCGGGTCGGTGGCCGGCGAGCGCTTCGGTGGCGCGCCAGAGGAAGGCGTCGGCGCCGTCGGCGAGCACCAGCAGCGCGATGGTCTGGCCGGGGCGGGCGTCTTCGAGGGCTGAGGCGAGCAGAAGTGCCGGCTGAGCAGCGCCGGAGTCGCCTACCGTTTCGCGGAACGGATCGTGGAGGCGGGAGGCGGGGACGCCGGTCTTCTTCAGGACGGACGCCGCGGCGCGCGCGTGGGTTCCGGCGATGAGCAGGACGTCGATGTCGTCGGCACCGCGGCCGGTGGCGGCGAGCAGCGCGTCCCACGCGTCGATGCCGAGGCTGGTGTAACGGGTCTCGCCGAAGCGGTCCTCCCAGGTCTTCGACGTCTGCTCCCCGGGAGCGCGCCAGCGGTCCAAGAACTCCTCAGTGGCGCTGGTACGGCCGAGCAGTTCGGCGAGGAGGCCGGGGCCGGCGTCGTCGCCGCCGATGAGCAGAGCGGCCGCCGCATCGCCGCCGGCGGCTTCGTCGGCGCTCCCGGGGCGGCCGGTGCGGAGGTCCGAGGCGACGACGAGGTGGGTTCCGATGCCCGTGAGGGCCGCGTCGAGAGCACCGACCGCGGAGCGCACCGCGCCGACGGCATCGTAGGCGGCAGTCGCACGCGGCAGGCGCAGAGCGGCGTGCAGAGCCGTGGCGTTGGTACGGTCCTGATACGCCGGGGCGGTGGTGGCGAACCACAAGGTTCTGACGTCAGCGGCGGCATCGACTGAGGCCAGCGCGGCGCGGGCGGCGGCGACGCCCATGGTCGTGCTGTCCTCGTCGTAGGAGGCCACACTGCGGCTGCCCTTGCCACCGCCGGTCCCGGCCACCGCGGCGATACCGGCGCGGTCCAGCCTCCGGTACGGCACGTGGACGCCCCACCCCACGATTCCTCGCATGGCGGCATCGTACCGGAAATCTGATGGGGCGTCAGATTGCCTTATGGCACTTCGCCGGCCAGCTCCTCCAACCCCAGCCGGATCAGGTCGCTGGAGACGTCGCGCTCCAGGTCGTGGTGGCACGCGCAGCGCCGTAGCGGGATGTTCAGCGCCATGCAGATAGCCGCGCCGTACAGCCGGGTCGTGCGGGCCCGGTTGGCGTCCGAGGCACCGGCGGGATGCGAGATCGCCGCCGCCATCAGGTCGGCGAGCTCGTCACGCTCCCGGCTCACCCCCAGCCAGCGCATCGAGGCGTCGGCGGTGGAGCGCAGCGCGGCGGTGGCCGACGGGGCGAGCCCGTCGATGGCACGTGCCACCCGGGCCAGCGAGACACAGTGCGCCGGGCCCCACTCGGCATAGCAGCGCTGCCAGAGCTCCGGCCCGAGCACGGTCGACAGCACGGTTCGCAGCGGCGGCTTCGGCGCCGGGGCGGTGAAGCCCGGTACGACGAAATCGGGAACGGTGAGGTCGTCGGGCGGGACCAGGGGAGTCGGCGGGCCGATGAGTGTCGGCGGATCCGGGTCGGGCGCCGGGTCGGGATCGGGATCGAGATCGAGATCGACGAGAGTCGGCGGACCCGGGTCGAGGCCGGGATCGACCGGGGAGTCGGAAGCCGTGCCGGCGTCGGCTTCGGTATCAGGCGGCGAGGTCAGCACGACACGCCTCATCGGCGAGGTGCGGGGCGGGCGCGCCGTATCGGGTTCGGGCACTGAACCGGAATCCCGCATCGGCGCGGTGGGAACGCCGTTATCGGCGGGCTCGAACTCGATCCGCGGCCGAATCCGCGTCGGCGCCTCGTCTCGGAACAGCGGGCGCGCGTCCCCGGATGTCGAACCGGCTTCGGGAGTGGAACCGGCTTCGTCGAGCGCTTCGGCATCCTGCTTCGGCACCTCGTCCCGGAACAACGGCCGCACCCCGATCCAGTCCGGGTCCGGATCGTCGGGCGAATGCTTGGCGGTATGGGCCCGCCGCAAGTCGGCCTCGACCACGTCATCGTGCTCGGCCCGGTCGTGGCGCCGCAGGTAGTCCTCGATGATGCGGGCACCGCGTCGATCGGGGCGCAGCGGTTTGTTGGGCTCGACCTTGCCTTCCGGCCGGGGATGCCGGCGGCGGGGCAGGTCCTCGTCCCAGGCCTGCGCGCCGACCGGCTCGTCGAGCTTCGCCTCGCGAGCCGGCGCCGGCCCGGGTTCGTCCTGGTCGCCGAACAGGATGCGGGTGGGATCGCTCATCTCCGGTGCCGTCTCCTCGTGTGCCGACATCCACCCCGGTGTGCCGGCCACCAGGGCCGGGTCCTCCAGCACGATCGTGCGCAGCGCCAGTCGCAAGGGCGGCAGGGCCGCGCCGCCCAGGTCACGGTGCTGATGGCAGCGTTTGCCCGGCTCGCTGACGTGCCGTTCGCACGCGCTCCCGTCGCGAGTCGGCGCTCCGCAGTGAAAGGCCATGCACGCATGTTCCCGGCTACGGCGGTGATCTGTCATCCGCTTCGCAGGGTTCGTTCATACGGGATTCCCATGCACGGCGCGGCCGGTGCCCCGGATCGGGCTACCGGGTGGTCGTACTCCCCGGCATCGCCGCCGTCATCCGGCCCATGACACCCGTGCGCAAACGCGCGAAGGCTATTGCGTCAGGGCCTGGATTTCCGGCTGCCCGCCGCGCACCGGCCGGCACCGGCTGGTTCCGCACCGGATATCAGACTCATGACTTCCCGGCCCGCGACGCCTTCGCCGGCGTGGTTTAGGCGCCAAACGGTCACGATCCAGCCAAGATCCGCCCCGGGCACCGAATCAGGGTCCGAGGGTTCGGCCGGTGTTCGGCAGGTATTCCGGCGTTGTCCCGGTCTTGGTCGAAGCCGTGACGGCGTCACAGGTCCGCGCCGGGCGCGCCCGATACCCCGGCGCGCCGTAATGCGGTTCGGCGCGAAGGGGTCCGGCGCGATATCAGGGCTATGACGAAGGGCTCGCGGGCCACGGATTTCCCCTGATTTACGCCCGATACGCACCGGTATCGCAGAGTATGTACACCCCATGTGCCGACGAGAAGCGCCGATCCCCTCTCCTTGCCCCCGACTACGGGTGTACGCTGCGGATTCGTTCCACCAGTTGTACCCGCGGGACCCGTCCGCCAGGTGTGGTCCCGTATGTGCCGGGGGTGTTCGAGGCCTGCCATAGGGCCGCGGCCGATCCGGGACAAGTCCACCGACAGTACTCGAAGTCCAGAGGTGAATCGGCGTGGCTCTTCCGCCCCTCACTCCAGAACAGCGTGCGGCCGCCCTTCAAAAGGCTGCCGAGGCCCGGCGTGAGCGCGCCGCCCTGAAGCTCCGCCTCAAGGCGGGCGGGGTGACGCTCTCCGACGTCGTGCGTGAAGGCCAGAAGAACGAGATCATCGGCAAGATGAAGGTCTCGGCTCTCCTGGAGTCCATGCCCGGCATCGGCAAGGTCCGAGCCAAGCAGATCATGGAGCGTCTCGACATTTCCGAGACGCGCCGGATCCGCGGCCTGGGCGCCAACCAGATCGCTTCGCTGGAGCGTGAATTCGGCGCGTGACGCCTTGATCGTCCCCGGTGCCACGCCATGGCTCCGGGGAAAGGCGGCACACGGCCCGGTACGATCTTCTCTCATGAGCGATCGCGCCGGAACGGACGGCCCCGGTTCCGACACCAAACCACCGGCACTTCTCACGGTGCTGTCCGGACCCTCCGGCGTTGGCAAGACGACGCTGGCGGCCCAGGTGCGCAAGGCGCATCCCGAGGTGTGGCTGTCGGTCTCGGCCACCACCCGTACGCCCCGGCCCAGCGAGGTCGACGGCGTGCACTACTTCTTCCACGACCGGCCCACCTTCGAGGACCTGATCGCCAAGGGCGAGTTCCTGGAGCACGCCGAATACGCCGGCAACCTGTACGGCACCCCCCGCCGGCCCGTCGAGGAGCGGCTGGACGCCGGCCAGCCCGTGCTGCTGGAGATCGAGCTGCAGGGCGCCCGCCAGATCCGGGCCTCGATGCCCTCGGCGCGCCTGGTGTTCCTGGCCCCGCCGTCGTGGGAGGTGCTGGAGCAGCGGCTGCGCGGCCGCGGCACCGAGCCGGAGGCGGTCATCGCCAAGCGGCTGGCCACCGGGCGGGACGAGCTGGCCGCCGAGTGCGAGTTCGACGTCACCATCGTCAACACCTCGATCGAGCAGGCGGCCGCCGAGCTGGCCCGGCTGGTGACCGCGCCCGCGCCCCGGCGCTGAGCTGTTATCCTTGTACGTCCGGATCCTCCGGATCCGCAAATGATCTTGCTCTGCGACAGGAGTCCCCACGCGTGTCCGCCACTGAGCCCGAAGGCATCATCAACCCGCCGATCGACGAGCTGCTCGAGGCCGCCGGGTCCAAGTACAGCCTGGTGATCTACGCGGCCAAGCGCGCCCGGCAGATCAACGCCTACTACTCCCAGCTCTCCGAGGGCCTGCTGGAGTACGTCGGCCCGCTCGTGGACACCCACGTCCACGAGAAGCCGCTGTCGATCGCGCTGCGCGAGATCAACGCCGGCCTGCTGACCGCCGAGAAGATCGAGGCCGGCGCGCCGGGCTCCGTGATCCAGTAGGTTCACCCCGATCAGCTCCTCACGTGACGTTCCCATTAGGGTCGAACCGTGAATGAAACAGCGGCGCGAAGCGCCTCTTCGACGGGTGGCGGTGGATGATGCCGTCGCCCGCCGTCGTTCTCGGCGTGGGCGGCGGCATCGCCGCGTACAAGGCCTGCGAACTGCTGCGCCGCTTCACCGAGTCCGGGCACGCCGTGACCGTCGTGCCGACCGCGGCCGCCCTGCGTTTCGTCGGCGAGCCGACCTGGGCCGCGCTGTCCGGCCGGCCGGTCGCGACCGAGGTGTGGGACCGGGTCCACGAGGTGCCGCATGTGCGCATCGGTCAGCACGCGGACCTGGTGGTCGTCGCCCCGGCCACCGCCGATCTGCTGGCCAGGGCCGCCCACGGCCTGGCCGACGACCTGCTCACCAACACCCTGCTCACCGCGCGCTGCCCGGTGGTGTTGGCCCCGGCCATGCACACCGAGATGTGGGAGCACCCGGCCACCCGGGAGAACGTCGCCACGCTGCGCCGGCGCGGCGCGTACGTCATCGAGCCCGCGGTCGGCCGGCTCACCGGCGTCGACACCGGCAAGGGCCGGCTGCCCGAGCCCGCCGCCATCTTCGAGTACTGCCGCGCGCTGCTGGCCCGCGGCGGCGCCGAGCCGGATCTGGCCGGGCTGTACGTCGTGGTCTCCGCCGGTGGCACCCGGGAGCCGATCGATCCGGTCCGCTTCATCGGCAACCGCTCCTCCGGCAAGCAGGGCTACGCGCTCGCCGCCACGGCCGCGGCCCGCGGCGCCCGCGTCACGCTGATCGCCGCCAACACCTCGTTGCCGGATCCGGCCGGGGTGGACGTGATGCGCGTGTCGACGACCGCACAGCTGCGCGACGCGGTCCTGGAAGCGGCGCGCACGGCCGACGCGGTCGTGATGGCGGCCGCCGTGGCCGACTTCCGGCCGGCCGAGCCCGCGGTCGCGAAGATCAAGAAAACCGACGACGCTTCGGCGCCGGACATCAAGCTCGTGCAGAATCCGCACGTTCTGCGTGAGTTGGGCCATTCCCGAGCGCGGCGAGGGCAGACCGTGGTAGGGTTCGCCGCCGAAACCGGCGACGCGCACGGGACCTGGCTGGAACACGGCCGCGCCAAGCTCGCCAAATACGGCGTCGACCTGCTGGTCGTCAACGAGGTCGGGGAGAATCTGACCTTCGGGGCCGACCACAGCGCGGCGGTGGTCATCGGTGCGGACGGCTCGCAGGAGCAGGTGCCCGACGGGCCCAAGGAGCGGCTCGCCGACGTCATCTGGGACCGGGTGCTTAAGGCGCGGAGCCGTACCGACTAAACTGGTCGGGCGGTCGTTTCGATCTTGTCGGCGCCGGCGCGGGGTTTCGCGTGGGTCGCGGGCGGGGCAGGGGCAATCGCGTCGACCTGTAGTCAGCAGCCGCTGCGAACCTAGGAGTACCCATGTCCGGTACCGTCCGCCGCCTGTTCACCTCCGAATCGGTGACCGAGGGGCACCCCGACAAGATCGCCGACCAGATCAGCGACGCGATCCTCGACTCCCTGCTCAAGGACGACCCCAAGTCCCGGGTCGCCGTCGAGACCATGATCACCACCGGCCAGGTGCACATCGCCGGCGAGGTCACCACCAGCGCTTACGCCGACATCCCGCGGCTGGTCCGCGAGACGATCCTGGGCATCGGGTACGACTCGTCGAAGAAGGGCTTCGACGGCGCCTCCTGCGGCGTGTCGGTGTCCATCGGCTCGCAGTCCCCGGACATCGCCCAGGGCGTCGACGCCGCTTATGAGGCGCGAGTCGAGGGTGACACCGACGAGTTGGACCGCCAGGGTGCCGGCGACCAGGGCCTGATGTTCGGCTACGCCTGCACGGACACCCCGGAGCTGATGCCGCTGCCGATCGCGCTGGCGCACCGCCTGTCGCGCCGGCTGGCCGCGGTCCGCAAGGACGGCTCGGTTCCCTACCTGCGCCCGGACGGCAAGACCCAGGTGACCATCGAGTACGACGGGAACAAGGCGGTGCGGCTGGACACCGTCGTCGTCTCCTCCCAGCACGCCTCGAACATCGACCTGGACACGCTGCTCACCCCGGACATCCGCGAGCAGGTCGTCGAGCCGGAGTTGGCCGCGCTGGACCTGGACACCAGCGGCTATCGGCTGCTGGTCAACCCGACCGGCCGGTTCGAGATCGGCGGCCCGATGGGCGACGCCGGCCTGACCGGCCGCAAGATCATCGTCGACACCTACGGCGGCATGGCCCGGCACGGCGGCGGCGCGTTCTCCGGCAAGGACC
>JAEKKI010000311.1 GCA_019510485.1 Catenulisporales bacterium
ATGGTCTGGCTGGCGTCGCCGACCACGCACACGTCGGCCCGGTCGCCGAGCCAGCAGTCCAGCAGCCGCTGTTGCAGGGGGTTGACGTCCTGGTACTCGTCGACGGTGAAGTGCCGGTACTGGTTGCGCACCGTCGCGGCGATGTCGGCGCGCTCCTCCATGATGCCGATGGTGAGCAGCAGCACGTCCTCGAAGTCGATGGTGTTGCGGTCACGCTTGGCGCTCTCGTACTCGGCGTAGACCTTGGCCACCTCGGCGGCGTCCCGCGGCGGCGTCCGGGCCGCCTTCGCCGCGGCCCCGGCGTAGTCGTCGGCCACCACCTGCGTCGACTTGGCCCACTCGATCTCCCCGGCCAGGTCGCGCAGCTCCGCCCGCTCGGCACTGAGCCGCAGCCGCCGCACCGCCTCGGCCACCAGCGGGATCTTCGACTCGACCAGCTGCGGCGTCGGCCCCCCGACGGCCTTCGGCCAGAAATACTGGAGCTGCCTCAGCGCGGCGGAGTGGAACGTCCGCGCCTGCACCCCACCGGTCCCCAACTGCCGCAGCCGGCCCCGCAACTCCCCGGCCGCCCGCTGGGTGAAGGTGACGGCCAGAACCTGACTCGGGATGTACTCACCGGTGGCCACGCCGTACGCGATGCGGTACGTGATCGCCCGTGTCTTCCCGGTCCCCGCGCCGGCCAGCACGCACACCGGCCCGTGCAGCGCCTCGGCCACGGCGCGCTGCTCGGGGTCGAGCGCGTCCAGAAGGGCGGCGGGGGGCAGCGGCGCGGATGCGGGGGCGGTGGCGGGTCCTCCGGCGCCGGGGGGCGGATGCGGCATCCACCCATGTTCGCACCAACCCCCGACACCACAGCCACCCCTTGCGGAAGAATCGAGCGCCCGCCGCGGTTGCACACTCCGGATTGTCCCGACAGCCGACTGCTGACAGGAAGTGGAAGATGAACGACCAGATCACGATGTACTCGACGACCTGGTGTGGCTACTGCCGCCGGCTCAAGAGCCAGCTCGAACGCGAGGGCATCGGATTTGTGGAGGTCGACATCGAGCAGGCTCCGGATGCTGCCAAGTACGTGATGTCGGTGAATGGGGGGAATCAGACGGTTCCCACGGTGGTGACGATTCCCGCCAGTGGTGGGGAGCCGATCGTTCGGACCAATCCTTCGGTGGCTCAGCTCAAGGCCGATCTGGCCAGCTGATCTTCTCATCTCACGCCTTGTGGCGGCAGTCGTACCGCGGAGGGCCGGTTCCGGGAGACCGGGGTCGGCCCTCCGCCCCTGCCGCTACTTCCGCACCGGCGAAACGCTCAACGACATCCCCACCAGCCCACGCGAGCGCGTAGCAATCTTGTCAGCGATACCGAGCAGCACCTTCGCCGCCGGCGACTCCGGATCGGTCGCCGTGATCGGCTCCCCGCTGTCGCCCCCTTCCCGCAGCCGCACATCGATCGGGATCTGCCCGAGCACCGGGACCGTGGTCCCCGTGGCCCGGCTCAGCGCCTCGGCCACGGTCTGCCCGCCGCCGCTCCCGAACACGTCCACCTGCTCGCCGCAGTGCGGACACGGCATCCACGACATGTTCTCGATGACGCCGGTGATCCGCTGCCGGGTCTGCACGGCGATGGTGCCGGCCCGCTCGGCCACCTCGGCGGCCGCCTGCTGCGGCGTCGTGACCACGAGGATCTCCGCGTTCGGAACCAGCTGCGCGACCGAGATCGCGATGTCGCCGGTGCCGGGCGGCAGGTCCAGCAGGAGCACGTCCAGGTCGCCCCAGTAGACGTCGGCCAGGAACTGCTGGATCGCGCGGTGCAGCATCGGGCCGCGCCACACCACCGGGGAGTTGCCTGGGGTGAACATGCCGATGGAGATGACCTTCACGCCGCTGGGTGCGGTCGGCGCCAGGATCATGTCGTCGATCGGGGTCACCTTCAGGCCCTTCGCGGCCAGCGCGGCCGCCAGGTTGACGGTGACCGAGGACTTGCCGACGCCGCCCTTGCCGGAGGCGATGGCGTAGACCCGGGTGAGGCTGCCGGCCTGGGCGAAGGGGATCTCGCGGTCGACCTGGCCGCCGCGCAGCTTGGTCTTCAGCGTCTCGCGCTGCTCGGCGCTCATCACGTCGAGCTCGACCTCGACGGCGGTGACGCCGGCGATCGTGCCGACTTCGCGCTTGATGTCGTTGGTGAGGCGGTCCTTCATCGGACAGCCGGCGACGGTCAGGAAGATGGCGACCTGCACGGTGCCGTCGGCGGCCACGTTGACCTGTTTGACCATGTCCAGCTCGGTGATGGGCCGGTGGATCTCAGGGTCCTGGACCTTCGAGAGCGCCCTGTGGATGGCGTCCTCGGTGATCGCATGCTCGACGGCGATACTCATAAGGTCGATGCTACGTCTTCGC
>JAEKKI010000248.1 GCA_019510485.1 Catenulisporales bacterium
GGTGCGGTGCTGATCCTGGCCCTGGCCGCGGTGGCGTGGTTCATCACGCGCCTGGTGGTCACGCCGGTCCGGCAGGCCGCCGGGATCGCCGAGCGGCTGGCCGACGGCCGCTTCGACGAGCGGATGCGGGTGCGCGGCGAGGACGACCTGGCGCGGCTGGCGACGTCCTTCAACACCATGGCCGGCAACCTCCAGCGGCAGATCCGCAAGCTGGAGGAGCTCTCCCGGGTGCAGCGCCGCTTCGTCTCCGACGTCTCCCACGAGCTGCGCACCCCGCTGACCACGGTCCGGATGGCCGCCGACGTCCTGCACGACGCGCGCGAGGACTTCACCGGCCCCACCGCCCGCTCGGCCGAGCTGTTGCAGACCCAGCTGGACCGCTTCGAGGAACTGCTCGGCGACCTGCTGGAGATCAGCCGCTTCGACGCCGGCGCCGCGGTGCTGGACGCCGAACCGGTCGACCTGCGCCTGCTGATCCGCCGGGTGGTCGACAGCAGCGCGGTGCTGGCCGAGCGCAAGGGCTCCGACGTGCGGATCGTCACCCCTGACAGCCCCTGCGTGGCCGAGATCGACCCGCGCCGCATCGAGCGGATCCTGCGCAACCTGGTGGTCAACGCGATCGAGCACAGCGAGGGCCGGCCGGTGGTGGTGAAGGTCGCCGCCTCCGGCGACGCGGTGGCGGTCGCGGTTCGCGACTACGGCGTCGGTCTCAAGCCCGGCGAGTCGTCCCTGGTGTTCGGCCGCTTCTGGCGCGCCGACCCGGCACGGGCCCGCACCACCGGCGGCACCGGCCTGGGCCTGGCGATCTCGCTGGAGGACGCCCACCTGCACCACGGCTGGCTCCAGGCCTGGGGCGAGCCCGGCGGCGGCTCGCAGTTCCGGCTGACGCTGCCCCGCACGGCCGGGATGGAACTGGTGCGCTCGCCCATCCCGCTGGAGCCGAACGACTCCCGTCACCACAAACGGCAGGCCGAGGCCGCGCGGCTGGCCGCCGAGGAGCCGGCGGCGCCGGCGGCCGGACCTCGGAACGGCGGCCCGGACCTGACCGGTCTCACCGGTCGGGGGACCGCCGACCGGTGGGGGGAGCGCTGAGATGACGGTCGGGACGACCGCTGAAACCGAGGGGTGCCGGTCCACCGCGTCCCGGGTCCGGCGCTGGGTCGCCGCGGCGCTCGCCGTGGTCACGGCCGCGGGTACCGCGGCCTGCGCCGGTCCGCCGACCGGCGGGGACGTGAAGACCACGGTGCTGAGCCAAGGTCACAACAACGTCCTGATCTTCGCCCGCGGGCCGGACCCCGGGATGTCGCCGACCCAGCTGGTGTCGAACTTCCTGCAGGCCCTCACCGGCGACCAGAAGGACCCGAGCTTCATCGTCGCGCAGGAGTATCTGACCGCTGACGGCCGCAAGCTGTGGGCCCAGGAGGGCCTGGGCGGGAACGCGCCGACCAAGATCGTGGACCACCTCTTGCCGGTCCTGGACGACCAGGGCGCCGCGGCCGGCCGCGGCAACCGGCCGGCCCCGGCCGCGACGGCGTCGCCGAAGGACGGCGACACGGCCACGGTCACCGTCCAGTCCGACCAGCGCGCCGAGCTCGATCCATACGGGTTCTACCGGATCAAGCAGGGCCCGCTCCCGGTGAAGTTCGACCTGACGCGGGAACAGGGCGGCTGGCGCATCAACGACCCGCCGCCATTCCGGATGATCGACGAGGGCTCGTTCAAGCGCGTCTACCAGATCAACCAGTCGGCGATGCCGATCTACCTGCCCGCCTCCGGAAGCCTGGACACTCCGGTGGACCAGGTCTACCTGACCCAGGCCACCGGCAAGGTCGACTACACCTATGACGCACTGGCCCGCGCGGTGCTGCACGGCCGCGGCGACTACGCGGTATCCAGGCTGCAACCGGACGGGCCGGTCAAGGTCAACGCGGGCGTGGCCGTCGTGAAGCTCAAGGTTCCGCCGGGCGGGCCGCCAGACCTCACGGAGGTGCAGCAGGCCCTGCGGCTGACCTTCCGGGACGCCGCCGCGACCCAGCAGCTGGCCGCCGTGACGCCGCCGGTGACCGGCATCCAGGTCACCTACACCGGGTGCACGCCCACGGCGTGCGGCGTGCAGGATCTGAACAAGGACAACGCCGTACCGCCGGTGTACTGGGTGTGCCCGCAGGCGTCGAACGAGTCCGCCGTGGTGTTCAAGCAGCTGAGCGCGAACCCGCTGTTGAACAACGGTCCTTCCGTGTGTCCCCCGAATAGCGCCAAGGCGCACTCGGAGGTAGACCTGTCCGGCCTGTCGCTGGTGAAGGACGCGCCCATGGCGGTGAAGCGGAACGACACCGCCGCCGACGGCAAGACGCCGTCCTCCTCGATCGTGGCCGCCGTCCTGGCCCGGGACGCCAAGGGCGCGGGCGTGGTGGTCGTCGGGGACAAGAACTCCGTGGACCACCGGGTGTGGTATCAGACCGTCGACCCGTCCAAGATCACTGATCTGGAATGGGATCCCGTCGACGGCTCGCTGTGGGTGGTCGACGGCCACACCCTGGTCCATGTGCGTGATCCCGGGGGCAAGGAGCCGAGTTCCGATTCCTGGGACGCGCTCCAGGATCCCCCCGGCGGCGTGCAGATCACCCGCTTCAAGCCCGCTCCGGACGGCAGTCGCGCGGTGATCGTCACCGGCCAGACGGCCTCCGGGAGTTCGGCCGGTCCGTGGCCGGCCCAGATGGTCGCGATCGATCGGACCGGAGAGGTGCCGATGTTGTCGAACACCGTCTTCCCGCTGCTGTCGTCCGACCCCGGGGACACCCTGCTGTCCGCCAGCCTGGCCAGTGCCACGGACGCGGCCTGGGCGGACGGGCGTACCGTCGTGCTGCTGGGCGTACCGAAGGACTCGAACACGGTGCGGCTGCTCAAGGTCTACGCCGACGGCTCGCAGGACTCGGCGATCAGCGCCGTCGAGGACGCCCAGCCGGCCGCCAAGCACATCGCCGCCGCGACCAGCGTCACCAACGGCCGGCACATGCTGTGGGTCTTCAGCGACGGCACCGGGCCGGCGGCCGACCCGGGGAACAGCTACGTGTACTTCAAGAGCCACGGCGCCACGGACATCAGCAACCAGGAGCTCGGGTCGACGCCGGTGGTGGCGACGTCTGCTTCGGGCTGACGGGCGCCGCCGCTCGCTTGTCGCCGTAGGTAGCGCACAGATGCCCCGTATCGGATAATTCCTCCTCAACGTCGAATGCAACCAGGGGGTCCGATGGCGCTCGTCCGTCCGCTGTGGGCCGCGCTGCTGGACCTCGCCGCCGAGCGGGACTGCGGCGGGTGCGGGCGCCCACAGCCGTCCGGCGCTCCGCTGTGCGCTTCCTGTGCCGGGTTACTCGCCGTCAGCGGGCCGTGGCGGGCACTGGCCTCCGTGCCGGGGGCGCCTCGCACCTACGCGGTGGCCCGGTATGAAGACCCGGTGCGCACGATGCTCATCGTCTACAAAGAGCGCGGCCGGTGCGATCTGCGGCGCGCGCTGGGGCGGGGGCTGGCGCGCGCGGTCGCGGCGGCGGTCGACGGCGCCGGGGCCCGGTCTTCGAGCCCGCTGGCGCTGGTCCCCATGCCCTCGCGGCCACGCGTGGTCCGGGAGCGCGGCGAGGACACCACGGCGCGGCTGGCGCGGGCCGCCGCGCGGACGCTTCGGGAGGCAGGGGTCCCGGCCCGCGCGGTACCGGCGCTGCGGCACTCCCGTGCGGTGCTGGACCAGGCGGGGTTGACGCGGGAGCAGCGGCGGGCGAACGTGGCCGGCGCGCTGCGGGCCCGGCGCGGCGGTTTGGCCGCGGCGGCCTGCGACGTGGTCCTCGTCGACGACATCAGCACCAGCGGGGCGAGCCTCGCCGAGGCCGCGCGGGCGCTGCGGGTCGCCGGCGTGCCGGTGCTCGGGGCGGCGACGATCGCCGCCGCGCGAGTGCGGGCCTGAGGCGCTGAAGCGTCATCGGGCAACATGGCCGCCAGCGTCCCCCGGTATCGCCGCTGGTCCGTGAGGATTCCTGAATTTCTGGTTTCACCGACCCGGCTGTCTCACTCTGTGAACTGCGGGGAAATCCCGGGTAACCGCTCCCTGGCCGGTCGGATGCCGTATGCCGTCACACGAACGGTCCAACGCCACCCTTCGCATCTTCCGCCCGGCCGCCGACGGGGCTAGCTTTCACCCATAGAGCACTGGCCCGCGACAAGTGAGCAGGCGTGATGCGCAAGATCCCGCACATACCCGGCCGCCCGTGAGGCGGCGCCGCCGGCGTCCCGCCGACGGCCGTTTCCATCTTTCCGATGACCTCAGCAGTTACAGCCGTACCCCCGGCGTTTTCCGCCGGTTCCCGTAACGGCAGTGACTTCCTCCACTCCACGAACCGGGCACCATCCACTCCCGGCGTACGTTGGAGATCAACAGAGCAGTCCCCGATCACCCTCTCGGAGGCGCCGCTGGTTCACCTTTCCCCGACGCCGAAGCCCGCGGGCCGGAAGGCCCCGGCACCAGACCTGGACGCGAGATTGGAGAACGCGCGTGGACATCGTCGTCAAGAGCCGCCACCACGAGGTGACCGACCGGTTCCGTCGGCACGTGATGGACAAGCTGGCCAAGGTGCAGGAGATGGATGGCAAGGCCATCAGCCGGGCCGAAGCCAGCGCCGGCGACCCGTACTCGGCGCTCGACTTGGCCGCGGCCAAGCTCCAGGCCCAGATCCGCAAGGCCAAGGACCGGCGGAAGATCCACCGCAACCGCAAGGCGAACGGCGAAACCATCAAGCGCATCCCGCCCATGGCGGACTTGCCGCCCGGCATCCAGCCGCTGCTGACGGCCGAAAGCGCCCCCCGTGCCAACCCCGAGGTGGACGTCAAGCCGTACTCCCTGTCCGGACCCGATCACAACGGTCCGATGGTGGTCCGCGAGAAGACGCACAAGGCGACGCCGATGACGCTGGACCAGGCGCTGTACGAGATGGAACTCGTCGGCCACGACTTCTACCTCTACGTGGACAAGGACTCCGGCCTGCCCGCGGTGGTCTACCGCCGCCACGCCTACGACTACGGCGTGATCCACCTGGAGCCGAGCGACGAGCCGGCCGAGCCGTATGTCAACGGCAACAGTTCGCCTTCGGACAAGATGGCCGGCGCACGGCGCTGAGTCTGTCGGCAGGCCTGTGAAGGCCTCTGATCTCAACGGACGATGTCGCGGGACTGGGTTCGCCCGGTCCCGCGGCGGTGCGGGGCGCGGCTGTAGGGCGATCACTCCCCCGGGTAATGCCCATGTGTCCTCCCGAGGTGTCATCATGGTCCTGTGTCGGAAGCCATAAGAGTCCTCATAGCCGACGACCACACCCTGCTGCGCCGAGGTTTGGCGGTCGTGCTCGACACCGAGGACGACATCGAGGTGGTGGGGGAGGCGTCCGATGGCGCCGAGGCCGTGCGCCGCGCCGAGGAACTGGCCCCGGACGTGGTGATCCTCGATGTCCGGATGCCCGACACCGATGGGCTGGCGGCCTGCGCGGCGATCAAGCGGTCGGTGCCGGATGCCAAGGTGATCATGCTGACGTCCAGTGATGACGAGGCCGACCTCTACGAGGCGGTGAAGTCCGGGGCGTCCGGCTATCTGCTCAAGAGCGTGCTGCCGCACAAGATTCCCGAGGCGTTGCGCGCGGTGCAGCGAGGCGAGTCGCAGGTGACTCCGTCGATGGCGGCCAAGCTGCTGACCGGGTTCGCGGCACTGGCGCGGGGCGCCGAGGCTCCGCCGGCTCAGGGGCCGGCACCCGCGGCGCCCAAGCTGACCGATCGTGAGATGGAAGTGCTCAAGCTGGTGGCGACCGGGCGCAACAACCGGGAGATCGCCAAGGAGTTGTTCATCACCGAGAACACGGTGAAGAACCACGTCCGCAACATCTTGGAGAAGCTGCAGCTGCATTCCCGCATGGAAGCCGTGGTGTACGCGGTGCGGGAGAAGCTGCTGGAGATCACCTGAGTTTCGCGGCTTGACATCGCGGGAGCCCTCCCGCGTAGGTTCGACGCCATGGACATATCCGTGACGTTGAGAGACGCCGCGGACGGCGGGGTGATCGCGCGCACGGTGGTTCCCTCGGAGAGCCTGCCCCCGGCGTTCGACGGCACCCAGATGCTGGAGGCGGCGGACCAAGTCTGGCGCGTGGTGCGCGCCGAGCCCGCCTTCCGTGAAGAGTACGAGCTGATCGGCGAGCTGGAGCTGACGCTGCGCCGGGCCGAGCGCGTGCCCGGCCCGGACCTGGGCGCCCCGGCCGGGGACATCCACTTCAGCATGTCCAGCATCAGCGACCGGCTGCCGGACATCGCCGGCCCCCTGGACGGCCGCTCGGTGCTGCTGGTCAAGGACGACCTGTGGCGCGATGTGGAACTGGTCGGCCCGTTCGGCGCGGCGGCGGTCGAGGCGAACCTGGCGGCCATCCGCCGGGTCCAGACCGAATTCCGCTCCGGCCCCGGATTCACCGAGATCCACCTGCGCACCGAACCGGTCGAGCCGCTGGAGGGGGTCACCCTGACCGTGGAGGATCTGGCCGCGGGCCTGCGCACCACCACGCACTTCGTGCGGCCGGTCGCGATCGAGGGCCAGGGCATGGTCCGCGGCGGCTACGCGTTGTCGGTCGCCGACGGCGTGCACGTGTACGGGCTCGTCGACGCCACCGACCGCGTGACCGTCGTCGGCGTGCACCGCACCGGCATCGCGAGCACGCGGGTCGCCGGGGCGTTCGCGGCGCTGGCACAGGCGCGCGGCCTGACGCTGGTCGACTGGCGCGACGGTCTGCGGACGGCCGACCCGGAACTGCTCGGGAAGTGGTTCGCGGCGCCGCCGCAGCCCTTGTGGCGATAGCCGGCGACGGCCGCGCCTACGCGAGCGCCGCCCGCAGCGCCGCCTCCACCGGTCCCGGCGTCACCTGCTCCACCACGATGTCGTCGCACCCCACCCAGGTCGCCGCTTCGCGCAGCGCGTCGGCCATCGGCTGCGCGCCGGCCACCGTGTCCAGCGACACCTTCCGGGCGATGAGCGTCTTGCCCTCGCGCTTCGGGTCGACCCGGCCGAGCAGCTTGCCGCCGGCCAGCAGCGGCATCGCGAAGTAGCCGTGCACGCGCTTGGCCGCCGGCGTGTACGCCTCGATGCGGTGCACCATGCCGAAGACGCGCTCCATCCGGTCGCGCTCCCAGATCAGCGAGTCGAACGGGGAAAGCAGCGTCGTGCGATGGCGGCCGCGCGGGCCGCCCGAAGCCAGCAGCTCCAGCGCCGCCGGGTCGGCCCACGCCGGCTGGCCCCAGCCGCGTACCGTCACCGGCACCAGGCCGGTCCGGTCCATCAGCGGCTTGGCGTCGGGGATCTTGAGCCGGTAGTAGTCCGCCAGGTCGCCTATCGTGCCGACGCCGAGCCGCCGGCCGGCCAGGGTCAGCAGCCGGACGTGCGCCTCCTCGGCCGTCAGCTCCGGGGCGTCCAGCACCGGCTTGGGCAGCGCGCGCTCCGGCAGGTCGTACACCCGCCGCCAGCCACGCCGCTCCACGCAGACCACGTCCCCGGTCGCCAGCAGCTTCTCGACCGCGACCTTGGTCTCCGACCAGTCCCACCATTCGGTGCTCTTGCGCGCTCCCCCGAAGTCCGCCGTCATGCACGGCCCCTCGTCGCGCAGCTTGCCCAGGACCAGCGCCTCGGCCTCGCGCGTCGTCTCCATGCCCCAGCCGCCGTTGTCCCGCAGGCGGTAGTGGGCTCTGCGGTAGGCGAACGTCGGCCACTCCTCGACCGGCAGGATGCAGGCCGCGTGCGCCCAGTACTCGAAGGTCGAGGCGCCGTGCGCCTCGTGCGTCCAGTACGCCTTCTCCACCGCCCCGCGGCCGACCGCGCCCAGCCGCGCGTACGGCACCAGCTCGTGCGAGCGTGCCAGCACGCTGATCGTGTCCAGCTGCACCGCGCCGAGGTCGCGCAGGACGCCCTTCACCCCGCTCCGGCGGTCCGGGACGCCGATCAGTCCCTGCGCGTGCAGGGCCAGGCGGCGGGCCTCGGCGGCGGAGAGCTCGATGCTGGGCAGCGGTCCGGACGTCACGATGACCACGCTAGCGGTCGCCACTGACAAGCCGACCGAGCCGACCCGAGCCGACCCGAGCCCGGCTATCGCAGCTCGCCCGGCAGGATGTCGCCCAGCCACATGTCCAGGCGCTCCCCGTGAAGCTCGTTGCAGCCGCGCTGGAGCCCGACGATCGTGAAGCCGAGCTTCTCGATCACCCGCTGCGACGCCTTGTTCCCGTCAAAGGCCTGCCAGGTGACGCGCCCCAGCCGCAGGTCCTCGAACCCCCACCGCACGACCTCGCGCACGGCCTCGGTGATGTAACCCCGTCCCCGCGTCTCCGGATTGGCCCAGTAGCCGATCTCCGCCGTCCGCACCCCGCGGCCCACGACGAACGTCGTGATGCCGCCGAGCCCGACGGCGCCGGCTATCTGTCCGGTCTCCTGGACGAAGACTCCGAACGTCGCCGTGTCGCCGGAAGCGAAACCCTTGGGAGTGAACTCGCGCACGAACCACTCGGCGTCGCTCAGCAGATACGGCGAGGGCACGGTGGTCCAGCGCTGGATATCCGGATCCTGGCAGATCCGGTAGATACCGGGGATGTCCTGCTCCCGCCAGGGCCGCAGCAGCAGCCGCTCGGTCCGCAAAGGGCCCTCGGGCAGCGCGGTAACTTTCGCCGGCGGGCTCGACTCGGGAACTTCGACCGACCGCTGACGCGTTCGTGGTACGTCCATCGACCCACCGTAGGCGACCGCCGGCCCCGCCTCCAGGGAATATGCCGATGATCATTAAGGCGCGCTCTTCCCCTGGGATGCGCCCCGTCGCATAACATGTTGGAAAAGGCGGGGCCTCATCCTGCCTGCCCGAGTCCGTCATCGAGGAGTTGTCTGCCGTGTCGCGTCTGTTCGACAAGGTCCTGCGGGCCGGTGAAGGGAAGATCCTGCGCCGCCTGGAGGCTGTCGCCGATCTCGTCGACGAGATCGAGGAAGACTACGTTCAGATGAGCGACGCCGAGCTGCGCGCCCAGACCGACGAGTTCCGTGCCCGCCTGGAAGACGGCGAGACGCTGGACGACCTGATGCCCGAGGCGTTCGCGGTGGTCCGCGAGGCCGCCAAGCGCACGCTGGGCCAGCGGCACTACAAGGTGCAGGTGATGGGCGGCGCCGCGCTGCACCTGGGCAACATCGCCGAAATGCGCACCGGCGAGGGCAAGACCCTGGTCGGCACCCTGCCGGCGTATCTGAACGCGCTGGCCGGCAAGGGCGTGCACATCGTCACCACCAACGACTACCTGGCCGAGCGCGACTCCTCCTGGATGGGCCGGGTGCACCGGTTCCTCGGCCTGAAGGTCGGCGTGATCCTGGCCAGCATGACCCCGGCCGAGCGCCGCGAGCAGTACCTGTGCGACATCACCTACGGCACCAACAACGAGTTCGGCTTCGACTACCTGCGCGACAACATGGCGTGGTCGCGCGAGGAGATGGTGCAGCGCGGGCACTTCTTCGCCTGCGTCGACGAGGTCGACTCGATCCTCATCGACGAGGCCCGGACCCCGCTGATCATTTCCGGACCCGCGGACCAGGCCACCAAGTGGTACACCGACTTCGCCAAGATCGTGGACCGGCTGGCGCCGGACGTCGACTACGAGGTCGACGAGAAGAAGCGCACCGTCGGCATCCTGGAGCGCGGCGTGGAGCGGGTCGAGGACCTGCTCGGCATCGACAACCTCTACGAGTCCGTGAACACCCCGCTGGTCGGCTACCTGAACAACGCCATCAAGGCCAAGGAGCTGTTCAAGAAGGACAAGGACTACGTCGTGATGAGCGGCGAGGTCATGATCGTGGACGAGCACACCGGCCGCATGCTGGCCGGCCGCCGCTACAACGAGGGCATGCACCAGGCGATCGAGGCCAAGGAAGGCGTCGAGATCAAGGACGAGAACCAGACGCTCGCCACGATCACGCTGCAGAACTACTTCCGGCTCTACGACAAGCTCGCCGGCATGACCGGTACCGCGATGACCGAGGCCGCGGAGTTCCAGCAGATCTACAAGCTGGGCGTGGTGCCGATCCCGACGAACAAGCCGCTGATCCGCATGGACCAGCAGGACCTGATCTACGTCACCGAGGAGGCGAAGTTCGACGCGGTGGTCGAGGACATCGCCGAGCGCAACGACCTCGGCCAGCCGATCCTGGTCGGCACCACCTCCGTGGAGAAGTCCGAGTACCTGTCGACGATGCTGCGCAAGCGCGGCGTCCCGCACGAGGTCCTGAACGCCAAGTACCACGAGCGCGAGGCGGCGATCGTGGCCCAGGCCGGGCGCAAGGGCGCGGTCACCGTGGCCACCAACATGGCCGGCCGCGGCACCGACATCCAGCTCGGCGGCAACCCCGACGACCTGGCCACCGCCGAGCTGTACCAGCGCGGGCTGGACCCGGAGGGCACCCCGGAGGAGTGGCAGGCGGCGCTGCCGGACGCGCTGGAGAAGGCCAAGCGCAAGGTGAAGGCCGAGCACGACGAGGTCATGGACCTCGGCGGCCTCTACGTGCTGGGCACCGAGCGCCACGAGTCCCGCCGCATCGACAACCAGCTGCGCGGCCGCGCGGGCCGTCAGGGCGACCCCGGCGAGACCCGGTTCTACCTCTCCCTCGGCGACGACCTGATGCGCATGTTCAAGGCCGGCATGGTCGAGCGCGTGCTGTCGATGGCGAACGTGCCCAAGGACGTGCCGATCGAGCACAAGATGGTGACCCGCGCGATCGCCTCGGCGCAGACCCAGATCGAGCAGCAGAACTTCGAGATCCGCAAGAACGTCCTGAAGTACGACGAGGTCCTCAACCGCCAGCGCCTGGTGGTCTACGAAGAGCGCCGCAAGGTGCTGGAGGGCGCGGACCTGCGGGACCAGGTGCGGCTGATGATGGACGACACCATCATCGGCTACGTCGACATCGCCACCTCCGAGGGCTACTCCGAGGAGTGGGACCTGGACAAGCTGTGGTCCGCGCTGGAGACGCTGTACCCGATCTCGGTGACGGTCGAGGAGATCGAGGAGGCCGCCGGCGACCGCGACAAGGTCACCCGCGACGTGCTGGTCGAGGAGCTGACCGCCGACATCCACTCGGCCTACGACGCCCGCGAGGCCCAGCTCGGCGAGCAGATCACCCGCGAGCTGGAGCGCCGCGTGGTCCTGTCGGTCCTGGACCGCAAGTGGCGCGAGCACCTGTACGAGATGGACTACCTGCAGGAGGGCATCGGCCTGCGCGCCATGGCCCAGCGCGACCCGCTGGTGGAGTACCAGCGCGAGGGCTATGCGATGTTCCAGGCCATGATGGAGGCCATCAAGGAGGAGTCCATCGGCTACCTGTTCAACCTCAAGGTCGAGGTCGAGGCGGTGAGCCAGGACCCGGAGGCGCAGGCCCAGGCGGCCGCCACGGCCGACGCCCTGCGCGCCGGCGTCCAGGACGCCGTCCCCGGAACCCCGCACCTGCACGCCAAGGGCCTGGAGACCCCGCGCCGCCCGGACCACCTGAGCTACACGGCTCCCACGGTCGACGGCGAGGGCGGCGTGGTGCAGCGCGTGGAGACGTACGCGGACTACCGCGGCGACGCCGTTCCCGCGGACGCCGCGCCGGCCGCCGACGAGACGCCGCGCAAGCGGTCGTCGGGGAAGCGGAAGAAGCGCTGAGCGGCTCCTGGCTCTGACTGCTCTGAACGGCTGACTTTCCGGATCCTGACAGGGGAGGCGGTGGGCGTGGCGGCGGTGCGGGCGGTTCCGGCGGTTCCAGCGGTTCGGCCGGTGCGGGCGGTCGGGACGGCGGAGATCGGGGCCCGATGGCGGCGAGATAATAGGCCAGACTTTCCGGGCATCGCGGTCTGGCTGGACGCGGTGGCGGAATGCGAGGTCGAAGACGAGACGCCGGAAACCGACCCGGAGCCTGTGCCGTGGATGGTCGACGCCGACTCGCCGGAGTTCGCCCAGGTATGGCGGCCGCTCGCCGGCAGCGGGCGCGAGCCCA
>JAEKKI010000312.1 GCA_019510485.1 Catenulisporales bacterium
CTGTTCGACATAGCTCCCACCCCGGGCCGGACCTGGGCGCCGAGCGTGACGTACCTGGCGGCGATCCTGCTGGCCGGTGTCGCCTACTTCGCCGTCAACCTGTTCCTGGTGTGGCAGGCCGTGGCGTTGTGGACCGGCTCCTCGCCGCGCGGCATAGCGATGCGGGAGTGGAAGGTCGAAGCGCAGGTGATCGGCGCCTCGGTGGTGCTGGCCCCGCTGATCACCGTGGTGATGAAGCACGAGCCGTACCTCATCATCCTGTTCATACCGGTCCTGCTGGTCTTCTATCGCAGCGCCCTGGCCTTCGACGAGAGCGAGTGGCAGTCGCTGCACGACCCGCTGACCGCGCTGCCCAACCGCAAAGCCCTGCGCCGCCAGGCCGAGCTGATGCTCGGCGCGACCGGCGTGACCGGCGGACCGGACGACGAGAGCATGTCCTCGCTCTACGCGACCGGCCGCGCCCCGGCCGCGATGGCCGTCCCGCCGGGCCGGATCGGCCTGTTCCTGCTGGACCTGGACCGGTTCAAGGAAGTCAACGACACCCTGGGCCACGCCGCCGGCGACGAGCTGATCCGCGAGGTGGCGCAGCGGCTGTCGGCCGCGGTGCGCGCCGAGGACATGGTGGCCCGCCTCGGCGGCGACGAGTTCGCGGTGCTGCTCCCGGGCCTGCCCGATGTCGACGCCGCGCAACAGTTGGCTCAGCGGCTGCTGGACGCGGTCGCGGTCCCCTTCCGGCTGCACGGCTTCACCCTCGACGTGGAAGCCTCGCTCGGGATCGCGCTGCACCCGGACGACGCCCGGCACTACGACGTGCTCCTGCGGCACGCGGACGTGGCGATGTACGAGGCCAAGCGCAGCAAGGCCGGCTACGCCCGCTACGACCCGGCCAAGGACCGCAACAGCCCGGACCGGTTGGCGCTGCTGTCCGACCTGCGCGCGGCCCTGGAGGCCGGCCGGATCGAGGTGCACTACCAGCCGCAGGCGTCGTTCCAGGACGAGCGCCTGGTCGGCGTGGAGGCGCTGGCCCGCTGGCGGCACCCCGACCGCGGGGCGATCGCGCCGGAGACGTTCGTGAAGCTGGCCGAGTCCAGCGGGCTGATGGCCCGCCTGACCGACTACGTCCTCGACGTCTCGCTGCGGCAGGCCGCGATGTGGTGGCAGGCCGGTTACGGCGTCCCGATCTCGGTGAACGTCTCGCTGCGCGACGTGGAGAACCCGGCGTTCGTGGACCTGGTGGCCCGCAAGCTGGCGCAGCACCGGGTCCGCCCCGAGGCGCTGCGGCTGGAGATCGCCGAACGGGTCCTGGTCGGCGACGCCCAACTCGCGCGCACGACGCTGCTGGGGCTGGCCAAGCTCGGCGTGCGGCTGTCCCTGGACAACTTCGGCACCGGCTACGCCTCGCTGCTGACCCTGCGCCGGCTGCCGTTCGACGAGATCAAGATCGACCGCTCCTTCGTCGGCGGCATCGGCTACGACACCGACGACGCGGCGATCGTGCACTCGACCATAGACCTGGCGCACTCGCTGGGCCTGCGCGTCGTCGCCGAGGGCGTCGAGGATCCGGCGACCTGGTCGACCCTGCAGAGCTATGGCTGCGACGAGGCGCAGGGCTGGCTGGTGTCCAAGCCGTTGCCGCCGAGTGAGATCTGCGCGCTGCTCATCGAGCGGTTGCCGGCTCCGGGCACGACGCCGGCGGCGCCGGGGCCGGGGGATCCCGCCGGTTCGGCTTCGGCTGAGCAACTGTCGGCTTGAGGGACGGCTTGAGGGACTGCTTGACGGACGGTTCGAAGACTGCTCGACGGGCGGCGCGGACCCGCCACCGGCCGGACACGGAAAGCCGCCTGACACCCCGCGACTAGGATGGCTACGGTTGTCGAAACCGCTGTCAACCGGTCCGGCAGAATCCGGCATAGTCCA
>JAEKKI010000310.1 GCA_019510485.1 Catenulisporales bacterium
CCCGCAACGCCGTCGCGATGCGGCGGGCGTTCTCGTGGTCCTGCGAAAGCCGCTCCAGGTTGTTCTCCAACGCGTACAGCGCGCCGGCGGCCAGGATCCCGGCCTGGCGCATGGATCCGCCGAGGCGGCGGCGCAGACCGCGGGCCTCCTCCGAGCGGCCCGGCGGCAGCAGCGCCAAGGAGCCGGCCGGGGCGCCCAGTCCCTTGGACATGCAGACCGACATCGTGGTCGCGGCGGCGCCGTAGTCGGCGAGCGGGACACCGGTGGCGGCGTGCGCGTTCCAGATGCGGGCGCCGTCCATGTGCAGGCCGAGGCCGAAGGAGTCGGCCAGGGCCTTGATCTCCTTCAGCGTGTCCAGCCGATACACGGCACCGCCGCCGCGGTTGTGGGTGTTCTCGACTTCCAGTGCGCGGGTACCAACCGTGTAGCGGTCGCCGACGCGGATCAGCGCCGCGAGCGCGGTCGGGTCCAGCAGCCCGCGCGCCGAGGGCAGGGTGCGGGTCTGGATGCCGGCGTGAGCGGCCAAACCGCCGTTCTCGTGCGCGACGATGTGCGCGTCGGCGTCGCACAGGAGCTCCTCGCCGGGGCCGAGGAGCATCCGGATGGCGAGGTGGTTGGCCATGATGCCGGTGGGGACGAACAGTGCGTCATCGAACCCGAACAAGGCGGCGACGGTCTCCTCCAGGAGCCGCACCGTGGGGTCCTCGCCGTACTGGTCGTCCCCGACCTCGGCCTCGGCCATGGCCCTGCGCATCGCGGCGGAGGGCTTGGTGACGGTATCGCTGCGCAGATCGATCGGCATGCGCCCAAAATACGCCGGCGCCGGACCTCAGCGGCGGCGCAGCATCTCCGCGACCAGGAACGCCAGGTCCAGCGACTGGCTGCGGTTCAGCCGGGGGTCGCACAGCGTCTCGTAGCGGTCGTGCAGGTCGCCGAAGGCGATCTCCTTGCCGCCGCCGACGCACTCGGTGACGTCCTCGCCGGTGAGCTCGACGTGGATGCCGCCGGGGTGCGAGCCGAGCGCGTGGTGCACCTCGAAGAAGCCCTTGACCTCGTCGAGCACGTCGTCGAAGCGGCGGGTCTTGTGGCCGGAGGGCGCCTCGAAGGTGTTGCCGTGCATCGGGTCGCTGATCCACGCCACCTCGTGGCCCTCGCCGCGCACCTTCTCCACCAGCGCCGGCAGCTTGTCGCGCACCTTGTCCGCGCCCATGCGGACGATGAACGACAGCCGGCCGGGCTCGCGCTCGGGGTCCAGCCGGGCCAGGTAGGCCAGGGCGTCGTCCGGGGTGGTGGACGGGCCCAGCTTGACCCCGATCGGGTTGCGGATCCTGCTGAAGTACTCGACGTGCGCGCCGTCCAGGTCGCGGGTGCGCTCGCCGATCCAGATGTAGTGGCCGCTGGTGGCGTAGGGCTTGTCTGTGCGCGAGTCGATGCGGGTCAGCGCCGACTCGTACGGCAGCACCAGGCCCTCGTGCGCGGCGTAGAACTCGACGGTGCGGAACTCCTCGGGGTCGACGCCGCAGGCGCGCATGAACGACAGGGCCCTGTCGATCTCGCCGGCCAGCATCTCGTACCGCTCGCCGGTCGGCGAGCCGGCCACGAAGTCCTGGTTCCAGGCGTGCACCTGGCGCATGTCGGCGTAACCGCCGGTGGTGAAGGCGCGCACCAGGTTCAGGGTCGAGGCGCTGGCCTGGTACTGGCGCAGCAGCCGCCGGGGGTCCGGGGTGCGGGACTCGGGGGTGAAGTCGAATCCGTTGATCGAATCGCCCCGGTAGGCCGGGAGGGTCACGCCGTCCCGGGTCTCGGTCGGCTTGGACCGGGGCTTGGAGTACTGTCCGGCGATGCGCCCGACCTTCACCACCGGCACCGAGGCGGCGTAGGTGAGCACCACGGCCATCTGGAGCAGTCGGCGCAGTCGCCGCCGGTGAGCAGGAAGGCCTCACCGCGGGCCACGGAGGCGATCCGGTCCTTGAGCAGGTCCGCCTCCCCGGCGAAGACCAGCGGGGGATACGAGCGGAGCTCGGAGACGACGGCCGACAGCGCTTCGGGGTCCGGCCACTCCGGCTGCTGGCCCGCGGGGAGTGCGGACCACGTGTCTTCGACGGATCCGGTCCCGGCCGGATTCCTGACGGCATCGCTCATTGAGCCAGGGTACGCGAATCTGCGGGGTCTCCAGCGGAGGATCCCACAGCGTGGGACCGGGCCGACTCGGCCTTCGGACCGGGGCGACCGGCTGACCAGGGCGGTTTCCGGGCGGCCGGTGAAGTGGCTGGTCTGGGCGGGATGGCCGGCACTGTTTCCGGTGTGTTTCGCGGACGCTGGGACGGCTGGGGCGGGCGCGACACGATGACACGCCCGTGGTGCCGTCGCTCAGTCCAGCCAACCGGGCCGGGCCAGCCCCGATTCGTACGCGAGCACCACCAGCTGCGCCCGGTCCCGCGCCCCGAGCTTGACCATGCTGCGGCTGACGTGCGTCTTGGCCGTCAGAGGGCTGAGAACCAGGCGGTCGGCGATCTCCTCGTTGCTCAGTCCGGCCGCGACCAGGGCCAGCACCTCGCGTTCGCGGTCGGTCAGGGCCTTGATCTGCTCGGCGGCCGGGTTGGGGCCGGTGCGCTTGCTGCGGACCGCGAACTCCTCGATCAGGCGGCGGGTGACGCTCGGGGCGAGCAGGGCTTCGCCGGAGGCCACCGCGCGCAGGCCGCGCAGCAGGTCGGCCGGCTCGGTGTCCTTCAGCAGGAAGCCGCTGGCGCCGGCGCGGATCGCCTCGAAGACGTACTCGTCGAGCTCGAAGGTGGTGAGGATGAGGATGCGGACGCCCGTCAGCCGCTCGTCGGCGGTGATCCGGCGGGTGGCCTCCAGGCCGTCGGTGCCGGGCATGCGGATGTCCATCAGGATCACGTCCGGCTGGAGTTCGGCGGCCAGCCGGCAGGCCTGCTCGCCGTCGACGGCCTCGCCGGCCACCTCGATGCCATCCTGGACCTCCAACAGCGCCCGGAAACCGGCGCGGACCAGTGCCTGGTCGTCGGCCAGCAGAACCCTGATCATCGTGTCTCCTCGGGCTGGGGTTCGGGCTGGGGTCGGGACTGGGACTGAGGCTGGGACGCCGGCTTCGGCTCGCACCCGGGGTAGGGGATGCGGGCCTGCACGCGGAAGCCGCCGCCGGGCTCGGGGCCGGCGGCGAGCTCTCCGCCCAGGGCGGTGGCCCGCTCGCGCATGCCCGGCAGGCCGTTGCCGGAGCCCTCGACGCCGAGCGGGGCGCCGCGGCCGTCGTCGGTGATCCGCAGCCGCAGGGCGTCGGCGCACTCCACGAGGATCGCCGCGTGAGCGGCCCCGGCGTGCCGCACCACGTTGGTCAGCGACTCCTGCACTATCCGGTACCCGGCCTGGCTGACCG
>JAEKKI010000249.1 GCA_019510485.1 Catenulisporales bacterium
CTGTGAAGCACTCGCGCAGCGCTCACCGTGGACGGCGCGGCTGCTGACGCTGGCCGAAGGGACCTGGGCCGCGGCCGTCGACCGGTTCCCGCACGCGATGGGCTGGCTGGAGCCGCGTCGGCATCCCTGGCGCGCGGCGATCACGACCTCCATCGCCGCGGGAGTCGCGCTGAAGCTGCCGGACCTGGTGCTCAAGGGCGACGTCGACCTCCCGGCCGCCGCGGTCGAAGCCGTCGCGGCGTTCACCGGCTACGTCCTGCTCGGCGGGCTCCTCGGTTTGCGGCAGCGCCTCCAGACGCCCGAATCCCTCGGCGCGGCCGGCGCCGAGGGATAAGGGCTCTGACGGTCAGGCGGCGGTCGAGACCAGCTCCGGGTTCACCGCCGCCTGCTCGTCCACGGCGTCGCCCTCACGCTCCGGCCGCAGTACGGCGACGGCCACCACCAACGCCATGACCAGCAGCGCGACCCCGATCCCGAACGCCACCCGGTACCCGCCGGCCAGCGCCTCGACCGGATCGTGCCCGGCGGCCAGCAGGCGCCCGGTCCGGCTCGCCGCCAGCGTCGACAGCACCGCCGCACCGGTCGCGGCGCCGATCTGCGCCGTGGTGTTGTAGAGCCCGGAGACCAGGCCCGCGTCCTGCTCGCGGGCGCCGGTCATGCCCAGCCCGGCCGCCGCCGGCATCGCCAGACCACCGCCGCCGATCAGCAGCATCGTGGGCAGCAGGTCGGCGGCGTAGCCGGCGTGCACCGGCAGGCGCAGCAGCAGGGACAGCGCGGCGGCCAGCAGCACCAGGCCGGTGATCAGCACGGCGCGCGCTCCGAAGCGGGCGATCAGCCGGGCCGAGACGCCGAGTGCGACGATCCCGATCGCCAGGGCCGCCGGGAGCATGGACAACCCGGTCTTGGCGGCGGAGAAGCCGAGGACCTTCTGCATGTCCAGCGCCACTACGATCTGGAAGGCGAACATCGCCGAGATCATCAGCATCTGCACCAGATTCGCGCCGACGACGGCCCGCGAGCGCAGGATCCGCAGCGGCATGAGCGGGGTGGCGGCGGTGGCCTGACGGACGAAGAACCCCGCGACGAGGATGGCGGCCACGGCGCCGGGCCCGAGTGTCCGCGCCGAGCCCCAGCCGTGGTCCGCGGCGCCGACGACGGCGTAGATCGCGATCATCAGCCCGGAGGTCACCAGCAGCGCCCCGAGCACGTCCACCCCCGCCCGCAGCCCGCGCCCGCGGTCGGCCGGGATCGCCTTCGCCGCGCCGAGCAGCGTCAGCGCGCCGATCGGGACGTTGATCACGAAGATCCAGTGCCAGCTCAGCGCGTCGGTCAGCACCCCGCCGAGGACCTGCCCGATCGAGGCGCCGGCCGCGCCGGTGAAAGCGAACACGCCGAGCGCCCGGCCGCGCTCGTGCGGCTCGGTGAACAGCGTGACCAGGATGCCCAGGCTCACCGCCGAGGCCCCGGCGGCGCCGACGCCCTGGCCGAACCGGGCCGCGACCAGCATGGCCGGCGAGGTCGCGGCGCCGGCCAGCGCCGAGGTGGCGATGAACAGCGCGATCCCGGCCAGGAACATCCGCTTGCGGCCGATCAGGTCGCCGAGCCGGCCGGCGAGCAGCAGCAGGCCGCCGAAGGCCAGCAGGTAGCTGTTCATCACCCAGCTCAGGCCGGCCGGGGCGAAGCCGAGGTCGGCCTGGATGGTCGGCATCGCGACGGTGACGATGCTGCCGTCCAGCACCGCCATCAGGGAGCTGGCGGCGATAACGGCGAGCGCTAGGCGGGGCGAGCCGCCGGCGGGTCCGGATTCGGGGGACATGCGATCACTCCTGCGGGCCATGGAAGCGGTGGTACGGAATGTCCAGCAGAAGCGACAGTAGCGGATAGTTTTGAAGTAGACAATCTTTCTCGGGAAGATCTGTCAGCGGAGCTCCCACGGGGTAGAATGCCGGTATGACCTCGCTGGCCCCCGCCCCCCTCGGCGACATCGCCACCTGCTCGGCGCCGGACCTGTCGTTCCTGCTCGACCACACCTCGCACGTGCTGCGCACCCGGATGGCCGCGGCCCTGGCCGAGGTCGGCATGACCGCGCGCATGCATTGCGTGCTGGTCAAGGCGGCGGAGCAGGAGCGCACACAGATCCAGATCGCCGAGCTCGGCGACATCGACAAGACCACGATGGTGGTCACCGTCGACGCGCTGGAGAAGGCCGGGCTGGCCGAGCGGCGGCCGTCGACGACCGACCGGCGGGCCCGGATCATCGCGGTCACCGCGGCCGGCGCCGAGATGATCAAGCGGAGTCAGGCGGTCGTGGATCGCGTGCACGCCGAGGCGATGGGGTCGCTGCCGGAGGGACTGCGCCCGGCGCTGCTGGAGGCGTTGACCCTGTTGGCGCGCGGGCATCTTGCGGCGCCGGTGGACAGTCCGGCGGGAGCGCGGCGCGCGCGGCAGGCGTGAGCGGGAAGGCGCGTCGCGGCGCCGGGGCGTCCCAGGCCCGCCCGCGCCGCGACGCGTGAGGTTATCAGAGCACGCGTGCGTTAAGGAGGCTTTAAAACCACGGACCGCCCGCTCGGCGCTGCCGCGCTCAGGGAGGAGGGCTGAGCGGCCTCGCCGGACGGGCGGTCCGGGTCTTGCACCCCACACCGGACGTCGCTCGCGACGTCCCCACCGGTCCCCACCGCGGCCGGAAGTCTTGACCCGACGCCCCGGTCCGTCAGGACCGGGGCCCAGCATGGCCGTCTCGTCAGCAGCCACACCGTCCGGGAGTCGGGCTCTCCCGGGTTTCTCGGGGGTGAGACCACTATGACCCGGGCGCACCAGGGATTGGCTGAGACCGCTGTGAGAAAACCCTGAGAAAAGAAATCGCTGGTAGAGGCCGCCAAGTCACCGAACGTACATCAGCTCTGAAGACTGCTGACACCGCGCAGAAACCCGCCGATCAAGTCCCGGAGTTCCGCCCGGTGGCCCCAGAGCGCGCCGCGTTCGTCGAAGACCGCCAGTTCGGCCGTCGGCAGCGCGGCGGCCACGCGGCGTGCGGTGTCGGCCGGGTGCGCCGGGTCGTCTTCTTGGCCGATCACGAGCACGGGCGCCGTGACGTGGCGCAGCCGGGGCAGATCCGCGGCTTCGAGCGGGACGGCGGTGGCCAGCGGTAGCCAGCGCCTCGGGTCGCCGCCGTCGGTCTCCAGCTCCGCGACCAGTTCTCGGGCACGTCGGGCAGCCCAGTTCCGCGCCACGAGGCTGGTGCGGACCGCGGTGGGTTGGGTGCGCAGCAAAGCCGCGGCGACGCCTTCGATGTCGCCGTCGGCGAGACGCTCGGCGAGTTCGCGATGCGGGGCGACGGCTTCGGCGGTGCGCGAGACGTCGGCGACGGCCGGCAGGTAGAGGACGACGCGCTCGAAGCGGTCGGGGAAGCGTGTCAGCAGGCGCAGCAGTGTCGCGGACCCGAGGGAGACGCCGACCGCCGCGGTGGCGTGCTCGTGGTCGGCGACGGCGAGCGCGGCCGCGGCGAGGACGTCGTAGGACAGCGGGTCCGGACCGGTGGAGCGGCCGTGGCCGGGCAGGTGCGCGAAGACCTTGCGGCCGGGCAGGCCGGAGGCCAGGGGGCGGGTGTCCTGGATGGAACCGGCCAGGCCGTGCAGGAACAGGGTGGTGGGCGGTGGCCGGCCGCCCAGGACGGCGTACTCGACGTGCTCGGTGCGGCCTTCGGCGCTCCGGTAGGGGAGCGTCAGAGTTCTCAGTGTGCCCAACGCGCTCGGTACGGTCACCAGGGGCCGTAAGGACCCTGACGGCGGCCGCCGGAGTTGGAGACCTCCTTCAGCGCCGGGCGCACGTCCACCCAGTACACCATCGCGACGACCACGCCGATGATGGTGAACAGCAGCCCCAGCAGCATGTTCGCCGCGATGGCGACCGTGAGGATGATCAGCCAGCCGGGCTTGGTCAGCTTGCCGGCGGCGCGGTAGGCGTCCTCGCGCTTGAGCGCGGCGTCGATCAGTACCACGACCTGACCGACCAGTACGGCCAGGGAGAGCAGGCCGAGGAAGCTGTAGAGGCCGTCGCGCAGGGCGGAGCCGATCATGGCACTGTCCTCCTCCTAGTCGGTGCGGACCGTTGCCGATGCCCGCCGGTCGTTATGGTTCAACGTACGCGACCGGCGGGCGCGTTCCCAGCCTCGGGCGGATCAGGCCTGATCGGCCTTCTTGGCGCGGGGCGTGGCCGGCTTGCGCGGGGTGGTCTTGGGGGCGGCCTTGGCCTGCGGCTTCGCGGCCTCCGGGGCCGGCGCGGCCGCGGCCGGGGTCTCGGCCGGCTCGGCCGGCTTGTCGTCGACGACGGTGACGGACTCCACGGTGACGTTCTCGGCCCGGTCCCGCTCGACGGTCACCACCTCGACCTCGCTGGCCCGCCCGGCCAGCACCCGCTCCACCACGGACTTGCCGCGCTCGGAGTAGCCGTCGTAGGTCTCCACGGCCTTGCCCGCGACCTCCAGGGCCCGCCCGACCTGCGCCAGCAGCAGGTTCTGCGCCTTCTCCCGCGCGGCGCGCAGGTCCGGCTCGGAGAGCCGCTCGCGCAGCGCCTTGGCGTCCGCCTGCAACTCACCCAGCGCGATCTTCGACTGCACGGTCTCCGCGACCCCGGCCACCCGCTCGGCCACCGACGTGGCCACTTCCCCGGCCCGCGCACCGGCGACGGTGAGCCGCGCCGGCGCCTCCTTGAGCGCGTCCACCGCGGCGTCTCCGATCCCGGCGACGAAGTACAGCGGCTTGGGGTTGCTGACGGTGGTGCCGACGGTCTTGCGAGCGTTGTCCACGAGATTCATGACGTGCCTCTCAGTTCACTGCTGGTCGGGCCCGGCAGGGGGCCCGGGGGTCTGATGGTCCTGTGCGCTCCCGATCCGGAACGCTTCGTAGATGTCGAGCAGAGCGCGTTTCTGCCGCGCGGTGAGCCAGGCGTCTTCCGTTATGGCGGTCCGTACGTTGCTGGCGTTTTCGTCGGCCTCGGCGTCGGGCCGGCTGGTGGCGTCGGGGTTGTCGACGTCGTGCTCCGATGCGCCGTCCAACAACCCAGCCCGCACGTACAACGTCTCAGCCGAGATCCGCAGCGCCTTGGCGAGCTGCTGCAGAATCTCCGCACTGGGCTTGCGCAACCCCCGCTCGATCTGGCTCAGATACGGATTCGAAACCCCTGCCACCTGCGCCAGCTGCCGCACGGAGTACTGCGCGTTGCGGCGCTGCTCGCGGATGTACTCGCCGAGCGGCTTGATCGGGAGGGCTCCCAGGGGGTTGTGGGGCATGAGTCCAGACTCGCACGGGGTGCTTGCAATTGCAAGCAGGTGCTTGCTGGTGTGATGCAGGGCACGTGCGACCGACATCAAGGGCGACCAGCGGGTTTGTGCGCATTGCCGTCCCGGACGATCAGCCGTCCCTATAGTCGGAGCGCAGGAGCGCCGCCTGTGTCAGCCGTTGACGAGTGCGAGGACCATTCTCATGAACGACATCGAGACGAACGGCTCGGTGGAAGTCGCCCGCCGTATCGACGTCAATGGCTGCGGCATCCATGTGACCGTGCATCGTGGCGTACGACGGCGGGATGAAAGTGGGCGGGCACTGGTCTGTCTGCACGGTGGCCCAGGCATAGACGGTTCGGGTCTGCGCTTGATGTTCTCGGACCTGACCGATGTCGCCGACGTGATCGTCCCAGATCAGCGAGGGCACGGCCGGAGTGACCTGAGCACGCCCGACATGTGGGACCTGGATACGTGGGCCGACGATCTCGCCGCGGTTATCGATGAGCTGCGCCTGGTCCGTCCCGTGGTGTTCGGCATCTCCTTCGGCGGCTGGGTGGTGATTCGTCACGCCTTCAGGCATCCGCGGCAAGTCGGTGGTCTGATAGTCGCGGCGACGACGCCCCGGCTGCCCACGGTCGAGCAGGTGGCGCACCGCATGGGCACGATGGTCGGAGCAGCCGCAGAACAGGCTTGGCTACGCGCCCATGCCGAGCCAGGCGAGCAGGCGGAGGCTGAGATGCAGCGACTGTGCATGCCGTTGATGGCGCAGCGGGCGCCGAGCCCCGCCTTGGCCGCCGTCCGCGCGACGCAACGGCACACTCCACAGGTCAACGAGCATTTCACTCCGCAGTTCCAGTCACTCCGCAGTTCCAGAAGCTGGACTTGACCGGGGAGCTGCGTACTGTGGCGTGTCCGACCTTGGTAATCGTCGGGGATCTCGATCCATTGCTGACCGAGGAGGTGGTCGCCTTGACCGCCGAGTCTCTTCCGCCTGATGGGCGGCTGATCACTGTGCCGGATGCTGCTCACGACCTGTTCGCCGACGCCCCCGACCTGTTGCTCCACGAGGTGCGGCGGTTCGTTATTGAGACCGAAGCGGGAATCGTTCGACCCGAGTGACGCGAGGCCGAGATCACGAGGAACATCCATCTTCCGCCGATGCGCCGCCTCGACGGCCGCCAGTTCCGCCAGTGCCGTCGTCTGTGTAGTCGAGGCATCCGCGGTGTGGACCGGCTCCGTTGTCAAGCAGATGAGCTGATCCTTTGACCGATCGGTGACCAGCGCCGCTGGTGTGACGAAGACTTGTAGTTGGCGATGAAGACTCATAGTCGGCGATCGTGAGGATCGGTAGCTTGGAAGCGGCTGGTCGCTGGGGATGGGCCGCTGGACTGGTGTTCCTGACGGTTGGGGGCGGCCTTGTCCAAGGTGGCGGCTTCCGATCGGTGCGGGGTCGAGGCCGACCGGCCCACCGACTGGGCCGATCTCAAACGCCTGTCCGCCTCGGTCTGGGTCTGGGCCCGCGTCACCGGAGGCGAGCAGCGACTGGCCCCGGCTTTCCGGCCCGCACCCATGCGCGCCGCCCCGACCAGCCTGGTCGGCGCCACCAAGAGCCCCCGCTACCACCTCGACCGCCGCGACTACGGCCACTACGCCGCGCTCCGACGCAGACTCACCGACTACGCCGACACCCTGGCCGCAACTGTCGATGCCCGCACAATGGCCAACGCCCGCCATACGAGAAGCATTGCATTCGATCCCTGCGATATATGAGCATGATCCTGATCTCAGGTGGCGGAAGGGGCGGTAGTCGTGGTGTTGCCGACTGACGGGCACGTGCACAGCCAGTGGTCCTGGGACGCTCCGGGAGGGTCGATGGAGCAGACCTGCGAGCGTGCGATTGAACTCGGGCTGCCCGCGGTCGCGTTCACCGAGCACGTCGACTTCGCCAGTTGGATCGTGCGGCCCCAGGACGTCGAAGACTTCCCGCACCTGAAAGCCTTCGTGGGACCAGGCGGCACGACGCTCACCCCGCCGCCACTGGACCTCGACGGCTACCTGGAGTGCCTCCAGCACTGCCGCACGAAGTTCCCGCAGCTGCGCATCATCAGCGGCGTGGAGCTGGGCGAGCCGCACTGGAACCCCGACGCGGCCGCGGCTTTGCTGCACGCCGGCGGATTCGACCGGGTACTGGGTTCGCTGCACTGCCTTCAGATTGGCGACCAGCACTCGGAGATGCCCTACCTTTACCAGAACCGGGAACCCGCGCAGGTTGTCCGCGAGTACCTTGCGGAGGTCGCCCGGCTGGTCGCGGCCTCCGAGGCCTTCAACGCGCTCGCCCACATCGACTACGTGGTGCGGTACTGGCCTGAGCACACCGCCGGCCCGTTCGATCCGGCCGACTTCGAAGACGACTTCCGCCACGCCCTGCGCGGTCTCGCCGACAGCGGACGCGTCCTTGAGGTCAACACCCGCGGACCGCTGCACCCCGAAGTCGTCCAGTGGTGGCACGAGGAAGGCGGCGAAGCAGTCACCTTCGGCAGCGACGCACACACCCCGACCGGGCTCGCCCATCGCTTCGCCGCCGCAGCAGCCATGGTCGAAGCCCAAGGTTTCCGGCCAGGCCGCCACCCCTATGACTACTGGCCGCGATCGCGCCAGCGCCACAGCCTTACCCCTTTTAGCCGGCGTCACGATCGCTCCTCGGCCGCAGCGTGAAGTAGCCACTGGGCAAGGCCGTCATCGCGGACGAGGTCGCCGCGTATCAGCTGGCCCACCCACATCCCAAGTTAAGGCCCTGGCATGACCGTCGAGATCGTCTACGAAACCCACGCCATCACTACGGACAACGAGGCCGGTATCTCCACCGGCTGGCTTCCCGGCCGCCTGTCCGCGCAGGGACGCCGTGAAGCACTCGAGCTCGGCCAGCGGCGCCGCAACGAAGACATCGCCGCCGTATTCACCTCCGACTTGCACCGTTCGGTGAAGACCGCCCGCCTGGCCTTCCCCGACGGCCACCCCCCGATACATCAAGACGTCCGGCTTCGCGAGTGCAACTATGGCGTACTCAACGGCCGTCCATCCCACCTCGTCGACGCCCAGCGCGCACACTGCATCGACACCCCGTTCCCCGACGGCCAAAGCTACCGACAGGTCCTGACCGCCACCACAGCGTTTCTCCACGATCTGATCCAGCACTGGGACGATCAGCGAGTCCTGGTGATCGCGCACACAGCGAACAAATGGGCACTGGACTGCCTACTCACCGGAGCGTCCCTCACAGAACTGCTCACGGCCCCCTTCGACTGGCGACCAGACGGCTGGCTCTACACGCTGCCCACGAACTGGGACGCCGATCGCACAGAACCATTTCGAACACAGCCCTAACCACGGTGGTTCTGACGCCGCCGAGTCCGGTTCTGCGCGATGAAGTGAGGTCATAGTGCCACCAACGAAACCGAACACCATCGCCAACAAACGATCCTCATGCTCGCCGACTGTCACTCTTCGTCACAGCTGGTCGGCGGCTATCCGCCAGCCCGCGCACCCCATTTCTTACGCAGCTTTGACATCGGACATGCCACCCTGGGAGCCCTCCGAGGGAGCCCGACCCTCGGCGGTGTGCGAGTGCAGACCCGCGCGCCTGCCCGGCCCCGTTTCGCTCGCGTCCCCGCGTGGGCGGTGTGCGGGGCCGGGTTTCCCCGTTTCGGGACACTTTTCGTGCGCGGCGGTGAGCGCCGTAGAGTCGTCCGATGATCGGACGGTTACCGGTCGGTGTGCGGCTGCGGGAATGCGGTGGCGCGGTCCGGCCGTTGGCACCGTTGCCGGCCTGAGTCGGCGGTCCCCGAAGAACCCCAGCAAAGGAGGTAGCGCGCCGTGGAAACGCTGCCCAGGCGTGTGGCGCTCCTGTCCGTGCACACCTCTCCGCTGCATCAGCCGGGGACTGGCGACGCCGGCGGGATGAACGTCTACATCGTGGAGCTTTCGCGGCGGCTGGCGGATCTGGGGATCGCGGTGGAGATTTTCACCCGCGCCACCACCGGTGCGCTGCCGCCGGCCGTGGATCTGGCGCCGGGCGTGCTGGTGCGGCACGTCACCGCGGGTCCGTATGAGGGGCTTTCCAAGGAAGACCTGCCGGGTCAGCTGTGCGCCTTCACCTCCGGCGTGCTGCGCACCGAGGCCATGCACGAGCCTGGATACTACGACCTGATCCACTCCCACTACTGGCTCTCCGGCCAGGTGGGCTGGCTGGCCAAGGAACGCTGGGGAGTCCCGCTCATCCATTCCATGCACACGCTCGGCAAGGTGAAGAACGCCGCGCTGGCCCTCGGCGACGACCCCGAGCCCACGGCCCGGCTGGTCGGCGAGGACCAGGTGGTGGACGCCGCCGACCGGTTGATCGCCAACACCGACCAGGAGGCCTCGGAACTGGTCCGCCTCTACGGCGCCGACCCGGATCGCGTATCGACCGTCAACCCCGGCGTCGACCTGGAGCGTTTCTGTCCCGGCAACAAGCGTGCCGCGCGCTCGATGGTGGGACTGCCGCAGGACGCGGCGGTCCTGCTTTTCGTGGGCCGGATCCAGCCGCTGAAGGCCCCTGACGTCCTGCTGCGGGCGGCCGCGGAGCTGATCGCCCGGGCGCCGGAGCGGCGGGAGAAGCTGGTGGTCGCTGTCGTCGGCGGTCCCAGCGGTTCCGGCCTGGCCGAGCCGACGCATCTGCACCGGCTCGCGCGGCGGCTGGGGATCGCCGACGTGGTGCGCTTCGTGAAGCCGGTGGACCAGACGCGGCTCGCGGACTGGTATCGCGCAGCTGATGTGGCAGTCGTGCCGTCGTATAGCGAATCCTTCGGTCTCGTCGCTATAGAGGCGCAAGCCTGTGGCACTCCGGTAGTGGCGGCCCGGGTCGGTGGACTGGCCACCGCGGTCGCCGACGGTCGCTCCGGGACGTTGGTGACCGGACACGATCCGGCCGACTATGCCACCGCTATAGCCCGACTACTGGACTCGCCGAGGATGTTGGCTGAGTACGGCGAGAACGCAGTGCGGCACGCTGCGCGCTTCGGCTGGGCCGCCACGGCCGCGGCGACCGCCGACGTCTACAGCACGTCGATGGAGGACTTGCGGGCGGCGCGCTATCAGGAGCTGTGCGCCGGGCCGTGACAGCGCGGGCCGCGCAGGCGCAATAGAGTCGGACGATGAGTGCTGATCGAGAGGGACTCAAGACCGCCGCGCGGTCCGCGGTGCTGGACGCGCTGACCGACGCCGCCGTGGAGTACGAGCAGCCGGACGCGAACACCTTCGTCGTGAAGCTCCCCGGCGAGCACAAGCTGTGGACCACCTGCTCGCTGGTGGTCGGCGACCACACCCTCTCCCTCAACGCCTTCGTGGCACGCCGCCCGGACGAGAACCACGAAGGCGTCTACCGCTGGCTCCTGGAACGCAACACCCGGCTGGGCTCCCTGGCCTTCGCGCTCGACCGCTTGGGCGACGTCTACCTGGTCGGCCGGCTCCCGCTGGCGGCGATCACCCCGGCGACCGTGGACCAGCTGCTCGGCGAGGCGGTCGCAGCCTCCGACTCCTCCTTCGACCAGCTCCTGGAACTGGGCTTCGCCTCGGCGATCCGCCGCGAATGGCAGTGGCGCACCTCGCGCGGGGAGTCGCTGGCGAACCTCGCGGCCTTCCGCCATCTCATCGAGCGGACACCGGACGCCCGCGGCGAGGGCTTGGCCGAACCGCCCAAGTAGGCTGGCGCCATGACCGCCGAATACCGTCTCATCCTGCTCCGCCACGGCGAGAGCGAGTGGAACGCCAAGAACCTGTTCACCGGCTGGGTGGACGTCAACCTCAGCCCGAAGGGCGAGGCCGAGGCCGTGCGCGGCGGCGAACTGCTGCGCGAACGCGACCTGCTCCCAGACCTCGTCCACACCTCGGTCCAGAAGCGCGCGATCCGCACCGCGAACCTCGCGCTGGAAGCGGCCGACCGGCACTGGATCCCGGTACGCCGCAGCTGGCGCCTGAACGAGCGGCACTACGGCGCGCTTCAGGGTAAGGACAAGGCCGCGACGCTGAAGGAGTTCGGCGAGGAGCAGTTCATGCTGTGGCGGCGGTCGTACGACGTGCCCCCGCCGCCGCTGGCTGTGGATGATGAGTACTCGCAGTTCAACGACGCGCGGTACGCGCAGCTGCCCGCGGAGGCACGTCCGCAGACGGAGTGCCTGAAGGATGTCGTCGCGCGGATGCTGCCGTACTGGTACGACGCGATCGTGCCGGACCTGCGTAGTGGGAACACGGTGCTGATCGCCGCGCATGGCAACTCGCTGCGCGCTTTGGTGAAGCACCTGGACGGGATCTCGGACGAGGCCATCGCAGGGCTGAACATCCCCACGGGAATTCCGCTGCTGTACACGCTGGATGGGGATCTGCGCCCGACTGTCGTGGGTGGGGAGTACCTGGATCCGGAAGCGGCGGCTGAGGCGATCGAGGCGGTTAAGAACCAGGGTAAGAAGTAGAGCAGTCGCTCCGACAAGCCTCCTACCAGCTTGAAGTCTGGTAGGAGGCTGTCTTGTTTGCTCAGGGTGCTTGCTGCGCAAAGTGCAGCACGTGAAAACTGTTTGCTATGCCAGTGCCGCCGTGCAAGTCTGCCCGGCGGCACTGTCGTCGTACGAGAAAGGGCACGGGCATGCGCCGACGCTTCGAAATCTCCGTTTCCCCCATGGATCGAGCTTTCGAGGACGTAGCCCATCGTGCCCACCGTGAACATCGGGATCCTCGCGCATGTCGACGCGGGTAAGACCAGCCTGACCGAGCGTCTGCTCTTCGAGACCGGGGCCATCGGCCGGCTCGGGAGTGTGGACGCCGGGACCACGCAGACCGACCGCGGCGAGATCGAGCGTCGTCGCGGGATCACCATCAAGTCCGCCGTCGCCGCCTTCGGGGTCGGGGACCTGCGGGTGAATCTGATCGACACTCCCGGGCACTCCGACTTCGTCGCCGAAGTGGAGCGGGCGCTGGGAGTGCTGGACGGCGCCGTTCTGGTGTTGTCCGCCGTGGAGGGTGTCCAAGCGCATACGCGGCGGTTGCTGAAGACGCTGCGCCGGTTGCGGGTGCCCACGCTGCTGTTCGTGAACAAGATCGATCGCATGGGGGCCCGGCAGGAGGAGCTGCTCGCGGATGTCCGGCGGTTGTTGACGCCGGCGGCTGTGGCGGTGACCGCGGTCGAGGGTTTGGGGACCAAGGCCGCCGGTGTGCGGCGGCTGGCGCCGAATGCGCTCGATGCCGAACGGCTGGCGGAGCATGACGACGAGGTCCTGGCCGCGCTCGTGGAGGACCGGATCCCGGACGCCGCGCTGCTCTGGAGCGCACTGAGAGCGCAGACGGCGCGAGCTGAGGCGTATCCGGTGTTCTTCGGATCCGCGATCACCGGAGTCGGAGTCACGGAGTTGGTGGCCGGAGTCCGGGACCTGTTGCCGAGGGCGGGCGGCGACCCGGCGGCCGAGACGCGGGCGACGGTGTTCGCGATCGAGCGCGGGCGGGCGGGGGAGAAGACGGCTTATGTGAGAGTGCGCGACGGCGTACTCCGTAACCGCGACCGTACCGAGCACGGCACCATCACGGCGCTGGAAGTGGTCGGCGTCCCGGACGCTGATCACGCCCGCCCCGGAGACATCGCGCGGATCAAGGGGCTGTCGGGGATTCGGGTCGGGGATCGTTTCGGGGATGACCGCGACGCCCGTGCTGTCGGCGCCGACTTCGCCACCCCGAGCCTGGAAACCGTGGTCAGGCCCGTGAACGGCGACGCCACAAGGCTGCACGCGGCGCTGGTCGAGCTGGCCGATCAGGACCCGCTGATCCGCGCCCGAGTGGTACCCGGCGGAGAAAGCTCGGTCCTCCTCTACGGCGAGGTCCAGAAGGAAGTCATCGCCACAACACTGGCCGAGGAGTACGGCGTCGAAGCGGCGTTCGAACCGAGCCGCACCGTATATACAGAACGCCCCGCAGATGT
>JAEKKI010000177.1 GCA_019510485.1 Catenulisporales bacterium
CCATCGGCCCGGTGCTCGGCGGCCTGCTGCTGGACCACTTCTGGTGGGGCTCGGTCTTCCTGATCAACGTGCCGATCATCATCATCGCCCTGATCGCGATGGCGATCCTGGTTCCGGACTCCAAGAACCCCAAGCCCGGCCGGTTGGACCCGGTGGGCGTGGTGCTGTCCATGGCCGGCATCGTGGTCTTCGTCTACGGCATCATCCGCGGTGCCGACGTCGGCTGGGGCAACCCGCAGATCTGGGGCACCCTGATCGGCGGCGTGGCGCTGTGCGCGCTGTTCGTGTTCTGGGAGCTGCGCACCGACCACCCGGCGCTGGACGTGCGGCTGTTCAAGAGCTCGCGGCCGTTCTCGGCCTCGATCATCCTGGTCGCGATGTCCTTCTTCGCCATGATGGGCGTGCTGTTCTTCCTGTCCTTCTACCTGCAGTCGGTGATGGGCTACAGCCCGCTGAAGGCCGGTCTGTACATGACCCCGTTCGCCCTGGCCCAGCTGATCTTCTCGCCGATGTCGGCCAAGCTGGTGCAGCGGTTCGGGGCGCGGGCGGTCTCCGCCTTCGGGATGCTGACCATCGCCGTGACGTTCCTGATGTACCAGTTCGTGAACCAGCACTCGCCCTCGCTCCTGCTGATCGCCATCTTCTTCCTGCAGGGCATGGGCATGGCGAACGTGATGCCGCCGGCGACGACCACCATCATGACCTCGCTGCCGCGGGAGAAGGCGGGTGTGGGGTCCTCGGTGAGCAACACCGTCCGGCAGGTCGGCGGCGCGCTCGGCGTCGCGGTCCTCGGCACGCTGCTGACCACCGCCTACCGCGGCAGGATGAAGGATCCGCTGAGCACCGTGGTCAAGGATCCCAGCAGGCTGCACTCCGTCGACGGCTCGATCCAGGCCACCAAGGGCGCCGGGCAGCGCCTGCCGGCCCTGCAGCACTTCTTCCCGCAGGCCGACGCCGCGTTCATCCACGCGATGCATGTGACCGTGGTGGTCTCCGCCGCCGTGGCGTTCCTCGCCGCGATCATCGCCCTGGCCTGGCTGCCGCGCCGGACCGGCGCGCCGGCCGCGACGGCGGCCGCCGGACAGGGGCAGCCGACCGAGGCGGCGGGCGTGGCCTAGAGCCGGTGTCCGGCCGCTGTCGTGGCCGCCGCGAGATGGCGGCTGCGACGCCGGGCTCTGATGCCGCGATGAGGAGATGATGGAGCGCTATGACGACGACCCGTGCTGACTACGGAACCGGCTCCGGCCACGAACCCGGGCTCGGGCCCGGGCCCGAGCCCGTGGGGCGGGCCGCCGAGCCCGACGATCGCCGGCCGGCGCCGCTCGTCGGTCCCCGCATCGACGAATCCCCGGACCGGCCCGGCGGCGCCCGCGACCGGCGCCGCCGCCCGGGCCGGCCGCGCAGCGAGGCCGCCGAGCGGGCCATCCTGGAGGCCGTCCTGGAACTGCTCGGCCGGGGCGTGCCCTACGGCGCGCTGTCGATGGAGCAGGTCGCCGGCCGCGCCGGCGTCGGCAAGGCGACCGTCTACCGGCGCTGGGCCAACAAGGAGTCGCTGGTCGTCGACGCGATCACCACGCTGTGGACGGAGTGCCCGAGCCCGGACCTGACCGACGGCCGGAGCACCCGCGACCACATCACCGAGTACCTGGACACCATGGCCGACCTGATGCGCTCGGACCGGGCCGGGCTGGTCTTCACCTCGGTCATGGCCACCGCGACGACGAACCCCGAGCTGGTGCACCGCTACCAGCAGGTGGCGATCGAGCCGCGCCGGGAACAGCTGCGCGACATCCTGCGGCACGGCATGGCGACCGGCGAGCTGCGCTCCGACCTGGACCTGGAGCTCATCGTGCGGATGCTGGCCTCGCCGATCGTGCAGATGGCGAAGACCGAGTGCCTCGGCGAGCCGCTGCCGGAGGGGTTCGTCGAGAGGCTGGTGGACGCCGCGCTGCGCGGTATCGCCGGGTAGCCCGGGGCTAGACACTCAGGGCCGGAACTCAGGCCCCGTATTTCGCCGCCAGGAACTCGGCCCACGTGGTCTTGCCCTGACGGTTGTCCGGCGTGGTGTGCACACCTGCGCGGAAAGCCCGGCCGGACTTGCCCGGCACCCGGAGCGGCAGCAGCAGCCGCCGCTTGCCGGTCGCGCGCAGCCAGGAACGTGCGATGGCGCCGGTGTCCAGCACCTCCGGGCCGCCCACGTCGGCCGCCCGGCCCCGCGGCTCGCCCAGTGCCGCGTCAGCGAGGTGCTCGGCCGCCTCGGCGGCGTCCAGCGGCTGGAACGGCACCGAGGGCACCGGCAGCACCGGGGACTTGGCCGCCGCGCTCAGGAGCATGTCGAACAGTTGAAAGAACTGCGTCGAACGCAGGATCGTGTGGGGGAGTCCGCTGCGCTCGATCGCCTGCTCGGCCTCGTACTTGATCCGGTAGGGCGGCAACGGGTGCCGGTCCACGCCCACGATCGAGATGAACACCAGGTGCGGCCGCCGCCCGCCGCGCTTGGCGGCCTCGATCAGGTGCCAGGCGGCGGCGGTGTCGCCCTTGCCCAGCCGGCGGCTGTCGGTGGCGGCGTGCACGATCGCGTCCACGCCTTCCAGCGCCTCGTCCAGGCCCGCGCCGTTGACGAGGTCGCCGATCACCCACGTGAGGCGCCCGGCGGCGTCCGAGGCGTGCCGGCGCCGGCTCAGCGCTCGCACCTCGGCGCCGCGCGCCGTCAGAGCCGGGACCAGGAATCCGCCGAGCGTGCCGCTCGCACCGGTGACCAGGATCATCTTCGGCCTCCTCGCTGTGCTCACCTACCCGTCACGGCCCGGACGGATGCCCGGCACCCGCCGGCGTATTCAGCTCACGGCCGCAGCGACCGCTCCCGCCACGCGTTGGTGATCGGCAGCCGCCGGTCCCGGCCGAACGCCTTGCCCGTGATCTTGGTACCCGGCGGGTACTGCCGCCGCTTGTACTCGGCCAGGTCCACCAGCCGCAGCGTCCGGTCGACCACCTCTTCGTCGAACCCGGCCGCGATCAGCGCGTCGCGGCCCTGGTCCTGCTCGACATACAGGTCCAGCAGCCGGTCCAGCATCGGGTAGTCCGGCAGCGAGTCGGTGTCCAGCTGGCCCGGACGCAGCTCGGCCGACGGGGCCTTGGCGATGGAGTTCTCCGGGATCGGCGGCACCTCGCCGCGCTCCCGCGCGGCCTTGTTGCGCCAGCGCGCCAGCTCCCAGACCCGCACCTTGAACAGGTCCTTCAGCGGCGCGTACCCGCCGACCGCGTCGCCGTACAGCGTCGAGTACCCGACCGCCAGCTCGCTCTTGTTCCCGTTGGCCAGCACCAGGTGCCCGGACTGGTTCGACAGCGCCATCAGCGTGGTGCCGCGCACGCGCGCCTGCAGGTTCTCCTCGGCCACGCCGGTGAGCTGCTGGACCGACTCGCCGACGGTGTCCAGGAACGCCCGCACCATCGGCTCGATCGGCACGGTGCCGAAGTGCACGCCGGTGCGCCGCGCCATCTCGGCGGCGTCGCCCTTGGAGTGCTCCGAGGAGTACTTGGACGGCATCGAGTAGCAGTACACGTTCTCCGGCCCGATGGCGTCGCACGCGATCGCGGTGCTCAGCGCCGAGTCGATGCCGCCGCTGAGCGCGATCACCACCGACCGGAAGCCGTTCTTGCGGACGTAGTCCCGCAGGCCCAGGACCAGCGCGCCCCAGATCTCGGCCTCGTCGGACACCCGCTCGCTGATCGGCGCGGCGATCGGCTCGCGCTCGGGCGCGGGGCCGTCGGAGACCAGGACGTGGTCGACGGTGATGCCGTCGGCCACCGGCCCGGCCGGCGGCAGGCCGTCGGCACGGGCCGCGTCCACGTCGAAGGTGATCAGCTCCTCGGTGAACTGCCCGCCGCGCGCGATGATCTCCCCGTCGGCCCGGACCACCACCGAGTCGCCGTCGAAGACCAGCTCGTCCTGGCCGCCGACCTGGTTGACATAGGCCAGGGCGCAGCCGGCCTCGGCGGCCCGGCGGCGGACCAGCTCCAGCCGGACGTCGTCCTTGTCGAGCTCGTACGGCGAGGCGTTGATCGACAGCAGGAATCCGGCCCGGGCGTCCCGGGCCGCGCTGACCGGCCCGCCGTCCTGCCACAGGTCCTCGCAGATGGCGATCGCCACGTCGACCCCGCGCACCCGCACCACCGGCAGCGTGTCGCCCGGCACGAAGTAGCGGAACTCGTCGAAGACCCCGTAGTTCGGCAGGTGGTGCTTGGTCGAGCGGACGATCACCCGGCCCCGGTGGAGCACCGCCATGGCGTCCTGCGGCGAGCCCGGCGGCCGGCCGCTGCGGCGCTCGGTGGCCTCGCTGCCGTCCAGATAGCCCACCACCGCCACGACGTCGCCGTGCCCGGCCTCGGCCAGGCGCCCGGCGAGCGCGTCCAGGGCGGTGCGTGAGGCGCGGACGAAGGACTTGCGCAGCGCCAGGTCGTCGACCTGGTAGCCGACCACGGCCATCTCCGGGAAGGCGACGATGTCGGCGCCGGCCGCCGCCGCGCGGCCGGTCCAGTCCACGATCTTGTCGCAGTTCCCGTCGATGTCGCCGACGGAGGTGTTGAGCTGGGCCAGGGCGATGCGCAGCCGGGAGGTGGGGACGGTGGGAACGGCGGGGACGGGCGGGACGGTGCTGGTCGTCATGCCCTCAGGCTACCGTGTTCTCGTCGAGGTGACGCTAAGGGGGTTCGGCGGGCCCGCACCTGGCCGCCGCGACGGCGCGAGGGCGCCGGAAAAGGTCCGAGGCCTCACCGCACGGGGGGACGGTGAGGCCTCGGGATGGGAGACCCCATCGCACGGGGGGACGATGAGGTCTCGTGCAGGATTATTCTCCGTTCAACAACGCTTGGCGAGGGGTTCGGGAGAGATTTTCGGCAAAGATCTTCAGAGTTTCCCCGTGATCACCCGGGGTGACTGAATTTGGCCCCATATTGTCAGCGGATGCCCTGGTATGCGCTCAACCGGCTCGGGTACGCCAGCGGCCGCCATGTCGACGCGGCGTCGGTATGGCGGTCCTTCACAGGTCTACAGAAACAGACGACCCGACTGCCGGACCAGGTTGCACCCGGCCGGTCGGCGGCCGCTCACTGCGCGGGACGACTCATGGCTGTAACGGCGCCGAAACGCGTCTCGTTCATACTGTGCCTATGGAACGTCAGCAGGAGTTCGTCCTCCGCACCCTCGAAGAGCGGGACACCCGCTTCGTCCGTCTGTGGTTCACCGACGTCCTGGGCTTCCTGAAGTCCGTGGCCGTCGCCCCGGCCGAGCTGGAACAGGCGTTCGCCGAGGGCATCGGCTTCGACGGCTCGGCCATCGAGGGCTTCGCCCGGGTGGCCGAGTCCGACATGCTCGCCAAACCCGACCCCGCAACGTTCCAGGTCCTGCCGTGGCGCGCCGAATCCCCCGGCACGGCCCGCATGTTCTGCGACATCCTGCTGCCGGACGGCTCCGCCAGCTACGCCGACCCGCGCTGGGTGCTCAAGCGCACCCTGGCCAGGGCCGCGGAGAAGGGCTTCACCTTCTACACCCACCCGGAGATCGAGTTCTACCTCTTCGAGGGCCAGCCCAAGCCCGGCCGGGCCCCGGAGCCGGTGGACCACTCCGGCTACTTCGACCTGACACCGCACGGCGTCGGCCACGACTTCCGCCGCCAGGCCATCACCCACCTGGAGTCGATGGGCATCTCGGTGGAGTTCAGCCACCACGAGGGCGGCCCCGGCCAGCAGGAGATCGACCTGCGCTACGCCGACGCCCTGTCCACCGCGGACAACATCATGACCTTCCGCCACGTGATGAAGGAAGTGGCCCTGGAGCAGGGCGTCTACGCCTCCTTCATGCCCAAGCCGCTGGCCGACCACCCCGGCTCCGGCATGCACACCCACCTGTCGCTGTTCGAGGGCGACCGCAACGCCTTCAACGAGCCCGGCGCGGAGTACTCCCTGTCCAAGACCGGCCGCAGCTTCATCGCCGGCCTGCTCCGCCACGCCGGCGAGTTCACCGCCGTCACGAACCAGTTCGTGAACTCCTACAAGCGCCTGTTCGGCGGCGGCGAGGCCCCCAGCTACATCAGCTGGGGCCACAACAACCGCTCGGCCCTGGTCCGCGTCCCGATGTACAAGCCCTCGAAGTCGCAGTCCACCCGCGTCGAGGTGCGCTCCCTGGACTCGGCCTGCAACCCCTACCTGGCCTTCGCGGTGATGCTGGCCGCGGGCCTGAAGGGCATCGAGGAAGGCTACGAACTCCCGGCCGGCGCCGAGGACAACGTCTGGACCCTGACCGACGGCGAGCGCCGCGCCCTGGGCATCGAGCCGCTGCCGTCGTCCCTGTCCGAGGCCATCTCGCGGATGGAGGACAGCGAGCTGGTGGCCGAGACGCTCGGCGAGCACGTTTTCGCGTTCTTCCTGCGGAACAAGCGCGCGGAGTGGGAGGCCTACCGGCAGCAGGTGACGCCTTGGGAGCTGAGTCGGTACCTGCCGGTGCTGTAGGGCAGGCCTCGTAGGGGGCGATGCCACGAGAGCGTTGCATCATCTGGTGGAAACATTGGCGCGCGGCATCCAGCGCATGGTCTGGTGGCGCCGGTCGTGTTGCAGCCGCCGAGATCGGTGCGCGGCATAGCCGGCACCGGTATCTCACGACCGCGGGAACGGTGCTGACGGCCTGGCACGTGGTGGGGGCCGCAGGGGCCGGCGGGCTGGTTGCCCCTACTCCTTGATCCAATTCCGCAAGACCCACGAAACAGCCCCCACATCCACCTTCCCCTCAGCCGCGTCCCCCGCGAGCCGCGCCGCCTCCTGCACATCCGGCAGCACCGGCAGCCCGCACGCCGCCAGGTACGCCACCGCCGTCGCGGCCGCGAACAGCCGGTTCGCGTACTCCAGCGCCGGTACCCGTGCCAGCTGGTGCAGCAGTGCGGCGGCCTGGTGGTGCGGCTGCTCGTAGACTCGCCGCCCCAGCACCACCGCCTGGGTGCGGGCGACCGCCGCGAACAGTGCGCCGTAGTCGACGACGGCCGGGTCGCCCGGCAGCCGCTGCGCCGCGTCCAGCAGCCAGGCTATGTCGATCGGGTGACCGGGTGCGGTCTCACCGCTCACGCGGCGGGCTTCAGGTCGTCGTCGAACGCCCCGGAGGCCTTGCCGTCCGCCACGAAGTGGTCGAAGACCGTGTCGAAGACGGCTCTGCGGCCCCGGGTGTCGGCGTCGATCAGCCGGGTCAGGTACTCGCCGAGGTTCACCCCGGCGTCCGCGGCGGCGGCGCGGGCCGCCTCGGCGATCGCGTCCGGGACGCGAGCGTTCAGTTGTTGGTTGCCCATAGTGAGATGCTAGCGCCGCTATCAGGCTCTGTCACGGACCTTGCGGGGCTTAGGACGAAGGTCCCGGTCGTTCGCGGGCCCCGGCCCGAGGCGTCGTGATCGCCCGAGGGCGAGGATGGGCAGAGCCGTCTCTCACCTTCCACCACCCCGGGAGCCCACCAATGCGCGCGATCCGGCTACGCACCTTCGGCGCCCCCGCCGAACTCCGCGTCGAGGACACGCCGGAGCCCGAACTCCTGCCCGGCACGGCACTGGTCGAGGTCGCCTACGCCAACATCACCTTCATCGAGACCCAAGTCCGGGCCGGCACCGGGCCCTTCCGCCCCGAACTCCCGACGATCCCCGGCAACGGCGTCGGGGGAGTGGTGCGTGCCGTCGGAGCCGGACTGGATCCCTGTCTGATCGGCACCCGCGTCGTCGGCTCCACCGGCGGCTCCGGCGGCTACGCCGAGGTCGCGCTGGTCTCCTCCGACGCCCTCTACCGCGTCCCCGACGCCCTCGCGCTCGACGCCGCCGTCGCAGTCCTCGCCGACGGCCGCACGGCCGGACTGCTCATCGAAGCCGCGGCACCCGAGCCCGGCGAACGCGTGCTGATCGAAGCCGCGGCCGGCGGCGTCGGCAGCCTGCTGATCCAGCTCGCGAAGGCGGCCGGCGCGACCGTCATCGCCCTGGCCGGCGGCCCGCGCAAGACCGAGGTCGCCACCGGCCTCGGCGCCGACCTCGCCATCGACTATCTCGATCCGGCCTGGCCCACCGGCCTGGACGGCCCCGTCCACGTCGTCTTCGACGGCGTCGGCGGCCCGATCGGACGCACCGCCTTCGAGCACCTGGCCGCCGGCGGCCGCATCCTCACCTACGGCCTGGCCGGCGGCCAGTGGACGGCGATCCCGGCGGACGAGGCGGCGGCGCGCGGCGTCCAAGTCATCCGCCCCACCGCGGGCCCCGACGACCTGCGCCGCCTCACGGAATCCGCGCTCCGCGCCGCCGCCGAAGGAACGCTGCGCCCGCTGATCGGCCAACGCTTCCCGCTGGAGCGAGCGGCCGAGGCCCACAGCGCGATCGAGGCGCGGGACACGATCGGCAAGACCCTGCTGTTCACCGGCCGGGCGGCGGCCCTCTGACCCGGTCGCGTTCTCCTACCCCTGGTCCCAGTGCAATTCGCAGCCGTCCGGGCCGCACTGACGTCGCAGCCGCCCGGCGGAGATGATCTGCATCAACCGCATCGCCCAGCAGGTCGGGCAGCCGCGCAGCGCCACGAGCCCGACCGGTAGCAGTAGCAGGCTCGCGAGGCCGACGAACGGCAGCGATATCAGCCCACCCGCCAACCCTCCGAACCCGATGGCCCCGCGCGCCAAGTGCTTCGGCAGCGAACCGATCGGGGCTGCTTGCTCATCCCTCATCGCGCACCGCCGCCCGCACCGATTCCCGCGCCCGATGCAGCCGCGACTTCATCGCAGCCACACTCACCCCGAGCGCCTCGGCGACCGCACGCCCCGAGTGCCCCTGCACATCCCGCATGATCAGCACCCTGCGCAAGTCCTCCGGCAGCGCGACGATCGCCGCCACCACCCGCTCGGCCTCCAGCCGCCCCAGCACGTCGTCCTCCAGCGCGCCGGTCGCCGGCGCGGGAGAACCGGTGCCCTCGTAGACCGCCGCGCCGTGCCGCCGCACCCGCCTCAGACACTCGTTCCGCACGATCCGGAACATCCACGACGCCAACGCCGCCGTAGCCCGCAGCATCCCGATCCGGCTGTACAGGATGATCAGCGCCTCCTGCGCCGCGTCCTCGGCATCCTGCGGCGTAGCGCACAGCGTCTTCGCGAACCGCAGCACGTGCGGATACGACCCCGACACCAGCGCCCGCACCGCCTCGGTGTCGCCGCCCTGGGCCTGCCGCACCAGCTGATCGCTCACCCACGTGCTCATCCCCGCCCCCGCTTCCGCATCAGCGTCACCGTGCACATGCACACCAGAACCGCTCCGACGACTCCCACCACGGCCCACACCATCATGCGTCTCCTGTCTCCACCATCTCGATCGGCTCCACAGCCGACCCACCGATAAGAGACCCGCACCCTGGCAAAGGATTCACCGCACTCCGTGCTTTGATAAGCACGTGAACCCCGACGAAGAACTCGTCTACGAAGTGGACGAGAACGACAAGATCGTGCGTGTCGTCCGCCGCGGTGAGCTCACCGACAATAACCTGCGCCACCGATGTGTCTACATCCTGTTCCGGGACAGGTTCGGCCGGATCCTCGTCCACCGCCGCGCCGAGACGAAACGCGTCTTCCCCAAGTACTACGACATGTTCGTCGCCGGCATGGTCGCGGCCGGCGAGACCTACGACCAGGCCGCACGCCGCGAGAGCGCCGAGGAGGTCGGCCAGCGCAACGTGGTCCTGCGCCCGCGCGGCAAGTGGCGCTTCGACCACGACGTCGTGCCGCAGTGGGGCATGATCTACACCGCCACGGTCTCCGGGCCCGTCGTCCCGCAGCCCGCGGAAGTCGAGTGGTTCGGCTTCCGCACCGAGGACGAACTCGCCGAGAGCATCGAGCAGAACGACTACTGCCCGGACAGCCTGTACTTCTACCGGCGACTCCGCGGCGAGAGGTGACAAAACCCTGAGGTGCCCGGACCACAGAAGTTCACCCGGATGCCACCTGTGGCTCACCTGCCGCCCGCCCGGCGGGACACCCGGCGGGGACAGCCTTGTGCCCGCCAACGGACTGTCTCGGGAGGAATCTTGCCCACCAAGAACCGCTCCGCCGCGCTGCTCGGCAGCAAGCGGCGCCGCGTGACGCTCACCGCGCTGGCCGCCTGCGCCGCGGCCGGCCTCACCTTCGCCGCCGCCTCGCCGAGTTTCGGCGAGCCGCAGTCGAACTCGCACACCTCGACCGCCACGCCGATCAAGCACCTGGTCGTGATCTTCCAGGAGAACGTGAGCTTCGACCACTACTTCGGCACCTACCCGAACGCCGCCAACACCGACGGCACCAAGTTCCGGGCCGACGACGACACCCCGAGCGTGAACGGCCTGCTCGGCGGCGGCGACCTGCTCAACCACAACCCGGACGCGGCGAACCCGAAGCGCCTGGGCACCGACATGATCCTGACCTGCGACCAGGGCCATGACTACACGCCGGAGCAGAAGGCCTTCAACGGCGGCCTGATGAACAAGTTCGTCGCGAACACCGACGTCGAGTCCTGCGCCGCGCCCGACAAGAGCGCGCCCGGCCTGGTCATGGACTACTACGACGGCAACGTCGTCACCGGCATGTGGAACTACGCCCAGAACTACGCGATGTCCGACAACTCCTTCGGCACCGTGTTCGGCCCCTCCACCCCCGGCGCGATCAACCTGGTCGCCGGCCAGACCCACGGCGGCTACGCCGTGGACCCGAAGACCGGCGCCAAGGTCGCCGACCCCGCCGTGGTCGCGGCGGCCGACGCCAACGGGATCGGCACCGTCATCGAGGACCCGGACGGCGCCTACGACGACTGCGGCAACGGCAAGAACCGGCTGGCCATGACCGGCACCAACATCGGCGACCTGCTCAACACCAAGGGCGTCAGCTGGGGCTGGTTCCAGGGCGGCTTCAAGCCGACCGCCGCGGCCACCGCCACCGCGCCGGCCGTCTGCGGCACCTCGCACGCCAACGTCGGCGGCGGCGTGCGCGGCGACTACAACGCGCACCACGAGCCGTTCCAGTACTACAAGTCCACGGCCAACCCGCACCACCTCCCGCCGACGTCGGTGTCCACCATCGGCAAGACCGACCAGGCGAACCACCAGTACGACCTCACCGACTTCAACGCCGCCGTCCAGAACGGCAACCTGCCGGCCGTCTCCTTCCTGAAGGCCGCCAACTACCAGGACGGCCACGCCGGCTACTCCGACCCGATCGACGAGCAGCACTTCGTCGTCGACACGATCAACACCCTGCAGAAGTCGCCGGACTGGAAGTCCACCGCCGTGGTCATCGCCTACGACGACAGCGACGGCTGGTACGACCACGTCATGCCGCCGATCGTGAACACCTCGGCCGGCAGCGACGACGGGCTCAACGGCGCCGGCAAGTGCGGCGACGGCAAGGCCCCGCTCGGCGGCTACGCCGACCGCTGCGGCTACGGACCGCGCCTGCCGCTGCTGGTCATCTCGCCCTACGCCAAGAAGAACTACGTCGACCACAGCGTCACCGACCAGACCTCGGTCCTGCGCTTCATCGAGGACAACTGGAAGACCGGCCGCATCGGCGACTCCTCGTTCGACGCCCTGGCCGGGCCGCTGAACGGCATGTTCGACTTCGACCACCGCCGCGGCGGCAAGGTGATCCTGGACCCGGCCTCCGGCTCGGTCGTCAAGCACTGATCCCCGCGCCGGCGCCGCTTACCGCGACGCCGGCACCACACCCGCGGCACCACCGACGCGACCGGCTCCCGGACCTCCGGGAGCCGGTCGCCGCCGTGTGGCGGGTAATGTAGCCGGGTGGCACAGACGGCGGCCCAGGGCCGGGAACGGGAGTCCGCACGCTCACGATTGGTCAGGCTCGGATTCGCCGACCCGGAGGGAGCACAGGCCATCCTGGCCGGGCACCGGCTCGGTGAACTGCGCGGCGACCCGCTCTTCCTGGAAGCCCTCGGCCGCACCCCCGACCCCGACCTGGCACTGGCCGCCACCGGCCGGCTGCTGGCCGCCGCCGGCGACGCCGAGACGCTCGCCGCCACCCTGGCCGCCTCCAGACCCTTCCAGGACCGCCTGCTCGGCGTCCTGGGCGTCAGCGTCGCGCTGGGGGAGCACCTCGCCCGGCACCCCGACGCCTGGCACAGCCTCGTCGAATTCGACGTCGAAGACCTGGCCCTGGCCTTCCGCCGGCTGATGCTGGAAGCCGTCGGCGCCGAGCACGGCGCCGCCGATCCGGTCGCGGAGCTCACCGGGATCCCCGCACGCGACGCGCTGCGCATCGCCTACCGGAACGCCCTGCTGGTGATCGCCGCCCGGGACATCAGCAGCTCGCACCAGCCCGACGCCACCGAGACCTACGACCACACCGCCGCCGACCTCTCCGAACTCGCCACCGCCACCCTGGAGGCCGCTCTGGCAGTAGCCCGCGCGGAGTTACCGGAGAACACCCCGCCGACCCGCCTGGCGGTCATCACCATGGGCAAATGCGGCGCGCGAGAGCTGAACTACGTCAGCGACGTCGACGTGGTCTTCGTCGCCGCCGCCCCCGACGGCACCGACTCCGCCGACGAGCACCTGGCCCTGCGCACCGCGACCCAACTGGCCGCGACCACGATGCGGGTCTGCTCCGACACCACCTCCGAGGGCTCCATCTGGCAGGTCGACGCGAACCTGCGCCCCGAAGGGAAGAACGGGCCACTGGTGCGGACGCTGCCCAGCCACGTCGCGTACTACGAGCGCTGGGCGAAGACCTGGGAGTTCCAGGCGCTGCTCAAGGCGCGTGCCGCCGCCGGGGACGCCGAACTCGGCGCCCGCTACATCGAAGCCGTGACGCCGCTGGTGTGGGCGGCCTCGCGGCGCGAGGGCTTCGTCGCGGACGTGCAGGCGATGCGCCGGCGCGTCGTGGCACACATCCCGGCCAAGGAGGCCGAGCGCGAACTCAAGCTCGGCTCCGGCGGCCTGCGCGACATCGAGTTCGCGGTGCAGCTGCTGCAACTGGTGCACGGCCCCACCGACACGGCACTGCGCCAGCGCGGGACGTTGGAGTCCCTGGCGGCACTCTCAGCGGGCGGCTACGTGGGCCGCGAGGACGCCGCCGCACTGGCCGAGGCGTACCGGTTCCTCAGAACCCTGGAACACCGGCTGCAGATCCACCGCCTGCGACGTACCCACACGCTGCCCGAGGACGAAACCGAACTGCGGCGGTTAGGCCGCTCCATGGGATTCCGCACGGATCCCGTGGAGCAACTGAACGGGGATTGGAAGCGCCACAAGCGCGAAGTGCGACGACTGCACGAGAAGCTGTTCTACCGCCCCCTGCTCGACGCGGTGGCGCGCCTGACGCCCGGCCAGGCCGCCCTCGGCGCCGCGCAGCTGACCCCGGAGGCCGCGCAGTCACGACTCGAAGCGCTCGGCTACACCGACCCCGCCGGGGCACTGCGCCACCTGACCGCGCTCACCTCCGGAGTCAGCCGGCGCGCGGCGATCCAGCGGACCCTGCTCCCGGTGATGCTGGGCTGGTTCGCCGACGCGGCCGATCCCGACGGCGGCCTTCTGGCGTTCCGCAAAACGTCCGAGGCCCTCGGCGACACACACTGGTACCTGCGGCTGCTGCGCGACGAAGGCGCCGCCGCCGAACACCTGGCGCGCGTCCTGGCCTCCGGCAACTACGCGCCGGACCTTTTGCTGCGCGCGCCGGAAGCCGTGGCGCTCCTCGGCAACCCCGCGCACTTGGTGCCCCGCGCCCGGCCGGTCCTGGAAGCCGAGATCCTTGCCGCGGTAGGCCGTGCCAGCACTCCCGAAGCGGCGGTCGCCGCGGCCCGGGCGGTCCGCCGCCGCGAACTCTTCCGCATCGCCGCCGCCGACATCCTGGGCCTGCTCACCGTGGAGCAGATCGGCGACGGGCTCAGCGCGGTCACCGCAGCCACCCTGGCCGGTGCGCTCCAAGCCGCCACCACCGCCGTCGAAACCCGTTCGGGCACGCCGCTGCCGACCCGTATCGCGATCATCGCCGCCGGCCGCTTCGGCGGTCGCGAACTCGGCTACGGCAGCGACGCCGACGTGCTCTTCGTGCACGATCCGCTGCCGGAGGCATCGGAGCCCGAGGAAGAACATGAACGTGCCGCGACCGACGCCGCCCACGCCGTGGCCAACGAGCTGCGCCGCCTCCTCCAGGTCCCGACACCGGACCCGCCTCTGCTCGTCGACGCGGACCTGCGACCCGAAGGCCGCCAGGGACCACTGGTCCGCACGCTCGCGTCCTACGCCGAGTACTACCGGCGCTGGTCCGTGACCTGGGAGTCGCAGGCCTTGTTACGCGCCGAGCCGGTCGCCGGCGACCCCGAACTCGGCCGCCGCTTCCTGCACCTCATCGACCCGCTCCGCCACCCCGAATCCGGGCTCGACGACAACGCCGTCCGCGAGATCCGGCGCATCAAGGCGCGCGTCGAGGCCGAGCGCCTGCCCCGGGGCGCCGACAAGGCCCTGCACACCAAACTCGGACCCGGCGGCCTGGCCGACGTCGAGTGGACCGTGCAGCTGCTCCAGCTGTGCCACGCCCACCACGTGCCGGCGCTCCACACCACGCGCACCCGCCAGGCGCTGGCCGCCGCGGCCGAGGCCCGCCTGCTGTCCGCCACCGACGCCGCGATCCTCGACCAGGCGTGGGTCGAGGCGACCCGCGTCCGCAACGGCATCGTGCTGGTCCGCGGCCGCGCCGGCGACTCGATCCCGGCCGATGTGAAAGAACGCGCCGCCATAGCGGTCTACCTCGGTGCCGGGAACAGCGAGGAGTTCGTCGAGGAGTACCGGCGCCTCGCACGACGCGCCCGCGCGGTCGCGGAGCGGATCTTCTACGGATGGCACCACGAACCGGGACGGTCCTAAGCCTGGGTATGGATGGTCGGCCGCACCGACTCGCTCTCGGAGCCGCCGCGTGGCTTCTGCGAACCATCCGGCTGCTTCGGCAGCTCCACTGGACCGACCAACTCGGTCGACGGCGCCGGCGCGAACGCTGACCGCCCCTGGAGGATCCGCTGGAGCAGGAACCCCAGCCCCAGCGTCACCAGCCCGCCGACCGCGTCCAGCACATAGTGGTTGGCGGTGCCGACGATGACCACACAGGTGCAGATCGGATAGAGGACGCCGAGCACCTTGACCCACGTCCGCTCCGCCAGGTGCACGATGGCCAGCGCGCACCACGTCGACCATCCGATGTGCAGCGACGGCATGGCCGCGTACTCGTTGGTCGAACTGCCCAGGCCCGCGACACCGTCGGAGGTGGCGGACGTCTGGCCCCAGGGGTTGAGCAGCTTGAAGGTGTCGATGAAGTTGCTGTTGGGCAGCAGCCGCGGCGGACACAGCGAATAGAAGTAGAACCCGAACAACGCGATCAACGTCATCGCACACATCACTGTGCGAACCGTTCGATAGCGATCCGGGAACTTCACGTATATCCAGATCAGGACCGCGATGGGCACGATGAAGTGCAGTGTGGCGTAGTAGACGTTCATGGAGAACGCCAGCCAGCGCATGCCGTAGACCCAGTGGTTGACACTGCGCTCGAAGTTCAGGCCGAGGTAGTGCTCCGCCTTCAGGAGGTCCCAGCCTCGCTGCCGTGCGGAGGTCTCGTGCGCGGGGGCGGCCAGCCGGGTCAGCGTGTAGAGGTAGTACCCGACCGCGATCAGGCCGATCTCCAGCCAGAGCTTCGGCCGGTTGGCCGGGCGCAGGCGCTGCGGCAGGATCGGACCCGGGACCCAGCTCCGGCGCTGCTGCTCTGGCTGCTCCTCAGGCCGATTCTCAGGCTCAGGGGTTGCGGACGCGGCGGACGCGACGGACCCGCCGGGCGAGGTCGTCTCCCGGGCGGTGCTTCGCAGCGGTTGTGTCGTCGTCACGAGTTCACCCCCATGACAGCCAAGTCTGCCAGGGCACACCCTGAGAGAGCGTCATACCCCGGATCCACATTCCGCATCACTCCATGGTAGGGGTTCTGCGGCGACCGGCGGCGGTCCGCCGGAGGCAGCCACTCCGGCGGCGGACCGCCGGCCCCTCCGATCCGCTGTTTCCCGCGCGTCCCATGGCAGGTCACCTTGATTGGCTACGCTCCGCGCCAAACGTCTGTGCATCGGGTCACATCAGCCACAGCGGTGATCAATCAGACACACCCGAGGAGCCTGCCACCATGCCCATCCCTGTCTACATCCCCGCCAACGGCGGCCGGTGCGGCCACCTGGACCAGCTCCGGGACGTCGAGCCCGACTCCCCTGACTCCTGCCAGGACTGCCGGGCCACCGGCGGCCGGTGGTTGCACCTGCGTGAATGCCTGACATGCGGCCATGTGGGTTGCTGCGACAACTCACAGAACCGGCACGCGACTGCGCACTGGCGCGCTACCGGGCATGCCTTGATCCGGTCTTACGAGACCGGCGAGGTGTGGGCTTGGTGCTATCCGGACGAGGCGATGCTGTTGCCTGCCGACGTCTGAGGCTTGCTGAGGCTTCCGGCGCGCGCTCCGGCAGGCGCTCCGATGGCCGGAGTACGTGCTCACGCTTAGCGTGAGGTCACGGCGGCCGCGCACCGTGGCTCCCGCAGGCAAGGAGTTGAAAACGCATGGCGAAGAACAGTCCGGCCAGGGGACAACACGGGATCGGTGCCCGAGGGGAGGGGAAGCTGCTCTACTTCCACACTCGTGTCTCCCAGGCGATCCGTCACTCCAAGGAACAGTTGTTTCGCAAGCACCGCAAGCAACCCGAGTATCGGCAGGCTGATGGGCACTGGGTCGGAGGCCGGTGATGCGGGCTCGGATGGGCCGGACTGGATGACTTGGTGATTACGCGTCGGATGCGCCCTTGGCAGCGATCGACATGAGCTGCCAGGGGCGCATCGCTATGTCGCCGTGGCCGTGGCCGTGGCCGTGGCCGTGCGCGGAGCGTACCGTCGCCGTCGTCGGCTCCGGCGTGAGCGCGACCAGCCGCAGCTCCGGACCGTCGCGACCGACGTCGCGGCAACTGCTCAGCACGACACCGCGGCCCCCGACCTCGATACCGCCCTCCGGGACCGCCGGGACGCTGTTCGGGTCCTGACTCCGGCCCCGGACCGCCGTGAACGGATGCCGGTAGCGCTCGGCCGCCTCCAGCAGCCCGGAGTCGTGCCATTCCCCGGGGAACAGGAACAGCGCCAGCTCGACTGTCCGCACGCCCCGGCACTGCGCGCCCGGCGTCGCAAGCTGCGGCCCTGCCGGCTCCGCACGCCAAGCGTTGTCGTTGCGGGACAGCAGACCGACCGAACGCAGCAGTGTGATCGCCAGCGTCCGGCCCTCGTCGACGAGTTCGTATTCGCTCACATGGTCCAGCAACACCGCCAGGCCGCCGGCGGCGACCCAGCCGTACGCGGGGAACGTCGGGACCGGCCTCTCGCCGAAACCGCCTTCGGCGTGCGGCGGGCGGTCCACGACCGCGAACTGGCCCTCGGCGTGCGAGTGCGTCGCCGGACGTGGCAGCGGGAGGTGGAGACGGACCCGGTGGTCGTCGCATTGGTTGTCGAAGCCGACCGTGAGCCGGACGAACGGCTCGCCGTGCCGTACTTCGATCCGGGTGGCGACCTCGGTGGTACGCGTGTTCTCGGCACGCCCGCCGGCGTCCGGTTCGCCGTGCGACGGCCAGCTGTACCAGCGTGCTGATTCCAGCGCCCCGGTCAGCGGGCCGCTCCAGCGGACGCGGTTCCAGACCTCGTCGGGTTCGGTGACGACGCGGTCGTGTGCCGGCGGCGCGTAGTTGTACTCGTCGCCCAGGTCCCCGCCGTCGACGACGACGCCGAGCCCGGCGGCGTGAGTACCGTCGGCGGCGAGGATGTCCAGCAGGCCGTCGGACCGGAGCGCGACGTGGATCAGGCCGTTGTCCAGGTCGGAGAGTGAGCCGCGGCCGACGGCGATGGGGGAAACGGAGGCCTTCGGTGCTACTTCGGGGACGGGGGTCACCGCCGCCAGAGCTAGCGGCCCGACATCGATCAACGCGGCCACCGTGTTCCGGGCCGGTGCTCGAACCTTGATCCGCCACAGCTCGACGGATGCAGCCGCGGCAGCGGCGCGCACATCGGCGACGTCGAAGGCTGATTCAGAGGTCGAAGCCAGATCGAACGCGATCGTCTTGGCGTCGGCGTCCAGATCCCACGCGGCGATCTGGAATCCGTAGAGCTCACGGCCGTGCACCTTGCGCAGGAAGAGGTCCAGCTCGTGGGCCGCGACCATCTCGTCGGCGAAGGCGGTCTGCTCCGTATCGAGTACCTGACAGGGCACTGGTGTCGTCATCAGCGTCCGGCCTGCCGGGACGTCGAGGATCACCACCTCGGCCCGCCGCTGGGGCGAGGGATTGAACAGCACGTGGCCACCGTCCGGGACGCTCGCGGCGACCGGCGCCAGCACCAGCTCCACCAGTTCGCGCCCGAGGTCGTCGGCCTCGGCGATCCGCGTGGCGACCTGCTCGGCCGTGGCGTCCACCCCGCAGCCGGTGACGCTGTCGTGGCACGCCGAGTCGACCAGCCGCCGCCACGCCAGATCCAGGAACGGTTGGCTGGCCGACGGCGTGCCGTACAACGCGACCAGCGGCTCGGCGTAGCGTTCCACGAGCCGTTCGGCGCGGCTGAGTGCCTGCTTGAGCGCGATGCGTGAGGACAGGACGCCGGGGAGGATGTTGGCGCGGGCATGGGAGCGGAGTTCCCCGTGGATCTCGGCGTTCGCGTTCGCATCCTCGGCGCGGTCGAAGAACCCTGCCAGCGTGTCCAGCCGCATTCGCATCTCGCTCCGCGAAGCCGCCTCAACCAGGTCCGCCAAGCCGTCCACCGGCGCGGAGTGGTCGGTCCCGTACATCCCCAGCAAACTGCCGTCCGATTGCCAGCGTCGCAGGGCCCGGACATGCTCGGTCGCGCGACGCCGCACCACGGACGGGTCCGCTTCGGCGAACACCCCGGCCGCGCCGCCGTAGCCGCCTTCGGGCAGGTATCGCGTACGCATCGCGGTCCCGTCCGGTGCCACCCACCAGAACCACGTCCCGGTCACCGCCTCGGGCACTCCGCGCCAGACGCACGCGTGCCGAATCCCGGCGATGCGCAGGATCTGCGGAAGCTGTGCGCAGTGCCCGAACTGATCCGGCAGGTATCCGATCCGCATCGCGCCGCCGAGGTCGTCGGCGCGGCGCAGACCGAGCTCCAGGTTGCGGAACAGGTTCTCGCCCGAGCACAGGAACGAGTCGGCGAGCACGCGCCACGGCCCGACGGCCAACTGCCCCTGCCCGACCAGTTCGCGTACCAGGCCGACTCGCTCCGGGCGGATCGCCAGGTAGTCGTCGATCGCCGCGGTCTGACCGTCCAGGGTGAAGCGGGCCCGCGGGTCGTCGGCGAGCTGGGCCAGCAGCCGGTCCAGGACCGTCACCAGGCGCAGCCGGAAACGCTGGAACGGTAGGTACCACTCGCGGTCCCAGTGCGTGTGCGGGACGATCACCAGCTCCGCGGGTGCTGAGGATTCGGTATCGGTCATGCGGGAGTCCCGGATTTGCCCAGCGCGGCCAGGACACGAAGTGCGGTCCGGATATCGGCGGTGCCCTCGGCCACCCCGCTCAACGGCGGCGTGCCCGCCGTGACCAGCGCGTGGAAAGCCAGCAGTTCGCGCTCGAAGCCGGAATCGGCGCCGAAGACGTAGGGGTTGCCGAATGAGAGGTCGTAGGTGCGGTGTTCGGTGTGCACCCGCACGCGTTCCTCGTACTCGGGATGGTCAGGCAGGAAGTGCCAGCGCACGGTGTAGCGGCCTTGGCGGAGCGGCCCGGAGAACTCCAGCGAGCCGGACTCGCCGTCGCGCGCGCCCCACGACACGGCGGAGTCGACATCGAGCCCTGCGACGCCCGCCAGCAGCCGGATCAGGGCCAGCTCGTGGCACGCGCTGTCCTGAACCGCGCGGTACTCCCAGTGTGTCCGGGCACCGACGTGGATCGGGCTCGCGGAGGCCGGCGCCGGAACCCAGTCGGTAGCCGGGAACCGCTCCGGGGGATGCAGTACACAGACATCGATGTGCCGGATGTCCGCCGGATCAAGGGTTTCGAGCACTTCGGTCACCGCCGGGTCGTACTGCTTCATATAGCCGAGCATCAGACGGCCGCCGGCATTGGCCACCCGCGCCGCCTCCTCGGGCGTGTGCGCCAGCGGCTTCTCACAGAACACCGGATACCCGCGCCGCAGGGCGTCTGCGGCGAGCGATGCGTGCGACCCGGAGGTCAACAGCAGAACCGCGTCGAACTCGCCGCCGGCGAACAAGCTGTGCGTGTCATGGAAGACCCCTGAATCGCCGAGCCCCAATCCGCGCGCGACCTCCTCGGCGTAGCCGGGCTGTGAGTCGCAGACGGCTGTGACCACGAAGTGCCGCTCCAACCCGGTCAGCAACGGCAGATGCACATGCCGCGCCACCCGCCCGAGCCCGACGACCGCGACCCGCACTCGCTTCCCGCTCTTGTCGCTTCGATCGGCCCCGGCCCCGGCCTCGGCCCCGGCCTCGGCCCCGGCCTCGGCCCCGGTCTCTGCCTCGGCCCCGGTCTCCGCCTCGGCCCCGGCCCCGCTCTCGCCGCTGTCATCAGCCTCGGCCCCGGCACCCCCTTCCGGCGTCGCGGTGTCTGCATCAGCCGCGCCCGCCTCCGGCACCGCCGCCGCGTTCGAACCAGCCGCACCCGCCTCCGGCTCCCCCGCATCTGAACCAGCCGGGCCGCCCTCCGTCATCCCCGGCGCCGTCCACCTTCTGATCCGGTCCCCGCTGCCCTCGACGGACGCTGCTATATCGAGCACGTAAAAAGTACCCTCCAGCGTTGTCACGGCATCACCCGAACGGCCCACAACACCCGCGCTCACCTGGGGCTCAGCAACCGCCATCACAACCCCAACCCCGACAGCACCGCCCGGTTGTGTCGCAGGTCGGCGATGATCTGCCCCAAGTCCTGGCCGCCGTCGGGAGCATCCTGCTCGACCACGACCCACCCCTCGTACTCCAGCGCCCGCAACGCGTCCAGAAACGCCTCCAAATCCAGCATCCCCGCGCCGAGGCGGCAGAACGTCCCATCCCGCCGCGCATCCTTCACATGCACATGCCGCACCCGGTCCCCCCACCGCCGCAGCGTCGCCAGCGGATCACCACCGGCGGCCAGCAGATGCCCGGTGTCCAGACACAGCTCCAGCTCGGTCAGAGCCAGCAGCCGGTCGATATCGTCGGGTGTCTCGATGCTGGTACCCAGATGGTGGTGGAACACCGGCTCCAAGCCGTGGTCGCGGCAGCGGGAGGCGGCACGGTACGCCTGCCGCACCAACAGTTCCCACCCGGCAGCGTCCAACGGACCCGAAGGCGGACAGGCCAGAGTCGGTTTGGGCGCGAAGCTGCTCCCGTCCGGAAACCGGTTCCGGGAATGCAGCAGCCGCGCGGTGTCGTCGAGGCCTGGCAGATCCTCGGCGAACCCCTCCTCCTGCCCGAACCGCAGATCGTGCCAGCCGCCGGCCAGCGCCGGACCGGAGGGCGTCAGCACCTCGTTCAGATAGCCGAAGGGTCCCAGGTCCGTTCCCTCGTAGCCGCAGTCGGCCGATATCCGCGTGTATTCGGCGGCGCTGATGAAGGGATCCCGCGCCGAATAGATCCCGAAGTTCACCGGCGCCGTGGCGATCTTCACCGGCCAGGCCGGCTGCAGCTCAGTCACGCGCACAGTGCCACCACCTCGTTCCGCCACGTCTCCAAGCGATACATGCCCGTCTGCGACGCCGGGAACGTGCGCCGGCCCGCGCCGTCGGAGCGGACCAGGACCCGCGTCTCGTCGGGGCGCACCAGGACCAGGCCGTCGGCGTCCAGCGCCAGCACCTCGCCGCCGCAGCGCAGCAGCAGCGGTCCGGTGCGGGTGGCCGAGACGGCGGTGCGCCCGGCGCGGATGCCGTCGAGGATCGCAGGGGTCGAGCACTCGTCGGCCAGTACCCAGGTGACCGGCTCGCCGAGCGAGGGCGGGGTCCCGCCGGGGCCGTGGAAGTCGCTGCCGCCGACCGGGATGACGGCCGCCGGATGCCGGCGGGCCCAGGCCAGCGGCTCGCCCCAGCTGCGGTCCCACCACGACCAGTGCCAGATCTCCGCGATCGACGGCTGCGTGGTCAGCTGGTGCCGCCAGGCGCAGTCCCCGGCCAGCGGGTGGTTCACCGAGAACAGCGCGCCGCATTTGTCGGCCTGCTTCATCCACTGCGACGCCGGACGGCGGAAGTCGATCCACTCCTCGGCGCCCCAGACGTTGGCGTGGCCGAGCTCGGTGGTGACTTCCTGGCCGGGGATCAGCGTGACGCCGGTGAGCGCCGACTGCTTGTCCAGGTACGGGTAGTGGCTGATGGTGTTGTGTTCGGTGATCGCCAGGAAGTCCAGGCCGGTGCGGGCCGCCAGCTGCGCCAGGCCCCTGATGCTGAGCTTGCCGTCGCTGTGCTGCGTGTGGGCGTGCAGGTCGCCGGCGTACCAGCGCCTGCCGTCCACGGTCGGCAGGTGCCGGGCCGGCGGTCGGTCGATCGGGACAGGCTCCTGATAGTCCAGGTCGGGAGAGACCTTGGGCGCCTTGTCGGAGAACGTGATCTCCAGCGAGTACGGAACGCCGATCGGCGGGATCCGGTGCAGTCCCAGCCACACCTGCCACACCCCGGGCGCGATGTCGCCGCTCAAGTAACCCGGCGTCGAATGATGAACACCGACCTTGAACGACGACCGGGCCCCGCCGGACCAGCCCCGGAACCCCTGCGGCCCGGCGCAGCCCAGATCCAGGACGGCACCGCCGGAGGCGTCGTAGTCGAGGCTCACCTCGACCTCGGCGGTGCCGGCCGGCACCTCGAACGGCACCGTCCGCAGCTGCTGCCGCAGCCGGTCCTCCAGCCACCACACGCCGTCCAGCCGCATCAGCCCACCAACTCCCCGTCCACATAGAGCAACGTCCGGTCCTGGCGGGGCAACGCCCACAGCGTGGCCCCGGGTTCCGGCTCGTCCTCCTCGCCGACCACGGCCTGCACCGGGGTCCCGGCGACGTCCAGGGTGAGCAGCAGGGAGCTGCCGAGGTTCTCGACGACGGCTACCGTGCCCTGAAACGCCCCACCGAGCGGAGCCGGCGATACCCGGAAGTACTCCGGGCGCGCCCCAAGGACCACCTGGGTGCCGTCGGCCACGAGACCCGCGGTCCCGTCGGGTCGGGCGATCTCGGAATCTGCGACCAGAACGCGTCCGTCACGGACAGTCCCCTCCAACAAGTTCATGGGCGTGGAGCCGATGAATGAAGCCACGAACGTGTTCGCCGGCCGGCGGTACACCTCGCGGGGCGTGCCGAGCTGGCGGATCCGGCCGGACTGCATGACCGCGATGCGGTCGGCGAGGGCGAGCGCCTCGGCCTGGTCGTGGGTGACGAAGACCGTGGTGGTCGCCAGTTCGCGTTGCAGCCGCTTGAGGAACGTCCGCGCCTCCAGCCTGAGACGAGCATCAAGGTTCGACAGCGGTTCGTCAAAGAGAAATACCGTGGGGTTTGCCGCGGTGGCCCGCGCGAGGGCCACCCGCTGCTGCTGACCGCCGGACAGCGCGCCCGGTCGCCGGTCCAGCAGACCCACGGTGGTCTCGGTGCCGGTGAGGCCGAGTTCGGAGGCGGCGGCCAGCACGGCTTCGCGTTGCGCGCTCTTGGAGGCGCCGCGTACGCGCAGCGGGTAGGCGATGTTCTCGGTGACGGTCATGTGCGGGAACAGCGCGTAGTCCTGGAAGACCATGGCGACGCCGCGCTTGCCCGGCGGCGTGTGCGTGACGTCGGCGTCGCCGATGTGCACCGCGCCGCCGGTGGGCGTCTCCAAGCCCGCGAGCGTGCGCAGCAGCGTCGTCTTGCCGCAGCCCGAAGGACCCAGCAGCGCGAAGAACTCGCCGTCGTCGACGGTCAGGGTGAGCGCGTCCAGCGCCGTGACCCCGCCGGCGGCGTCCGGGAAGGTCTTCGTCAGGTCGACCGTTCTGATCTGGGCCATGGCTGGAGCGCTCCTCGTGACTGCTTTTGCTCAACGTCCTTGCTCACTGCCCGGTTTCTTCAACGCTTTATCCCACCGTGGAACCGGAAACCATAGCGATGGCTGACGAACAAGTACAGAAGGATCACAGGGATCGAGTAGAGCAGTGAGAAGGCCGAGATCAGCGCGAGGTTCGGCTGACCGCCTTCGGTGTAGAAGGTGTAGAGCACGACGGCGGCCGGATACTTGTCCGGGTTCCGGACCAGGATGTAGGGGATCAGGAAGCTGCCCCAGACGTTCACCACGGGGCCCGGGCGGATCAGCGGCAGCACGATGTGCCGGATGATCTGGAACGGCGTCGCGCCGAACACCCGCGCCGACTCCTCGTACGACTTCGGCGTGGAGTCGGTGAAGTCCTTCAGGATGAAGATGGCCGCCGGGATCAGGCCGCCGGTGAAGACCAGGATCACCCCGAGCCGGGAGTCGATCAGGTGGAGTTTGAAGGCCAGCTGGAACAGCGGCACCATCGCGGCCGTGCCGGTGACGATCGAGGACAGCAGCAGCAGCGCGTACAGGATGCCGTCGCGGCCCGGGACCCGCACCCGGCTCAGCGCGTACGCCGCCGCCGCTGCGAACCCTACTGTCAGCAGAGCCGTACCCCCTGCCAGCAGTAGAGAGTTCCACAGCGACGGCAGCGCATACGGATCCTTCAGCAGGACCGAGAAGTTGTGAAGAGTAAACGAGCTGATGCTCACGTTCAGGGTGGGGTGCGCGTTGAACGGCGCCGAGGCCAACCACAGCATGGGCAGGGCGAAGAACCCCAACAACACTGACAAGAACGTGTAACGGCCGATTTTCGTCACGACAGCGCCAGTCGTGGTATCCCTCATCGTCATACGACGCGCTCCAGCCGCCGCTCGCGCAGCAGTCGCAGATACACCAGCGCCACCACCAGGTTGATCACCAGCATCAGCAGCGAGATGGCCGCTCCCAGCCCCATCTGCCCGTCGAACAGCGCGGTCCGGTAGATGTAGACCGGCAGGATGTCGGACTTGTCGTCCGGGCCGCCGGCGGTGATCTGGTACGGCGTGAAGTCGTTGAACGTCCACAGCGAGATCAGCAGCAGGTTGGTCAGGATGTGGCCGCGGATGTGCGGGAACACCACGTCGCGCAGCTGCTGCCACTGGTTCGCGCCGAACATGCGCGCCGTCGCCAGCTGCGAGGGCGGCACGCCGGTCAGCGCGGCGCTGTAGAGCAGCATCGAGAACGCGGTGCCGCGCCAGATGTTGAACACGATGATGGTGCTCATCGGGTGCTCGATGGCCCAGGCGGTGCCCGGCGTGTGAAGCAGGGTGTTGAGGGTGCCGGCGTCGCGGTCCAGCAGCGCCACCCACAGGAACGCCACCACCGAGCTCGGCAGGATCCAGGCCAGCAGCACCAGCGCCTCGACCAGCCGCTTGAGCCAGCCGGCGGCGTCGCGCAGCATCCAGGCGATGACGAAGCCGAGCAGCGCCTGCCCGATCACCGCCGAGCCCAGGACGTACTCGAAGGTCAGCCACAGCGAGTGGTGGAACGCGGGGTCCTTCACCACGTTCGTGTAGTTGTCCGTGCCCACGCTGTGCGGGTGGCGCGCGGCGAAACCGGTCAGCCGGTAGTTGGTGGTGCCGAGGTAGAGCGTCCACAGGGCGGGGAAGACGAGGAAGGCGAGGACGACGAGCAGGGCGGGCGCGGCGATCCCGGCCGCGCGCGCCCTGCCGAGCCCCGCCGGGTCCTCAGCTGCCGCCGGCGACGCTGCCCGCGCCAACGAGCGCCTCCAAGCCCTTTTCATAGGCCGCGGCCGCCTCGGCCGGGCCGGTGCCGCCCACCACGGCCGCGACCGCCTTCTGCACCAGCGCCGACACGTCGTTGTAAGCGGCCTGCGACGGCCGGAACGAGGTGATCGGCAGCACCTTCTCGCTGACGAGCTTCAGCATCGGGTCCCCGGCCAGCACGTCCTGGTTCACGTCGGCGCGCGCGGTGATCTTCGCCGCGCCGCCGATCCGGGACTCGGTCTCGGCCTTGGAGTTCATGAACGCCAGGAAGTCCCAGGCCGCCTGCGGGTACTTGGTCTTGGGGTTGATCGACCAGTCCGAGCCGCCGGAGTAGGAGACGAAGTCCTGGTCGCGGACACCGGATCCCGGCGTCTCGGCGGGGATCAGCGCGTACCCGACGCCGGTGTTGCGATCAGCCATCGGCGCGGTGCCGCCGGACGGGTTCAGCACCGAGCGCCACATGTAGTCGGACTCGGCGTAGATCCCGATCTTGCCGGCGGCGAACTCCGCGAAGGACTTGTCGCGGCCCTTGGCGTCCTGCTGGAGGACCGAGTCGCCGTAGCCGCCGGTGGCGTAGACCTTCTGGTAGAAGCCGAGCGCGTCGGTGAACGCCTTACCGGGCTTGAGCCATTTGCCCTTGTCGGCGTCGTACAGCGATCCGCCGGCGCCGGCCAGCAGCGGCAGGAAGCCCTGGATCGTGGTGGCCTCGCCCATCGGGACGCCGCCGTCCCACTGGATCGGCGTCACCCCTGACAGGGTTTTGAGTTTGTCGGCCGCGTCGTAGATGTCCTGCCAGCTCTTCGGCTGCCAGTCGGCCGGCAGCCCGGCCTGCGCGAACAGCTTCTTGTTGTAGAAGACGACGCGGCCGTCGGTGCCGTTCGGGACGCCGTAGCGCTTGCCCTGGTACTCGCCGAGGGCCTGTACCGCGTTGGGGATCTGCTTCCAGCCGTCCCAGTCGTTGACCTGGGTGCCGGCGACGTCGGCCAGCGGCTTGAGATAGCCGGCGTCGGCGAACTCGCCGACCCAGATGCCGTCCAGGGCGAACACGTCGTCGCCGGTGCCCGATTGCAGGTCCAGGGCGAGCTTGGACTTGTAGGCGTTGTCGTCCACGCCGTTGGGGCGGAAGGTGACGCTCGCGGTGATGCCCTTGGCCGCCTCGGCCTTGACGAAGTCGGGGATCAGGGTCTTGGTGATCCAGTCGGCCTCGGCGGCGTTCTTGCCGCCGCTGATGTCGTTGGCGGTGATGACCAGGGTCGGGTTCTTGGGCTGGTTGGCCGAGTTGACGTTGCCTCCGCCCGGTGCGGATGTGGAACTGGAGCAGCCGGCGGCCAGGGTCACGGCCGCGACGGCGATCGCCGTGAGGGCTGTGGGGGATGTGAGGTCTCTGAGATTCCTCGAACGTGCGGAACGTGCTCCCATCGATGCCTCCGCTGTCTGTCGGTCGACTGCTTCGTCGACGACCGATATCAGTGTTCGGTGACGGTTACTTCCAAGCTGTAGCGGGACGCGCGGTAGATGTGGCTGCCGAACTCCACCGCCCGTCCGCTGTCGTCGAATGCCGTGCGCTCCATGGTCAGCAGGGCCGCGCCGCGCCGCTCCTCCAGCAGCGCCGCCTGCTCTTGGTCCGCGGTGCAGGCGCCGATCCGTTGCCGGGCCACGCAGATCCGTATTCCCGCCTTGCGCAGGACTTCATACAAACCTCTGGTCTCTAACAGCTCGATACTCAGAGGTGGCACGGGATCGGGCAGCCAGTTACGCATCAGTGCCAGCGGCTCACCCTGCGAGCGGCGCAGCCGGACCACCTTCGTCACCGTCGTCCCGCCGGGGATGCCCAGCGCGCCCGCCGCCTCCGGCTCGGCCGGCACCCGCGCCAGCAGCAACACGTCGGTGCCCGGCGCGCGGCCGGCGCGGGACAGGTCGTCGTGCAGACTCGTGAGCTCCATCTCGCGCCGCACCGGCATCGGCAGAATCTGGGTGCCCACACCCCGCCGCCGCACGATCATTCCGCGGTCCACCAGATGCCCGATCGCCTGCCGTACCGTGGGCCGCGACAGGCCCAGCGCCTCAGCGATCTGCACCTCGGAATCGAGCTGATCGCCCGGCGCCAGCTCCCCGCTGCGGATCGCCTCGGCGATCTGCTCGGCGACCTGGAAGTAGAGCGGTATCGGCGAGGAGCGGTCCACCTCGATCCGCGGTCGGATCCCCATGGGCCTCAGTATGCTGCGGTCACTTTGTCAGGACAACAGGTTGACCGACAAAACCGTGCCTGCTAATCAATGAATGGAAGGCGGCAGAGTTATGACAGACGTCGAAATCACCCCGGAATCAGCCGGCTGGCGCTATGCGGGTCTGCGCACCGTGACCTTCGCCGGCACCCATCGCTTCGTCACCGCGGCCGACGAGGCACTCGTGGTTCCCCTCATCGGAACGTGCACAGTCCGCGTCGGCTCCCGCGAATTCCTGCTCCAGGGCCGCAAAGACGTCTTCACCGAAGCCACCGACTTCGCCTACATCCCCCGCGACACCACGGTCACCATGACCGCCGCCGACGGTCACTGCCGCGTGGCGATCCCCACCGCCCGCGCCGAGACCGACCTCCCCTTCCGCTACGCCCCCCGCGAAGCGGTACCGATCGAGCAACGCGGCGCCGGCCCGGCCACCCGCACGGTGCGCAACTTCTGCACGCCGGAGTCCTTCGATACGGACCGCCTGCTCGCGGTGGAGGTCATCACACCGGGCGGCAACTGGTCGTCCTGGCCGCCGCACAAGCACGACGAGGACGTCGAGGGCGACGGAACCGTGGTCGAGACCGCTAAAGAGGAGATCTACTACTACGAAGGCGGCCCGGGCTACCAACGCGTGTACTCCTCAGCTGCTGGCGAGATCGATGTCCTGCGTGAGGTCACGGCCGGAGACGTGGTGCTGATCCCGTACGGGTACCACGGCCCGTCGATGGCCATGCCCGGCTACGATCTGTACTACTTGAACGTCCTGGCCGGTCAGCACCGCGGCCCGCGGCGCTCGATGGCGTTCACCGATGACCCGCGGCACGCCTGGGTGCGGGAGACGTGGCCGGCGTGAGGTGATGTCGGCGGCCATTTGGGTGAAGGCCCTGACAACGCCGGAGGGTACTTTTTACGTGCTCGATATAGCAGCGTCCGTCGAGGGCAGCGGGAAACGATCCAGAGGGCAGCCGGGGGCCGGCTCGGAGAGCGACCGGGTCGATGTGGAGGGTGGCGGCCGCAGAGGCGACTGTGAGTGGGAGCGAGGGAACCGGCCGACCCGGCACCACCACGCGGGCAAGCGACCTTGACGGCTGGGCATCCGCCAGTGGGCTGCTCTCAGGCCGTGCTCGGCGCGGGGATGTCCTGGTAGAAGTTCACGATGTTCCCGTCCGGGTCCCGGATCCACACCGACCGCCGCCCCCACGGTTGCGTCGTCGGCGGCTTGGCGATCGTGACACCGGCCGCTACGAGCCGCTGGTACCGGGCGTCGACGTCGTCGACGCTGAACTCGATGGTGAATCGGCCATTGCCGGTCCCGGCCATCGATCCCGGGACCATCTGCTCCATCCCGGCCATCGAGAAGAACCCCAGCCCGGCGCCACCCGCCTTGACCGTCGCGAAGCGCTCATCGCCGTCGACCGTCGTGTCCAGCAGTTCCGCGTAGAACGTCGCAAGCGCCAGGACGTCCTCGGTGATCAGGCCGATGCCGGTAAGCGTGGGCTGCATGGCGGCAGGCTAGCGGGCAGCCCCGACAACAGTCACCCGCGGAGCACGACCACGTTCCAGGAACCGGCTTCAGGGGACAGCCGGAACCGCCTCGGCAGCAGCGTCGATGACAACCGAACCGCTCGCGGTGACCGTCTCGGCACGCCGAAGCAACCGCGCTCAGACGATGCGGATCTCGTCGTTTGAGTGGTCGTGCCCGCAGTTGTCGCCTTCGTAGTGGTACTCGCGGCGGCCGAGTTGCACCACGCGGAACGACTTGTGCTCCACGACGCGCTGCAGGTGCCGGATGCCGCTGGCGCCGGCCAGGACCACCGAGACGATGGCGGCCAGGAGGGTGACGCCGATCAGTGCGAAGCCGCCGGTCACGTGTCCGAAGACGACCATGAACAGCGCGACCAGGATCGAGATCGGCACGGCCACCAGCAGCAGTACCGCGAGGATCGTGAGGACGATCAGCGGCTTGGCCGAGGGGCCGCGGGCGCCGTCGTATCGGATCGATTGTCTGGCCATGGCTCATCCCTCTCGGCTGCGGCACGCGAGACGCGTTGTATCGCGTTTCAAGTGTAGCAACGCGGAGGCGGCCTCCGCTGTTCCCGGGTGGCCCTTGCGATTCCGTCACACTATGGGGGTGATCTCCGACGTCCTGGACTGGCTGTCCTGCCCGCATTGCGCCACGGCCTTGATCGCCGACGGCGCCGCCGACGCCGCAGACGCCGCCGACCCGCCATCCCGGCTCCTGTGCGAGGAGGGCCACGCCTTCGACATCGCCCGCCCCGGCTACGTCTCGCTGCTCACCGGCGCCGGATCGGCCGGGACCGCGGACACCCCGGCGATGGTCGCCGACCGCGCCGCCTTCCTGGCCGCCGGACACTATGCCGGGATCGCGGACCTGGTCGCGGCGCTGGCGGCCGAGAGCGATCGCGCGGTGGCCGAGGTCGCCGTCGCAGCGGAGGAAACCGCTCAGCAGCACGGCACTTGCATCCTCGACCTGGGCGCCGGCACCGGCTACTACCTGGCCCGAGTCCTAGACGCGGTCGACCGGCCGGGTATCGCGCTCGACATCTCCAAGCACGCCGCTCGCCACGCCGCCAAAGCCCATCCGCGCATCGGCGCGGTCGTCGCCGACGCGTGGGGCGGGTTGCCGGTACGGGGGCGGGCCGCGGCGGTGGTGCTCAATGTCTTCGCGCCGCGGAACGCGCACGAGATGCGGCGGGTGCTGCATCCGGCCGGCCGGGCGATCGTCGTGGTCCCGGAGGCGGGTCATCTCAGGGAGCTGGTTGAGGAGTACGGGTTGCTCGCGGTCGACGAGCGTAAGTCCGAGCGGCTGCGGGAGCAGTTCGCAGGACGGTTCCGGGTCGAGTCGGAGCATCCGTTTCGCCGTACCCCGACCTTGAGCGCCGAAGAGGTCGCCCGGGTCATCGGCATGGGCCCCAACGCCTGGCACGCCGGGGCCGAGCGCGTCCGATCGGGGGGCGCGGTCTCGATCGAGGTCCGCGCCTACGTTCTGTCTCCGCAGTGAGGGTGCGAATATGTCCCGTATGGAAATCGCCATGACGAACGCCATCCAGGCCGGCACCGTCCACTACGCGGGGAGCGACGGCGCGCAGATCGAGGCCTATCTGGCGGTGCCGCTGGACGACGCCCCGCGCGGCGGCGTCGTGCTGGTCCACCACCTGCCCGGGTACGACGAGGCGACCCGCGAGTTCGCGCGCACTTTCGCCGTGCACGGATACAACGCGGTCGTGCCCAACCTCTACAGCCGTGAAGGCGGCCCCGGGATCGCGCACGAGGACGCCGCGGCCGCGGTCCGCGCCGCCGGCGGCGTCTCGGATGAGCGGCTGATCGCCGACGTCGACTCGGCCGCTTCGTATCTGCGCGGGCTGCCCACCGCCAACGGCAAGGTGGGCGTCATCGGCTACTGCTCCGGCGGCCGGCAGGCGCTGCTCGCGGCGTGCGCGCTGGATCTGCAAGCGGCCGTCGACAACTACGGCGCGTTCGTCATGTCCGACAGCCCCGCCTCGGCCGGCCTGCGCGCCACGTCGCTGGAATCCCGCCTGCCCGGCCTGTCCTGCCCGCTGCTGGGCAACTTCGGCGGCGACGACGCGCACCCGTCGCCGGCGGAGATCGAGCAGTTGGCCGAGGCGCTGGAGAAGCTCGGCAAGACCTACGACTTCAAGACGTACGAGGGGGCCGGGCACGCGTTCTTCAACGTCAACCGGGTCTCCTACCGCGCCGAGGCCGCGATGGACGCCTGGGACCGCATCTTCGCCTTCTACAAGCAGCACCTGTCCTAGCCCGCTGGTTGTCAGGGCCCTTCGAACAGGGCGCTGACGGACTCGCCGTTGTGGATGCGCCGCATCGCCTCGGCCAGCGCCGGGGCGATGGACAGCACCGCGAGCTTGCCGGTGTTCTCGCGGGACTCCCCGCCTGGCGTGGGCACGGTGTTGGTGCACACGATCTCCACCACGTCCGGCTGGTCGGACAGCCGCTTGAGCGCCCCGGCGGCGAACAACCCGTGCGTGCACGCCACCCGCACGCTGCGCACGCCGAGCTCACGCAGCCGGTCCAGCAGCTCGATGACGGTGCTGCCCTTGGCGATCTCGTCGTCGAGCACGATGACGTCACGCCCCCGCACCTCCCCGATCACCGAGCTGATCGCGACGCTGTCCCCGGCGAAGCGCTGCTTGGCCCCGGCGGCGACCGGCACCCCGAGCAACCGCGCGAAAGCCGCCGCCTCCTTGGCGTTGCCCAGGTCCGGCGAGACGACGGTCGTATTCGTCAGGTCGTAGTGGCGGAAGTGCTTGGCCAACTCCCGCAGCGCATGCAGATGGTCCACGGGAATCGAGAAGAACCCGTGGACCTGAGGCGAGTGCAGGGTCATCGCCAACACCCGGTCCGCGCCGGCGGCCACCAGCAGATCGGCCACCAGGCGCCCGCCGAGTGATATCCGGGGCGCGTCCTTCTTGTCGCTACGCGCATAGGCGTAATGCGGTACCACGACCGTGATGCGCGCCGCCGAGGCACCGCGCGCGGCGTCGCACATCATCAGCAACTCCACTAGATGCTCCTGCACCGGAGCGACGAGCGGCTGCACCAGGAACACGTCGCGCTCCCGGCAGTTCGCCTGAAGCTGCACCTCCAGGCAGTCGTTGGCGAAGCGGCTGACGCGCACGGGGTTCAGCGGCGTCGCCAGATGCGTACAGATCTCTGCGGCCAGGGTCGGGTGGGCGCTTCCGCTGAAGACGGCGATGTCGCGCATGCGAGCATCGTAGCGATCATCCCGGCTCCGGCATCACCCCCGACCGGACTCCGATCACGACGCCTCCTTCAGCAAGTCGGCGGCCTTCTCACCGATCGCGATCGCCGGAGCATTGGTGTGGCCCCGAATGATCGAAGGCATCACCGACGCGTCGGCCACCCGCAACCCCTCGACGCCGCGCACCCGCAGCCCCGGATCCACGACCGACTCGGCGTCCAGGCCCATACGGCACGTGCCGACCGGGTGGTAGAGAGTCTGGGCGTAACGGCGGATGGAGGCGTCGTGCAGTTCCGGGCCGGACATACCGGGCAGCAGCAGATAGCCGTCGCCGTACGGAGCGAGCTGCGGCGTGGCGGCGATCTGCTCGCACAACGCGATACCGCGCATCAGCGTCGCGTAATCCCGGCCGTCCGGATCCGACAGATACGCGGGATCGATGTTCGGTGCGGCCGCCGGATCCAGCGAGGAGAGCGTGATCGTGCCGCTGGACAGCGGCTTCTGCAGTACGGCGCTGACGGTGTAACCGTGCTCCCGCGGCCGGGTCAACCCCTCGTCGAGGAACGCCACCGGAGCGAAGATCAGCTCCAGGTCCGGCTGGTCGATCCCGGCGTCGGACTTCGTGAACAGATACGCCTCGCCGACGTTCGACGAAAGCGGCCCCTCGCGCCGGGCCAGATAGCGCGCGAACCCGGCCGGGGTGCGGCCGCTGATCAGGGTCTTGCTGTCCTTGACGCGGACTACGAGCCCGGAGGCCAGGTGGTCGCGCAGGTTGCGCCCGACCTCGGGGGCGTCCACGACGACCGCGGCCCCGCGCTGCCGGAGCTGCTCGGCCGGGCCGATCCCGGACAGCATCAGCAGTTGCGGGCTGTTGACCGCGCCGCCGCACAGGACCACTTCACGGCGGACCGCCAGCGACCCGATCCGGCGGCCGTCCAGGTAGCGGACGCCGGTGGCGCGGCGGTTGTGGAACAGCACGCGGGTGGCCAGCGCGCCGGTGTACACGACCAGGTTCGGCCGGTTGCGTGCGGGCTTGAGGTAGGCGTCGGCGGTCGACCAGCGCCGGCCGCGGTGCTGGGTCACGGCGGTCTGCACCCCGGGCCTGCCGAGTACATCGCAGGCTTCGAGGAAACGGGACGTCAGCGGGTGCGGCGAACGCTGGTCCGTCACGTGCACGGGGCCGCTGGTGCCGTGCTCCGCGCCGTCCGGGGAAGCGGTGAACGCCTCGATCCGGCGCAGCGTCGCGAACATCTCGTCCGGACCCCACGACGGCCCCGCCGCCTTGGCCCACTCCTCGTAGTCCGCCGGAAACCCGCGCACCCACATCATGGCGTTGATCGACGACGAGCCGCCGAGCATCCGGCCGCGCGGCCAGAAGACGCGCCGCCCGCCGAGCGTCGGCTGCTGCACGGTGCGGTAGGCCCAGTCCACCTTGCTTTCGAAGAGTTCCGAGAACGCCGCCGGGATGTGGATCAGGGGGTTGCGGTCGGCGGGCCCGGCCTCCAGGAGCGCCACCCGGCAGCCCGGATCCTCCGAGAGCCGGGCCGCCACCACGGCACCGGCCGATCCGGCTCCGACGACCACGTAGTCGTAGACACTCGCGGTGTCGGTCCTCGCACTTGCGCTACCTGCGGCCATGTGTCCAGGTTAGACGTGGGATGTCCTAGCGAGTAGCCCATCGGGCAGCAGTCCTTCCGGGACGCTCTCCAGCGCCGTCAGGATCGCCTGCGCGAGGTCGTAGGCCGCCTGGGCGGACAGCTCGACGGCGATCCGCGCTGAGGGACCGCGCTCGGGGTTGCGCAGGTCGATGTTCAAGGTGTGCTCGTCGGTCGCGTGCACCGGATGGTCGTAGTAGACGCTGGCCTCGGTGACCCGGATCCACGTGTCAGGGCCCTTCCCGCTTCCGCTCACCGCCAGCTTGAACGTCTGGTAAGTACACATCGGAACGGGTTCCTCGCAATCAGTAGTACGCGAACACTAGTTGTAGACATAAGATGACGCTCTGCATCCGACTACCGAGCGTAGGGGGTCATCCCTGTGTTCCATCACGCGATACGCCAGAAGCGCCCCGCGCACAGCACAGACGGCGGGCCCGGGTCGTCGGACCCGGTCGGGGCCGCCGATCCGTCGGGCGACTTACCGCGCGGTTCGTCCACTCCTCGATTATCCCGCCCGTCTCCCACCGCCACCGGTTACGGAGACACTAGGCGCCGCTGTATCCCCACGTCCGAAACCCTGATCGAAGAAGCCGACGAGTTCCTACACGCGTGTTACACCGAGCTCAACCGCATCACAGAGTTGCCCGAACGCCGCCGGGCCGTGGCCCCCGCGATCGAGGCGGACGGCACCCACGACCACACCTTCGCCGAACTCGAATACGGCGTCCGAGTCGCCTGGCGCAACTCCTCCCGCTGCATCGGCCGCCTGTACTGGCGCACGCTGCGGCTGCGCGACCGCCGCGCCGACGCCGACCGCTACGACCTGCTGCCGACCGTCGCGGCGAACCTCGGTCTGGACACCGGCAGCGATCGCACTCTGTGGCGCGACCGCGCGCTGGTCGAGCTGAACCTCGCGGTGCTGCACTCCTACGAGCAGGCCGGCGTCACCATCGCCGACCACCACACCGAGTCGCACCGGTTCCTGACGCACCTGGACAAGGAAGCGCGGGCCGGGCGCGGCTGCCCGGCCGAGTGGTCGTGGATCGTGCCGCCGCTGTCCAGCGGATCCACCGCGGTGTTCCACCGGTACTACGAGCAGGTGGACGTGCGGCCGAACTTCGTGCGGCACTAGCGCTGACGGCACTCGTCAAGGTACTGCCATACCCGGACCTCTCACCGGGTGAAAAGCACACCGTGCCCGGGCGGGCCTCACCCACGCCCGGGCACGGTGCGCGTCCGCGAGGGCGTCAGTCGTCCAGACTCCCCATCGTCAGGTTGACCGTCGTCCCGGTCATGCCGCCGGCGCGGTCCGAGGCCATGAACGCGGCGACCGCGGCCACCTCGTCCACGACCATGACCCGCCGCGGGTGGGTGTCGGCGGCCAGGAAGTCCTGGAACTGCTCCCACGTCACGCCGAGCGGGCCCGCCTTGGCGGCGTAGACCTCGCGCATCGACTCCGCCTCCGGGATCCCGTGCGGCCGCAGGCCCACCACGCGGATGCCCTTCGGCGCCAGCTCGGCCGACAGATCGCGGGTCAGCGCCTCCTTCGCGGCCTGCGCCGGGCCGTAGCCGCCGTTGAGCGTCGTGCCCTTGCGCGACAGGAGCGCGGTGACCGTCATGATCACGCCGGAGCCCTGCGGGATCATGTGCCGGGCGGCCAGGCGCGCGGTGTAGAAGTACGAGCTCGTATACGCCAGAACCGGCCGCAGGTACTGCTCGGCGCCGATGCCGGTCAGGGGCGTCCCGAGGATCTCGGCGTCCGGAATCCCCACGGCGTTGAACGACACGTCGACGCGGCCCTCGCGCTCGACCACATCCCGCAGGTGCCGTTCGATCGCCGCCTCGTCGAGCCCGTCGACCTCGGCCGCCTCGGCCGCGCCGCCCCGTGCGGCGATGTCCTTCGCCACCATCTCGACCGCCGCCGGCGAGCGCCCGGTGACGTGCACCCGCGCCCCCTCGGCGGCGAACGCCTTCGCGACCGCCCCGCCGATCGCGCCGGCACCGCCGTAGACCACCGCTACTTTGTCCTGAAGCATCATGTCGGGCTCCCCTTCGGCTGTTCGTGCTCTGCTCGTGGCCGCCGGGAATCGGCCGCCGACGATGTCGACCCCGGCCCGGGCGCGGACTGGGCGTCCGCCGACCGCCCAGTCCGGCGCGCGGCCGGTGTCCACATCGGAGTGGGAGTGACATTGCTGACCGACGACCTGCTGGCCCTAGCGCGCGCTGGCGACGGCGAAGCGTTCCGCGAGCTGACCGAGCCGTACCGCAGGGAGTTGCAGGTCCACTGTTACCGGATGCTGGGGTCGTTCCAGGACGCCGAGGACGCCTTGCAGGACACGCTGCTGTCGGCCTGGCAGGGCCTGGCCGGTTATGAGAAGCGGGCCTCGCTGCGGACGTGGCTCTACCGGATCGCGACCAACCGCTGCCTGAACGCGCGGCGCGCGGCGGAACGGCGCCTCGCCGCGCCGTGGAACTTCGCCGACTACCAACCACCGGAGCCGACACGGTTGGGAGAGGTGGTGTGGTTGGAGCCGTATCCGGATGCTTACTTGATAGAGGTGGAACCGGGCCCCGACGCGCGGTACGAGCAGAACGAGGCGATGTCGCTGGCGTTCGTGACGGCGTTGCAGACGCTGCCGCCGCGCCAGGTCGCGGTGCTGATCCTGCGCGACGTGCTGGGCTTCCCGGCCGCCGAGGCCGCCGAGATCCTCGACACCACGCTGGATGCCGTGACCAGCGCGTTGAAACGGGCCCGGGCCGGGCTGTCGCGGCGCCGGAGCACGGATCCGGAGTCCGCCGAGCCGGCGGCGGGCTCACCGCGGGAGGCCGCGATCGTGGCCCGCTTCGTCGCCGCCTACGAAGCCGCCGACGTCGAGGCGGTCATCGCCCTGCTCACCGACGACGCCTTCATGTCGATGCCGCCGATGCCGCTGGAGTACGAAGGACTGCCGGCCGTGTCCGGCTTCCTGGCCTCGCTGTTCACCTCCGGCCGCCGGTTCCACCTGGAGCCGACGCGGGCCAACGGCCGCCCGGCGTTCGGCGTGTATGTCCTGGGCCCGGACGGCCGGTGCCATGCCGCGGGACTGCTGACGCTGACCCTGTCCGGCAGCGGGATCAGCAGCCTGACACGGTTCGACACGGGTGTGCTGGCGTGGTTCGGGCTGCCGCGGACGATGCGGGTGAGGCCGCGCCGGTAAAGGGCGGCGCGGCGGGTGCGGCGGCGGCCGGATCCGCCGGCCGCCGCCGCTTCCCCTTACAAATACAACCCGGTCCCCGCGTCGCTGCCGCCCGCGGCCACCGGCTCGTTCCCGTCCCGCGCCGCGATCAGCTCGGCCAGCGTCGCCGGGCCCGGCGTCAGCTTCGCCGGGTCGGCGCCCTCGAGCTCCAGCCAGGCCCGCGCCTCGGCGCGGGGCAGCGGGCCGACCTCGATCTGCGCCAGGCAGCGGCCCGGCCGGATCACCGCCGGGTGCAGGCTGGCCAGGTTCTCGTTGGTGGTGATCGCGACCAGCACGTCGCGGCCCTGACCGAGCAGGCCGTCGGTGAGGTTCAGCAGCCGGGACAGCGCCTGGCCGCTGGTGGCCTTGGCCTCGCCGCGGATCAGCTCGTCGCAGTCCTCCAGCAGCAGCAGGCGCCAGCGCCGCTTGTTCTCGTCCTCGTCGCCGTGCCCGTGGTACTCCACGCCCATCGCGACCTCCATGAGGTAGCCGGGGGAGGAGAACAGGGCGTCCGGGTCCAGGACGTAGTCCACCTGGCACCAGTCGCGCCACTCGCGCGCCAGCGTGCGCAGGGCGGTGGTCTTGCCGGTGCCCGGCGCGCCGTGCAGCAGGATCATGCGACCCGCGGCCTCGGTGCGGCGGACCGCCATCAGCCGGTCGAGCGCGGCCGCGGCCGAGGCCGAGTAGTTCTTGCGGACCGCCTCCCAGGGCTCCGCGGTGATGGTGCGGACCGTGCGGTAGGGGCCGCGCTGCGGGGCGGCGTACCAGAAGCCGACGGAGACCTTCTCCTCCTCCGGCTCCTCCTCGGCCGCGACGCCGTCGGTGGCCTGCTCCAGGATCTTCGTGGCCAGCTCCGCGGTCTCGGCGACCACGGTCACCTCCCCGCCGCCGCTGGTCCAGCGCACCGAGCGCGCCGTCCAGCCGGGGCCGGCGGTCAGGCAGGACTCGCGCTTGTCCTCCACCACCGAACGCAGCACCTCGCCCTCGGCCGGGACCAGGGTCGCGTCCTCACGCAGCGCGTCCAGGCGGGAGTGGCGCGCGTGGGGCTGCGCGCCGGTGGTGAACGGGGTCAGCAACAGCGCGTCGACGACGTCGTAGGGGGTGTCGGAATCGTCCACCGTCACCCGGAAGGGCACACGGCTCCAGGGATCGCCGGACTCGCTCCGGTCCGGGGACGGGATCGGGCCCGGCGGCTCCTCGGGAAGTCCATCGGGCAGTCCGTCGCGGATCGGAGCCGGTCGGGTGGCAGGCCCCTGAGGGCGCTGGCGGGGCAGCGTCATGGTGACGATGATCCTCCTGTCGCAGGTCCCGCCACAACACGTTTGCCGAGGTTCAGGCGTCGGTGGCGGGTCATGGCCGCTTTACGAGAGTTTTGTCCACCCGGAGCGGACCCCCTCGCCGGGCGCCGTTACGATAAGCGGTCATGAGTTCGGCCGATCATTACCCACCGTGGGAGACGCCCCGGGACCCGCAGTCGCAGACCGGGCCGCAGGAGCCCGGCCAGTCCCGGTCTCCCGTGCCGCCGATGACGCCGACCGACCAGCCCGTACCGCCTCCGATGCAGTCACCGTACGGCATGCCGCTCCCCGACGGCTCGGGCGGCACCGGTGACTCCTACGGCTTCGGCGATGACCGCGGCCCGGACCGCCCCGGCGCCGGCCGCCGTCGCAAGACCCTGATCGCTTCGGCCCTCGCGATCGTCGCCGTGGTCGGCATCGGTGGCGCCGTCGCGGTCATGAGCGGCGGCTCCTCGAAACACGACAGCGGCTCGGCCGCCGGTTCTCAGACTTCGACGACGGCCTCCGATACTGACAGCGGCCCCGGCGACGACTCGGCCATCTCCGCTACCGGCGGCAAGCCCAACGGCGACACCCTCCCCGGCGGCGGCGCCGTCGCCAGCTCCGACATACCCGGCGGCCCCGGCGCGACTTCGGCCCAGCCCGCGGCCCATGCCCCCGGCTCGACCCCCGGCGCCCCGGCCGGAAAGAGCACCGGCGGCACCAAACCGGGCAACCCCGTCACGACCGGCGCCCCGGCCCCAGCCCCGGCCACCTCCAAGCCCGGCACCACCGCCCCGGCACCCAAGCCGAGCACCCCGGCCGGCACCAAGTCCACGGCGGCGCCGCGGCCGTCCACCGACTGCACCTACCTGGACCTGCCGCCGCAGCAGATGCCGACGATCAAGCAGGGTTCGAGCAACAGCAACGCGGTCAAACAAGCGCAGTGCCTGCTGAAGAAGTCGATGCTGGGCATCAAGCCGCTGGCGATCGACGGCGTCTGGGGCAGCGACACGCAGTCCGCCATGAAGAGCTTCCAGTCCTGCAACAACTCCCCGACCGTGAAGTCGCCCGGCGGCACGCCGCCGTACCCGAAGCTCAGCGTCGACGGCGTCGCCGGTACGCAGACCTGGGCCGACTTGTACTTCTGGGACAACCAGTACTTCAACGGCGTCGCGTACTACTGCAACGGCACGCGCTGAGGGCGGTCACCGGTATCGGAAATCGGGCGAAACCGGGCGTAATGCGCCGCGACGTGGATCGCGTGTCACGGCGCTGGACCGATCTACCTGGGATGATCGGGTGGCATGACGGCGCAACACCTCCTGTTCCTGCTCGGCGTCCCCTTCTTCTCGGTCGTGGTCTCCGCGCTCGCGCGGCGCCTGGATCTCAGCGGGCCCCTGGTGCTGGTCGTCGTCGGGATCGTGGTCTCCATCGCGCCGTTCATCCCGGACTACGACCTCAAACCCGAGTTCGTGCTGATGATCCTGCTGCCGCCACTGCTCTACCGGGCGGCGGTGGAGACCTCGGTACCGTCGCTGCGCGAGAACTGGTCGGCGATCCTGGTGCTGTCCGTGGCGATGGTGCTGGTCACCACTTTGCTGGCCGGATTCGCGATGCACCTGCTGATCCCGCAGATGCCGCTGTCGGTCGCGTTCGTGCTCGGCGCGGTGCTCGGGCCGCCGGACACGGTCGCGGCCATCTCCATCGCCCGGCGCCTGGGCCTGCCCCGGCGCACCGTCGACATCCTGGTCGGCGAAGGCCTGTTCAACGACGCCACGGCGCTGACCGCGTTCCGCATCGCGGTGGCCGCGGCGGCCGGGGAGACGGTGACGTTCCTGGACGCCCTCGGCCGCTTCGTACTGGCGGCGGCCGGCGGCATCCTGATCGGCGCTGTGGTGGCGATGGCGTGGGACCCGATCCGATTCCGGATGCGCGATCCGCACGCCGAGAGTGCCATCTCGCTGATACTGCCGTTCGTCGTCTACATCACCGCCGAGGCCGTGCACGTCTCCGGCGTGATGGGTGTGGTCATCCTCGGGCTCTACCTCGGCCACCGCAGAGTGCGGGCCGGCTACGCCACCCGGATGCTGGACACCGCCGTCTGGGACGTGTTCGTGGAGATCCTGGAGGCCACGGTGTTCGCACTGATCGGTCTGCAACTGATCCCGATCCTGCGCGATGTGGACCGTTGGAGCGCGGGCCGGCTGATCGGATACGGCCTGGCGGCCCTGGGGATCGTGGTGGCGGCCCGCTTCGGCGGCGTCTACACCTTCGGCTACCTCGGCAGTTCCCTGACGCACAAGTTCCGCACCCCGGAGATCGTCGAGCGATATACCGAGACGCAGAGCCAGGCCCAGCGGCTGCTGTTCGTGGTCAGCTGGGCCGGTATGCGCGGTGTGGTCTCGTTGGCCGCCGCGTTGTCGATCCCGGTGACCACCAACTCCGGGGAGCCGCTTCCGGATCGCGAACTCGTGCAGTTCCTGACACTGTTCGTGGTGCTGGCGACGCTGATCGTCCAGGGCCTGACCCTGCCGCCGCTGATCCGCAAGCTCGGCGTCGAGGCTGTGGCTGAGGAGACCGCGGACGCCTTCGCCTACTGCGGCGCGATGGGCACCGCGGCCGCCGCGGGGCTGGCCCGCCTGGAGGAGTTGGAGGAATCGCTGCCGGACCCGGCCGTGGACCGCATGCGCGAGCAGACGCTGTGGCGCGGCGAGAAGGCCGAGCGCTACGCGCGGGCCGTCGCCGCCGGCGGCCCGAGCGCCCGGGCCGAGGCGGTCGAGCAGGCGCGGCGCTCGATGCTGGACGCCGAGCGAGCCGCTGTCGAGCACCTGCGGGACACGCGGGAGATCAACGACGAGGTCTATCGGCGGGTGCTGAATCAGCTGGACCTGGAAGAGGCGTACCTGGAGCGGCGGTGAGGCCGCTGTCCAGGACGCCGTCGGTTCTCAGTGCCCGAACATCATGGTGACCAGTTTGACGACTACCAGGATGGTGGCCACCGCCAGGTACGCCCGCAGGACCGCCAGGGCTACCCGCCGCGTCCGCGAGAACTGCGCCTGGCCCAGCCGGCCCAGCGGCGGCGTCCGCCAGTCGTCGCGTCGGGAGCGGTCGACGACGTCGGCGACGTAGCCGGGGGCACGCCGTGCCATCAGGGCCTTGATGCCCGCTCCGGCGCCGATCGCGAGCGCCACCGCGGCGCACGCGCCGAGGATCGCCTCGATCTGCCCGGCGGTGATGTCCGGCTTGAGCACCGAGCCGGTCAGCACCAGCGACAGCGCCACCAGGACCGCGATCACCGCGGAGGTGAACGCCGTGGTCCGGCGGCCGTTCGCCCACGGTCCGAGCACCGCCTTGTCGGTGCACAGCAGCAGCAGATACACCGACGCCGACGGCAGCAGCACCCCGGCCAGGGCCTGCACGCCGACCGTCAGCACGCCCTGCACGTGGTCGCTGGCCACCAGCACGATCGTCGCGGCCAGCGCGATGATGCCGGCGTAGACGGCGTAGAAGCCCTTGGCCTGCTTCACGCCGCGGTGCAGCGAGTGGTTGATCTTCAGGCAGTCGCCCATCGCGTAGGCGGTGGACAGCGACACCGCGAAGGCGCCGATGATCGAGGCGTCCAGCAGCGCCACCGCGAACAGGTCGCCGAGCACCCGGCCGCCGTAGGCCGACAGGCCGCGCGCCACGTCGCGGGCATTGGTGAACGGCCCCGGCAGGTGCGCCGCCGCGACCGCGCCGAGGCCGATGGTCGCCGCCGCGCCGGCCACGACCACGGCGATCCCGAGGCACAGGTCCGCCTTCTCGTACTTCATGAAGCGCGGCGTGATGCGCTTGTCGATGACGTAGCTCTGCTGGAAGAACAACTGCCAGGGCGCGACCGTGGTGCCGACGATGCCGATCACCAGCAGCATCACCGCGGTCAGGTGGCCGGAGCCGCCGGGCAGGACCGGGGTGGTGAAGCCGTGCGCCATCGCCCCGGCGCCCGGATGCGCCATGATCGAAATCGGGACGAGCAGCAGCGAGCCCGCGCACAGCGCCAGCGCGATCCGCTCGAACCGCTGGAACGAGCCGGTCATCGCCGCCGCCACGATCACCAGCGCCGCCATCAGCACCGACGGCACCTTGGGCAGCCCGAGATAGCCGGTGGCCAGCGTGATGCCGATGAACTCGGTCACCAGTGTCAGGGCGTTGAGGATGAAGAGGTCGATGACGCTGAACGCGCCCCAGAACCTGCCGAACCGCTCGAAGATCAGCCGGGCGTGCCCGACCCCGGTCACCGCGCCCAGGCGCAGCACCATCTCCTGGTTCACGTACAGCACCGGGACAAGCAACAGCAGGGTCCACAGCAGCCGGGTGCCGTAGTCGTGGCCGGCCTGGCCGTAGGTGGCGAAGGCGCCGGCGTCGTTGTCCCCGACCATCACGATCAGCCCGGGGCCGACGATCGCCAGCAGGGTCTTGAGTTTGGCCGACAGGCCGCGGCCGGCGCCGTGGTCGTCGAGGGCGATGGTGCCGAACGCACCCTTGATGTCGCCGACGTGCGCGTCGTCGAGCACTGCGCTGTTCTGGTTGAGCTGGCTGGTCTGGCGCAGTTCGCGGACGTCGGTGTTCAGCATTGCCGTGGTCATGTGGAAACACCCCCTGCTGCCTGGTCGTGGCGGCGGGTCGGGCGGCGCGCGGTGATCCGCCCCGAGGCGCGCGCAGGCCGAGATGGCCCGGGCGCCCGGGTGGGGATGCGGAAGCGGGTTGCTGGTGCGGTCAGCGCGCGCCGAGGGACGAACGGTGGATGGGGTGGTGCTCGATGTGGGGCCGACTGTGGCCCGAACTACTTCCGGATTTCATCGTTGACCACCTCCCTCGCCGTCGTGGCGCCGCAGCGCCGGTGTCCCTCGCGTCCACGTCTGGTGAACACGGTCCTGCTGACACCCGCGAGAGGTACATCGGGGGCTCTCCCGCTGTGCCCGCGCCGTATGCGATGTGCTGCACGGCAGCGGCAGGGAGGATCCCGGCCACCTCTCTCGTCAGAGCTTCGGCACTTCACGGCGTAGCGTCAGCTGCGCAGCCACTTGGGATCACCCCTTAAGCCGAGGAGATCTGTCCTGATCCGGAGGGTCTCTCGACCGATGGGATCAGTGGCCTTTGTCCGTGAAGACGCCTCACCGAACGAGGTGTCCTAACGGAATACGAGGATCCTCTTGCCCTGCGGCGCGTGTCAACTCCGCGGGTTACAGGTGTGTAACGATGCGAATGCGGCTGCAACTCCGGGGGTAGTCCGGAACGTTTGCGTCGGATGGGTGAGCGGCCTGTGTGTCGACGGCGGGGTTGTGGGTCTGGGCTGGGATATTCGGTGGATGCTGGAGACTCCCGAAGAACTTGCCGACCTGCAGGCTCTGCTCGACGAAAGCGCCGCCGCGGCCGGGCCGCACATGAGGGAAATCATTACGGATGAGCGTCGGGTGGACGCCGCTGCGCTGGTGCGACGTCTGTCAGGGATGCGTCTCATCACTGTGGCGACCGTCACGGCCGACGGGCGTCCGTTGACCGGTCCGTTCGACGGGTACTTCTTGCACGGCGCTTGGTGGTTCAGCTCTGGGGCGGATGCGGTGCGGATCCGTCATCTGAGGGCGCGGCCGGCGGTGAGTGCTACGTATCTGCCGGGGGAGGAGCTGGCGGTGACGGCGCATGGGCGGGCCGAGTTGTTCGATCTGCACGGGCCGGAGTGTGCGGATCTGCGGCAGGCGATGCTGGACTTCTATCTTCCGAAGCAGGGGCCCGCCTTCCAGGAGTGGATGGACGGGATCGAGGGCGGAGTCGGCGTGCGCATCGATGCGCGGAAGCTCTTCACATTCTCTGGCGCATAGCATGCAAGCGTGTTGAAAGAGCATGTGACTACTGCCCGATTGCTACTGGAGCCGCTTACGGCGGCGGATGCCGACGACATGGTCTCGGTGTTGGCTGCCCCGGAGTTGTATGCGTTCATCGGCGGCGAGCCGCCGGATGTGGAGGGTTTGCGCGCTCGGTATGAGCGCTTGGCTGTGGGTGGCTCTGCGGATGGATCGCAGGAGTGGCACAACTGGATCGCCCGGCGTGTCGGGGACGGTGTCGCGGTGGGGACGGTGCAGGCGACGGTGAGTGCTGGGGCCGGCTCCGGGCGCGTCGCTGACGTGGCATGGGTCGTCGGTGCGCCGTTCCAGGGCCGCGGCTACGCCGTCGAAGCGGCCTCGGCGCTGGTCGCCTGGCTGCGGGAACGCGGCGTGACCGAGGTCCGTGCGCACATCCATCCTGAACATGCGGCGTCCGCGCGCGTGGCCGAGCGGATCGGCCTGACCCCGAGCGGCGTACTGGACGACGAGGGCGAACAGATCTGGCGGTCGGCACTGCCCGCACAGCGATTGGAGACGGCCCGATGATCGAGCTGAAGACGCCGCGGGAGATCGACAAGATGGCGGTCACCGGCCGGTTCGTCGCCGAGGTCCTCGCCGAGCTGGCCGAGCTGGCCCGTCCGGGCGTGAACCTGCTGGACCTGGAGCAGCGCGCCCGCCGCCGCGTCAAGGAGCGCGGTGCGGAGTCCTGCTACTGGGACTACTCTCCTTCGTTCGGCCGGGGCCCGTTTCGCAACGTCATATGCCTGTCGGTGAACGATGCGGTGCTGCATGGGATGCCGTATAAGTACACGTTGCGCGATGGCGATGTGCTGTCCCTGGACTTCGCCGTCTCGATCGACGGCTGGGTCGCGGACTCGGCTCGGACAGTCATCGTCGGCACGCCGCGTGAGGAGGACGTCCGGCTGGTCGAGTCGACCCGCACCGCCCTGGACGCCGGCATCGCCGCGGCGGTCCCCGGCGCGAAGCTCGGCGATGTCTCGGCGGCGATCGGGGCTGTGGCCGCGGCGCACGGGTACCCGGTCAACGTCCAGTTCGGCGGCCACGGCCTCGGGCGGACCATGCACGAGGACCCGCACGTGCCGAACGTCGGCCGGCCGGGACGCGGCCTGGTTCTGCGTCCGGGGCTGACGCTCGCGCTGGAGCCGTGGTGGTCCGCGGTGTCGAACGAGATCTTCACGGACCCCGATGGCTGGACGCTGCGCTTCAGCGACGGCTCGCGTGGGGCGCACTCGGAGCACACGATCGCTATTACGGAGGACGGGGCGCGGGTGCTTACGCGGGCGGAGTGAGGTTTCTTGCTGTGCCTGGCCAGGATTCTTGTGGCTGGTGACGGATTGCCATGATCGTTGGCAGCGGCGTTGAGATCCGACGCCGCTGCCGGTGGACGGCGGTAGCACGGCCGCGGACATCGCTCACGCCTACGGCTGCTGTCCAGACGCCCTCGTCCGAACCATCGACGAGAACGCCACATCGCTCCGGCGATGATCGACCGCATGGCTAGCTCGTCCGAACCATCGACGAGAACGCCACATCGCTCCGGCGATGATCGACCGCATGGCTAGATGGCGAATATCGCGGCCCGGCACAACAACCGCGCTGTTGACAGCACCGCCGCCGCGGCGGGATCATTGAACCGAACGTTCGGTCGGTTGAGAGGTGGGTGCCGTGGCGGCCGAGGCGAGGATGGAAGAGGGCTCGGGTCAGCAGGAGTTGCAGGCGCGGTTCGACGAGCTCATCGCCGCCGACGAGCGGGTCGAGCCGCGGGACTGGATGCCGGAGGCGTACCGCAAGACGTTGGTGCGGCAGATCGCGCAGCACGCGCACTCCGAGATTATCGGGATGCAGCCGGAGGGGAACTGGCTCACCCGGGCGCCTTCGCTGCGGCGTAAGGCGATTCTGCTGGCGAAGGTGCAGGACGAGGCCGGCCATGGGCTTTATCTGTACGCGGCTGCGGAGACGCTGGGCGTCGACCGTGCGGACCTGCTCGACGCGTTGCACACCGGTCGGCAGAAGTATTCG
>JAEKKI010000178.1 GCA_019510485.1 Catenulisporales bacterium
GCAAGGGCTTCCTCGTTGCGATCCTGAAAGTGGAAGACCCACCCGCGATTCACGAAGGCGTTCCGAACACGCGGGAAGCTATGTACAAGGTTGCGTGCGGAATCCTCTGCGTCGGACCATCTCCGCAGTACCCGCAGAATCCTTGTTCGCGTTTCAAAAGCAATTCGGCTACTGGGGCATAGGTCGATCGCGTGATCGATAGCAGCTAGCGCTTCGTCGTAGCGCCCTTGATCTTTGAGTGTGTGTCCCAACTCCAGATGCAGTGCGGGGACAAGTGGCCGGAGGGCGATCGCTGCGAGTATTGCGGCCTCAGCGTCATCACGGCGAAAGAGCTCACGCAGGGCAGTTGCTCGCCACTCCAGCGCTCGCGCGTTGAAGGCGTCGATTTCTAGCACCCGCTCGAATTCGGCAAGGGCTTCGGCAACGCGATCGTCTCCCCTGAGCAACAAGCCAAGCTCCGTGAGAAGACGCTGCTCCGAAGGCGACGCTACCAACGCTTCCCGTGCCGATCGTTCAGCCTCGGACTGGCGGCCCGAAGACGTAAGAATCCTTGTCCGCCATATCAGCGCACCGGTGTCCGCAGGGCCAAGCTCCAGCGCCGTATTGATCACGACTAGCGCCTCGCTGTCCCGTCCTCGGCCCGTGTGTAGGCGAGCGATCGATACACGTACGTCAACGCTATCTGGATGACGGTCCAAGGCAGCATCAGCTGCCTTCAGCGCGTCGTCGAAACGGGACAGTCGGTCTAGTGTCGCTATCCGCCACGCGGCTGCGGGAGCGAAGTCAGGCTCGCGTCCGACGAGCTCGTCTAGCAGTGCAAGCGCAGCCTCGGGCTCGTTGCGATGTAGCTCGAGTCTGGCCAACTCAAGGTGCCCGACAGCGGTGTCAGCGAACCGACTTCCGACGACGGCGTCCCGATACTCGTCGAACTGGCAGTTCTCTTTGAGCCGGCGAAGCGTCGCGAGCCAGGTCCCGCGTTCATCTTGGCAACTAGAGTCCGAGTTCGTATCCGAAGCCTTCGCGGTTTCCACGCGTCCCCCACAGAGCTATGACAGATGTCTGCGATGCCGAAGTGCAACGCCAGTATCCACCTCTAGCTCCGGGAACCGGAACACCGGATCAGCAAAATCCGCTGCTGCCCCATGTCAACGGCGTAGATCGATCTGAGCCCGCCAGAGCTGCTCATCAGCTCGTGCGCTTAGCGCGACGATCAAGACAAGCTCACTCCGCCCTGGCGGCCTCCACGATTCCGTGAAGGCGCAGCCGGCGACAGTCCTTCACCTGTTCGTCCCGGTTGATGATCTCGCGCCCTGCCATCGGGCCTCGGCGCGTCGTGTCAGCGGGCCGTCCCGTCGGCGTCCGTGTTCGTGGTCTTCTTCGGAGTTACCTCGAAGGACATCCGGACCAGTCCGGCAAGGTTCATGCCGGACAGGTCACGCCTCATTGCCCTCTGCACCAGGTCATCAGCCATGCCCTAAGGATACTTTTAGGGAAGTGCTGCCCACCGGGCACGCTCAAGTGTGCGAGAACGGTTGCCTTACGGCGAGCTGCTACCGGCTCTAGCCGCGAAGCGCCTTGTAAGCCTCAGGATCGCTGTCCCCGAGGAACGTCGCGCACCGCTCGGCCTCCTCGCTCTCGCCGATCCGCTCAGCGGCCAGCCCCAGCGCGTTCAGCGCCCGCAGGAAACCACGGTTGGACTCGTGCGACCACGGCACCGGCCCGTGGCCCTTCCACCCGTTGCGGCGCAGCAGGTCCAGGCCGCGGTGATAGCCGGTGCGCGCGTAGGCGTACGCGGCGACCGAGCCGGCCAGCGAGTCGTCGGCGGCCAGCGCGGCCTCGGCCAGCGCCGCCCACCCGGCCGGCACCGCCGGATGCGCTGCGGCGACCTCAGCCGGCGCGGTGCCCGCGGCCAGCGCCTCGCGCACCGGGGCGTCATCGGGCAGCAGGGTCGGCGGCGGGGAGTCTAGGAGGTCCTTGTGCATGGGTAGAGGCTACCGGTTTTGTCGGCGGCGCTTTGGGTGTCAGGCCTGGGGCGAAGCCCATCTTCCCGCGTCGCAGGGTGGGAAAGTTCCGACGATCAGATCGCTCGTGATCGATACCGAGCTGGGAATTCCTGCCTTAAGAGAGATGTATGACGCGGGTTTGGGGTGTTCTGCCGCCACGGCGGGTACGGCTGCTGCATGGATGAGAAGAAGCCGACCGACCTCGGTACCCTGGTCGGCCGTCTGACGTTGGAACAAAAGGTCGCCCTGTTGACCGGTGCGGACTTCTGGTCGTTGCCCGAGGCCCCGGAGATCGGGCTGCGCAAAATCCTGCTTTCCGACGGACCCGCAGGCTTGCGCGGAACCACCTGGGACGAACGTGACACGTCGCTGCTGTTCCCGAACCCCACAGCGCTGGCCGCGACCTGGGATCCCGCGCTGGTCCGGCGCGCCGGATCGCTCATGGGTGCGCAGGCCCGCGACAAGGGCGTGGCCTGGCACCTGGCGCCGAACGTCAACATGCACCGCAGTCCGCTGGGCGGTCGGCATTTCGAGTGCTTCTCCGAGGACCCGATCCTGGCGGCGCAGATCGCCGCGGGCTTCGTCGAGGGTGTGCAGGGCGCGGGTGTGGCCTCGACCGTCAAGCACTACATCGGCAACGAGTCCGAGACCGATCGCCTGACTTATGACGCCTTGTTCGACGAAGCGACCCTGCGCGAGGTCTACCTGCCGCCGTTCGAGGCCGCGGTGCAGGCCGGCGCGTGGTCGGTGATGGCCGCTTACAACTCTGTGAACGGCGTGAGCATGGCCGAGCATGCGGAACTGCTCACCGGCTTACTGAAGGACGATCTTGGTTTCGACGGCGCTGTGGTATCCGACTGGTTCGCCACGCGTTCCACCGCCGCGTCCGCCAACGCCGGTCTGGACGTCGTCATGCCGGGACCGCAGGGGCCGTGGGGTGAGGCATTGGTCGAGGCGGTGCACAAGGGCGAGGTCTCTGAGGCCGTGATCGACGACAAGGTGCTGCGGGTTCTGCGGCTGGCCGCGCGTACCGGCTATCTCGAAGGGTTCGAGGCCCCGGCGCCGGTCACCACCCCGCAGGATGCTGAGACACAGCTTCGGGAGATCGCCGCGCGGGCCATGGTCGTGCTGCGCAACGAGGCCACCGGTCAGGGGCCGCTGCTGCCGCTGGATCCGGGTTCGGTGTCCCGGGTCGCCGTGATCGGGCCGAACGCGTCGGTGCTGACCGCGCAGGGTGGAGGCTCCGCGCACGTCAATCCGACGCACGTCATCAGCCCTCTGGCAGCGATCGCGCAAGCGTTCGGTCCGGCGGTCACGGTCGACTACGCCGAGGGTGCCGTCACGCAGCGCCTTCTGGCGCCGATCACGACGGAGACGGCGATCGATCCCGATACCGGGCAACCGGGACTGCGCGTCGACTTCCTGGACGCCTCCGGGGCGGTTCTCGGCAGTGAGCTGCGCCGGGCTTCGCGCTTCACGTTCATGGGCGGTCTGCCTGAAGGGACGAGCGGTATCCGAGTGCGGGCCGACATCGCGATCGCCTCCTCCGGGACACACCAGTTCTCTGTCTCCGGTATCGGCAGGTTCCGTCTGACCGTCGGCCGGCTGCCGTCCGTGGATGTCACGCTGAACCCCAGTGAGGGCGCTGACATGGTCGAGGGCCTGGTCAAGCCGCCGGAGCATCGTGTCGATACGGAACTGGAAACGGGGACGGTTCGCGCGGAGGTCGTAGCGTACGTCGACCCGGCGCTGCCGTTCGCCGTGTTCGGGCTCAACCACGGCGCGCCTCGGCAGAGTGCTGACGAGCTGTTCACGGCGGCCCTCGAAGCGGCGCGGGCAGCCGATGTGGCGATCGTGGTGGTCGGAACCACCGATGAGATCGAGGCCGAGGGCTTCGACCGGGTCGGCCTGAAGCTGCCGGGGCGCCAGGACGAGCTGGTGTGGGAGGTGGCGAAGGTGAACCCGCGCACCGTGGTCGTGGTGAACGCCGGGGCGCCGGTGGAGATGCCGTGGCGCGGCATTGCGCCGGCGCTGCTGTGGGCGTGGTTCCCGGGCCAGGAAGGCGGCTATGCGATCGCTGATGCGCTGACCGGTGTGGTGGAGCCCGCCGGGCGGCTGCCCACCACGTTCCCGAACGTGGAAACGGACGCGCCGGTGCTGTCCACGCGGCCGGTGGACGGGAAGATCAGCTACTCCGAGGGCTCGATGTTCGGATATCGCGGCTATGAGAAGGCCGGGACGGTTCCGGCGTTCCCGTTCGGCCACGGGCTGGGCTACACCAGCTGGTCGTATGAGGACATGACGGCCAAGGCGACCGCCACCGGCGATGTCGAGGTGCTGGTGCGCGTCCGCAATGAAGGCGCGCGCATCGGGCGGGAAGTGGTGCAGATCTATCTCGCCGGAGAGGGGCCCGACGGGGCCGATCCGCAGCGGCTGGTCGGGTTCGGGTCGACGCTTGCCGCGCCGGGGGAGAGCGCGACCGTCCCGATCAGGATTCCGGTGCGGGCGTTGGCACGGTGGGTTGAGGACGGCGACGGTAAGAGCTGGCGGGTGCGCGGGGGCCCGCGCGAGCTGATCGCGGCGCGGTCGGCGGGCGAACCGCGGATCCGCACCCTGGTTGAGCTGGCCGAACGGACCCTGTGACGAACGGACGGTGGCGCCGGGCCAAGGCCCGGCGCCACCGTCACCCTTCCCGGCCCGCGAGTATAACAATATTCTGACAAGGGCGTCACTCTTTGTGGCGGACGGCGCACCGGCGCCGGATCGATAGGTTGTGCCCATGCGATCTTCTTCCCGGGCCGTGGGGCTCGCGCTCGGTTTCGCGGCGGATTGGTACTTCGCGGATCCGCGGCGCGGGCATCCGGTTGCCGGTTTCGGGCGGGTCGCATCGGCTTTGCGCAAGGTCATGTACGCGGACTCTCGGGCCGCCGGCGTGGCATACGCGGGCGCGCTCGTGTCGGGAGCCGCGACGTTGGGTGTCGCCGCGGAGCGGCTTGGGCGGCGGCCGCTGGCCCAGACAGCGGTGACCGCCGCGGCGACCTGGGCCGTGCTCGGCGGCGCGTCGTTGCGGCGCGAGGCGTCGATCATCGGTGCCGCGCTGAGCGACGGCGACCTCGCCGCTGCCCGCACGCGGTTGCCACACCTGTGCGGTCGCGATCCTCGGAACCTGGATGCCGATCAGATCTCGCGCGCAGTGGTGGAATCGGTGGCCGAGAACACGTCCGACGCGGTGGTCGCGCCCTTGTTCTGGGGCGCGGTGGCGGGGGTTCCGGGGCTGCTCGCGTACCGGGCGTCGAACACGCTGGACGCGATGGTCGGGTACCGCAATGCGAAGTATCGGAACTTCGGATGGGCCGCGGCGCGGCTCGACGATGTCCTGAACTACATCCCGGCACGCTTCACCGGCGCCGTCACGGTCGCCGCCGCGCCGGTCGTCGGCGGAAGTCCGCTGCGTGCCCTCAGAGCGCTGCGACGCGATGGGGCCCGCCATCCCAGCCCCAACGCCGGTCGCTGCGAGGCTTCGGCCGCCGGCGCGCTCGGCGTGCGGCTCGGTGGTACGAACACCTACGGTGACGTCGTCGAGCACCGGCCGGTCATGGGCTCAGGTCCCGCGCCCCGGGTCGCCGACATCCGGCGGGCCTCGGTGCTGTCGGGGGCGGTCGGGGTGGTCTCGGCGGTCGCGGCGGTGCGTGTCGCGAAGGCCCTCGGGCCCCGCCGGCGTACCGGCGCCTGACCCTCACACCCCCGCCGATCTGGCACACTGTCCCCGGACGCCAGATCCAGGAAGCCCGTGCGAATCGGGTGCTGTCCCGCAACTGTGAGCGAACTCCCGCAGCCGACCGCCGGGAGCCGCGAGCCAGGAACTGCCTGCCGTCCACCCCATCGCCCCCAAGGCGGAGCGCGGACTCCGCGAGAGGAAGTGCCAGCGCATGCCCGCGCGCGTTCTCCTGCTGTCCACGGCCGACACCGAACTCCTGGCCGCCCGTGCCTCCGGCGCCCCCTACCGCACCGCGAACCCCGCGCGCCTGGACGGCGAGGCTCTCGCCCCGCTCCTGGCCGACGCCGACGTCGCGGTCCTGCGCCTGCTCGGCGGCCACCGCACCTGGCGGTGGCTCGTCGACGCGGTTGCCAACAGCGGTATCCCGGCCGTCGTGCTCGGCGGCGAGGCGGTGCCGGACGCCGAGCTGATGGCGTTGTCGACCGTGCCCGCCGGAGTCGCGGCCGACGCGCTGAACTACCTCACGGCCGGCGGACCGGCGAACCTGGTGCAGCTGGCGAACTTCCTCACCGACACCGTGCTCGGCGGCGGTGAGGGATTCGAAGCGCCCACCGCGATGCCGGAGTTCGGCGTCCACGGCGATCGCGCGCAACGGGACGGTCGCCCGACCATCGGCATCGTCTTCTATCGCGCGCATGAGCTGTCGGGCAACACGGCGTTCGTCGGCACCCTCGCCGACGCCCTCGAGGTCCGCGGTGCGAACGCGCTTCCGGTCTACTGCGGCTCGCTCCGGGGACTGTCGGACGCCGCCGGCCACGGCCTCGTGGAGCTGCTCGAACGCTGCGACGCACTCGTCGTCACCGTCCTGGCCGGCGGCGGCGCGCACGCCGCGGACGCCGGCGCCGGCGGCGACGAGGACGCCTGGGACGTCGGCGCGCTGGCCGCGCTGGACATCCCGGTCATCCAAGGACTCTGCCTCACCTCCTCCCGGGAAGCCTGGCAGGACTCTGACGCGGCCCTCACCCCGATGGACGCGGCGATGCAGGTCGCGATCCCGGAGTTCGACGGCCGCCTGATCGCCGTCCCGTTCTCCTTCAAGGAGAAGGGCGAGGCGGACATCCCCGTCTACGTCGCCGACCCGGAACGTGCCGCGCGCCTGGCAGGCATCGCCTACCGCTATGCCGCTCTGCGCGCGATCCCGAACCAGGACAAGAAGATCGCCCTGGTCCTGTCCTCCTACCCGACCAAGCACTCCCGGATCGGCAACGCGGTCGGTCTGGACACGCCCGCCTCCGCGGTCCGCCTGCTCACCGCGCTGCGCGCAGCCGGCTATGCCGTCGGCGACTTCCCCGAAGACGGCGACCAGCTCATCCACCGCCTCATCGCCGCCGGCGGCCACGACGTCGAGTGGCTCACCGAGGACCAGCTCGCCGCCGCACCCGCACGCGTACCGTTGAGCGACTACGAGCCCTGGTTCGCCGCGCTGCCGGAAGACCTGCGCGAGAGCATCCGCCGGCACTGGGGGGAGCCGCCCGGCTCGCTGTATGTCGACGGCGACGACATCGTCCTGGCCGCGCTCCGGTTCGAGAACGTCCTGCTGATGATCCAGCCGCCGCGCGGCTTCGGCGAGAACCCGATCGCCATCTACCACGACCCGGCCCTGCCGCCGAGCCACCACTACCTGGCCGCCTACCGCTGGCTGGAGCGGTCGTTCGGCGCCGACGCCGTCGTCCACCTCGGCAAGCACGGGACGCTGGAATGGCTGCCCGGTAAGGGCCTCGGCTTGTCAGCGTCCTGCGCTCCCGACGCGGTCCTCGGCGAGCTGCCGCTGGTCTACCCGTTCATCGTCAACGACCCCGGCGAGGGCACGCAGGCCAAGCGCCGCGGTCACGCCACGATCATCGACCACCTCATGCCGCCGATGGCCCGCGCCGACACCTACGGTGAGCTGGCCAAACTGGAGCAGCTGCTGGACGAGTACGCGACCGTGTCCGCGCTGGACCCGGACAAGGCCCCGGCGGTGCGCGCGCAGATCTGGACCCTGATCCGCGCCGCCCAACTGCACCACGACCTCGCCTCGTTCCTGCACGGAGACGTCGAGAAACAGCCGGAGGCCGACGACTTCGACGACTTCGTGCTGCACCTGGACGGCTACCTGTGCGAGATCAAGGACGTGCAGATCCGCGACGGCCTGCACATCCTCGGCCGGGCTCCCCAGGGTGAGGAGCTGGTCGCCGACGTCCTCGCGGTGCTGCGGGCGAAGCAGGTGTTCGGGGGTGTGAGCGGTGCGGTGCCGGGGCTGCGGCAGGCGATCGCGGCGTTCGTCGGCCTGGACGAGCAGGTGCTGCTGGCCGAGCCGGGAGCGGCGGTCGAGATCCCCGAAGCCCTGCGGTCGTTGGCCGGTGACCTGCCGGCCCGGTCGGCCTCGGACGCGGTCGACATGCTGGAGGACGTGGCGCGGCGCCTGGTGTCAGGTCTCGCGGAGCGCGACTGGGATCCGGCGAGGATCGCAGAGGTCTGTGTCGAGGTGTTGGGCGGCACACCGGAGGCGGTCCAGGGTGAACCGGTCGCCGATGTCCTCGCCTTCGCCGGCACCGAACTCGTCCCGCGCCTGGCCCGCACCACCGACGAGATCGCCAACGTCCTGCGCGCCCTCGACGGCCGCTACATCCCCGCCGGTCCCTCCGGCGCCCCGACGCGCGGCCTGGTCGGCGTGCTGCCCACCGGCCGCAACTTCTACTCCGTGGACCCCAAGGCCATCCCGTCGCGCAACGCCTGGGATGTCGGCCAGGCCCTCGCCGAATCGCTGATCGCGCGTCACCTGGCCGATACCGGCGAATACCCCCGCTCGGTCGGCCTGACCGTCTGGGGCACGTCGGCGATGCGCACGCAGGGCGACGACATCGCCGAGATCCTGCACCTGCTCGGCTGCCGTCCGGTGTGGGACGACGCCTCGCGCCGGGTCACCGGCTTCGAGATCGTGCCGGCGGCCGAGCTCGGACGGCCGCGCGTCGACGTCACGGTCCGCATCTCAGGGTTCTTCCGCGACGCGTTCCCGCACGTCATCGCGCTGATCGACGACGCGGTCCAGGCGGTCGCGGACCTCGACGAACCCGCGTCGGAGAACTACGTCCGCGCCCATGCCGACGCCGACACCGCCGCGCACGGCGACCGCCGCCGGGCCACCACCCGCGTCTTCGGCTCCAAGCCGGGAGCGTACGGCGCCGGCCTGCTGCCGCTGATCGACGCCCGCGACTGGCGCACCGACGCCGACCTCGCCGAGGTGTACGCGGTCTGGGGCGGCTACGCCTACGGCCGCGGTCTGGACGGCCGCGAGGCGCGCGGCGACATGGAGAGCGCGTTCCGGCGCATCCAGGTCGCGGCCAAGAACCAGGACAACCGCGAGCACGACATCGTCGATTCCGACGACTACTTCCAGTACCACGGCGGCATGGTGGCTATGGTGCGCTCGCTGACCGGCGCTTCCCCGGCGGCTTACGTCGGCGACTCGGCGGTGCCGGAGGCCGTTCGCACCCGCACGCTGGCCGAGGAGACGCATCGGGTGTTCCGGGCGCGCGTGGTCAATCCGCGCTGGGTCGCGGCGATGCAGCGGCACGGCTACAAGGGCGCGTTCGAGCTGGCCGCGACCGTCGACTACCTGTTCGGCTACGACGCCACCGCCGGCGTGGTGGACGACTGGATGTATGAGCAGCTGGCGCAGACGTACGTGTTCGATGAAACCAACCGCGCGTTCATGGAGCGCTCGAACCCGTGGGCTTTGCGCGGGATCTCCGAACGGCTGCTGGAGGCCGCCGAGCGCGGGCTGTGGGCCGAGCCGGAGGCGGAGACGCTGGACGGGCTGCGCCGGGTGTTTTTGGAGCTTGAGGGGGAGCTCGAAGGGGAGTAGGGCGTCCGAAAAGCGTCCGGTCTGGGCGGGGGTGGTGTGTGGGCGTCTCGGGTGAGAGGCAACCGGATTCCACCTTGGACGCTCCCCAAGGACCTGACCGCCGAGTACCGGGCCGGCCTGGGGCGGCTCGTCGCGCGCTGACGGGCCGCCGCCGGTCACGCGTCGCGGATCAGCCCCCTGCGGCCTGGATCTTCTCGAGGAGATTCCCGGTACGGACCGCGTCGGTGTGGTCGCGCGATTCGGTGATCAGACCATCCACGACACGGATCACGTTGATGGCCGGGATCTCGAACGCCTCGCCGGTAGGCACGAGCGTGCCGGCGATGGTGAACTCCACGACCGCGATTTGCGGGTCGGTGGTCTCGTGGATGTTCACGTTCTTGACAGCGGTGTAGTCCAGGAACTGCGCGAACTTCTTCATCCGGGCGCGCAGTTCGGCGTTGCCGCGGGACTCGGTCGGGACGCCGTCCGGGGCGAAGGGGTTGCTGATCACGACGTCGTCGGCGTAGAGGTCGGCGACATCGTCGCGGGCGCCCTCGATGATGGTGCGCAGGAGTAGTTCGATGGTCTCGCGAGTGCTGCGGACGGGCTCGGACATGCGGTTTCTCCAGTCGAGAGGTAAGTGGGGCGTGCGCCCCGTTTCCTGTCGGACGACAATACGGGGCGTGCGCCCCGGTTGTCGAGGGGGATACGCTGAGCACCGTGAACGCCGAGACCGCCGCCGCCACACGTGCTGAGCGACCGTTGCGTGCCGACGCGCGGCGCAACCGCGAGCGGGTCCTGGCCGCGGCCGACGAGGCGTTCGCGCTCGAAGGGCCCGGGGTGCCGCTGGACGAGATCGCACGGCGGGCCGGTGTGGGCGCCGGAACGGTGCACCGGCACTTCCCGACGAAGGAGGCGCTGCTGGCGGCGGTGCTGGTCGGGCGGCTGGAGGGGATGTTGGCCGAGGTGCGGCAGGCGTTGGCGGAGCCGGATCCGGGACCGGCGTTCTTCGCGTACTTCCGGACCATGACCGACTACGCGCAGGACAAGATGGACCTCGCCGACGCGTTGAGTCATCACGGGTTCGACGTGCGGGCCGTTACGCGTGACGTGGGCAGTGCGCTCAAAGAGGAGTTGGGCGAACTGCTGCGGCGAGCACAGGAGGCCGGTGCGGTTCGCACCGATGTGACGGTTGATGATCTGCACGCGTTGGTCGTCGGGGCTGTGGCCGCTGCGCGTGCTGTGCCGCCGTCCGATGCGCCCCGGGTGACGGCGATGGTGCGAGACGCATTGAGGGCGGGGCGATGACCATGGACCAGACCTTCACCACGCGCCCCGAGCTGCGTGGCAGTTTCGGAATGGTGTCCAGTACGCACTGGCTGGCGTCGTCCAGCGGGATGGCGGTGCTGGAGCGCGGCGGCAACGCGTTCGACGCGGTGGTGGCCGCCGGGTTCGTGTTGCAGGTCGTGGAGCCGAACCAGAACGGGGCCGGCGGCGACCTGCCGCTGCTGTTCGCGCGGGCCGACGACAAGCGGCCGACGGTGTTGTGCGGTCAAGGCGTGGCGCCGGCCGGGGCGAGCGTGGCGCGTTTCCGGTCGTCGGGGCTGGATCTGGTGCCGGGGTCGGGGCTGTTGGCGGCGGCGGTTCCGGGGGCGGTGCCGGCCTGGCTCACGTTGTTGCGGGACCACGGGACGATGGAGCTGGCGGACGTGCTCGCGTACGCCATCGGATACGCGCGGGACGGGTATCCGGTCACGCCGGCGCTGGCGCAGTGCGTCGCGGACATCGAGCCGATGTTCCGGGAGCATTGGACGACGTCGGCTGCCGTCTATCTGGCCGGTGGTGCGGCGCCGGAGCCCGGGTCTGTGTTCCGGAATCCGGTGCTGGCCGAGACGTATCAGAAGCTTGCGAATTCTTCAGGTGCCACGCGCGAGGCACGGATCGATGCCGCGCTGGCCGCGTGGAGCCAGGGTTTTGTCGCCGAGGCCATCGATGCCTTCGCCCGGACGGCGTGGCGGGACTCTTCGGGGGCTGATCACGCCGGAGTGCTGACGGGCGCCGATATGGCGGCCTGGCAGCCCTCTTATGAAGATCCGGTGCGGTACGACTTCGCCGGGCACACGGTATGCAAGACGGCGCCGTGGGGTCAGGGTCCTGTTCTGCTCCAGCAGCTGGCGCTGCTTCAGGGGCAGGACTTGGTGCCCGGGACGGTCGAGTACGCGCATCGTGTGGTCGAGGGCGCGAAGCTCGCGTTCGCCGATCGGGAGGCCTGGTACGGCGACGGGTTCGACGTGCCGCTGGAGACGTTGCTCTCGCCGGAGTACAACGCCGCGCGGCGTGCGCTGATCGGGCCGGAGGCCTCGTTCGAGCTGCGGCCGGGCTCGCCGGACGGCCGGACCCCGGTGCTGCCGACGCGTCCGGACACGGCTCCGGTGCCGCCCGACGCCTCGACCGGGGAGCCGGTCGCGGCCGGCGGTGGCGCGGCGCGCGGTGACACCGTGCACGTAGACGTGGTGGACCGCTGGGGCAACATGGTCGCGGCGATGCCCAGCGGCGGATGGCTCCACTCCTCGCCGGTGATCCCCTCGCTCGGGTTCTGCCTCGGCACGCGGATGCAGATGACGTGGCTGCAGGAGGGGCTCGCCAGCACCCTGATACCCGGCCGGCGCCCGCGCACCACGCTCTCCCCGACGCTGGTCCTGCGCGGGGAGGAGCCGGTGCTGGCGTTCGGCTCGCCCGGCGGCGACCAGCAGGACCAGTGGCAGCTGCTGTTCCTGCTGAACCACGTGGTCGGCGGGATGAACCTGCAGCAGGCCATCGACGCGCCGACGTTCCACACCTCGCACTTCCCGGAGTCGTTCTACCCGCGGCCCGCCTACCCGGGGCGCGTGGTCGCCGAGGCGCGGCTCGGCGAGGCGGTCCTGTCCGGGCTGCGGAGCCGGGGGCACGAGGTGGTGGTCTCGGGCGACTGGTCGCTGGGACGGATGTGCGTGGTCGGGCGGGATCCGGAGCGCGCGCTGGTGCGGGCGGCGGCGAACCCGCGGGGGATGCAGGGGTACGCGGTGGGACGGTAGGGGCTTATACGGCTTCGTCCGGGCGCCAATCGGGCGTACGGCCGAGGTGCCGCAGGACGCGGTCGAGCGGCGAGCCGCTGTCGGCGCCGTCCAGTGCGGGCACGAACGCGGCGCCGTCGGCCAACCGGTTGTCCTCGTTCGGCACGGCCAGCGCGACCTCCAGTGCCGGCTCCTCCAACTCGGGTCGTAGGACGTAGGGGACGCCGAGCGTCGCGGCGACGTCCCAGGCGTGGACCACGTAGTCGATGAAGTGGAATCCGATGGCGCGTCGCGCCGGGAACCGCGGCGGGTCGATCTTGAACTCGGGCAGATCCAGGACGAACTCCAGGTCGTCATCGAGGGCTGCGAAGGCCGCCAGCACATCCTCCGACGCGGCCAGATACCGCTCGACGGCGTCGTCCCCGGCCGCCGTGAACTCCCAGTGCGCCAGCTGCGCGCCGTCCCCCCGCGCCGCCGCCGCGAAGCCTCGATGCTGCACGGTCATGTGGCCCAGGAGATCGGCGAGGGTCCATCCGGCGCACGGCGTCGGCCGCGTGAGGTCCGTGACCTGTACCTGCTTGACGATGTCCATGCTGTCGCGCACGGCGAGAGCGTTCATCTCCCTGATATCGGTCATGCTTCGATGATCGTGTGTGACCGGGGCGGCGGTCCACCGGCGTACTAGGCTTCCGACCATGAACCAGTTCGCCCTCCCAGGTCCCGTGCAGTTCGCCGACGCCGCCGTCACCGTCGTGGGCGCCCGCGTGGTCGGACTTTCGGCCTCGGCGGCGTTGCTGGCACGCGGCGCGCGCGTGACGCTCGTCGACCGCTACGCCGACGAGGCCACCACGGCCCGCGCCAGGCGAGCCGAGGCGCAGGGCGCCGTGCTGCGGCTCGGGGACGACCAGACCCTGCCGGCGGGCACCGAGCTGCTGGTCGTCGCCCCCGGCGTGCCGCCGAGCGCGCCGATCGTGGCGGCCGCGCAGGCCGCCGGGGTGCCGATCTGGGGCGACGCGGAGCTGGCGTGGCGGCTGCGTGCCCCGCTCGCCGACGGGAGCTACGCGCCGTGGCTGGTCGTCACCGGGACCAACGGCAAGAGCACCACAGTGCGGATGGCCGAGGCGATGCTCAAGGCGGCCGGGAAGAACGTCGCGGCCTGCGGCAACATCGGGTATCCGGTGCTGGACGCGGTGCTGCGCGGGCAGCCCGGCGCGGAAGGCGGGGAGACCGGCGAGACCGGGGCCGCCGGGGAGACCGGGCAGACCGGTGAGGCCGGCGAGCCGTTCGAGGTCCTGGTCATCGAGCTGTCCAGCTACCAGCTGCACTGGAGCTCGACGGTCAGCGCGCTGGCCGCCGTCGTGCTGAACCTGGCGCCGGACCACCTGGACTGGCACGGCTCCTACGCCGCCTACACCACCGCCAAAGGCCGCGCTTACGAGAACTGCCAGGTCGCGGCCGTCTACAACGCCGCCGATCTGGAAACCGTGCGCTTGGTGGAGGAGGCCGAGGTCGTCGAGGGCTGCCGGGCCATCGGCTTCACCCTCGGCGCACCCGGGTTGTCCATGCTCGGAGTCGTCGACGGCATCCTCGCCGACCGCGCCTTCGTCCCCGACCGCCGCACCAGCGCCGCCGAGCTCGGCACCGTCTACGACGTCGAGCCGCACGCCCCGCACAACGTCGCCAACGCGCTCGCCGCCGCCGCGCTGGTGCGCGCCTACGGTGTGGAGCCCACGGCGGTGCGCGACGGGCTGCGCGCGTTCCGGCCCGAGCCGCACCGCATCGCGTGGGTGGCGACCATCGACGGGGTGGACTTCGTCGACGACTCCAAGGCCACCAACCCGCACGCCGCCTCGGCCTCGATCGGCGCCTACGACCAGGTGGTGTGGCTGGCCGGCGGCCTGGCCAAGGGCGCGGACTTCGACGACCTGGTACAGCGGCACGCCAAGCGGCTGCGCGGCGTGGTCCTGTTCGGCGCCGAGCGCCACCTGGTCGCCGAGGCGCTGCGCCGGCGGGCGCCGGAGGTGCCGGTGGTGGACCTCGGCGGGCCGGGGCCGGAGCTGGCCGGGCAGGTGATGGCCGAGGCGGTGGAGGCCGCGCGCGCGATGGCGGTGTCGGGGGACACGGTGCTGCTGGCGCCGGCGTGCGCGTCCATGGACATGTTCACGTCCTACGGCGAGCGCGGCGACGTGTTCGCCGAGGCGGTGCGGGCGCTGAAGGCGAGGCTGGCCAAGGAGGACTAACCCTCCGGCGAAGAAGCCCGGTTGTTGAAGAACAACTCGGCGAATGCGATCCCGCTCGCCGTGACGTGCGGATCCTCGACGATCGTCGTGTAGATCCGCGTCGCGGCTGCCATGTCACCGGCTGAGGCGTGAATCCCGGCCTTGTTGATGAGCAGCATCGTCTTGGTCTCCGGGTCGGGGCTGCCGGCCAAGCCGTTGTCCAACGCCGCCATCTTCTCCGCCGGATCGGTCAGCAGCGAAGCGAGTTCCTGCCACGCCGGCGGGAAATCCGGGAAGCGCTTGGTGATGCCGCGCAGGAGCTGAATCTTCTCCGCGGGATCGGTCATCCACTCCAACTGGATGAACGCCCGCGAGAAACCCGGGAACAGCTGCCCGGCGTGCTCGCGCCGCAGCATGTCCAGCGTGGTCTTGCAGGTGAAGAACCCGCTCGGGGCGAGGGCGTCGACGCGTTCGTACATCGCCTGCGCGCTCTGCGTGTCGCCACGCATCAGCAGTGTGAAGGCGGCGTCGTACGGCGGATACGGCCACTGCGGCGCCAGCGTCGCGGCCTGCTCCAGCAGTGCCAGCGCCTGGTCGTAGTCACCCTGGCCGCCGGCGGCCCGGCCCTCGGCGTGCAAGCGCTGGGCCTCGGGCGGTATCTCGGTCTCCATGGCCCGAGAACCTATACGAACTTTGCGACACGCTTCCCGCTACCCGCGCCACCCGCACACCTGACGCCCCTCCACCACCCGCCTGGCTACCCTAAGCACCATGACTGAACAGGCCGCGGGCCCCCAGGCATCGCCGTGGAAGAACGCCGCGCGCGCCCTGCGGGCCCGGCGCGCCACCCTGAAATCCCTGTTCGACCTCGAACTCACCTCCTACTACCTCCTCGTCGGCTCGGTGCTGCTGCTGCTCGGCATCGGGCTGCTGGAGGTGTTCTCCGCCTCCAGCGTCAACAACCTGGTCAACGGCCGGCCGATACTGTCCTCGATCCGCAACCAGGCGGTGTCCGCGACGCTGGGCCTGGGGCTGATGTGGACGGCGTCCCGGCTGCCGCCGCGTGCCTACCGGGCGCTGGCCTACCCGGCGCTGGTCGGGACCGTGCTGTCGCTGCTGCTGGTGCTCGCGGTCGGGTCCTCGCACAACGGCAACAAGAACTGGCTGATCATCGGGCCGCTGACCGTGCAGCCCAGTGAGTTCGCCAAACTCGCGCTGGTGCTCTGGGGCGCGGACCTGCTGGTGCGCAAGGAGAAGCTGCTCACCACCTGGGACCACCTGCTGGTGCCGCTGGTGCCGGGGGCCGTGGTGATCATCGCGCTGGTGATGGTCGGCGGGGACATGGGGACCTCGATAATCATCGTCGCGATCGTGTTCGCCCTGCTGTGGACGGCCGGCGCGCCGGGCCGGCTGTTCTCGATCCTGTTGGCCTCGGCGGTGGGGCTGGCGACGCTGGCGATCGTGATGCGGCCCTCGCGGGTGCGCCGCTTCACCAACTTCCTGACCCCCGACGCCGATCCCGGCGGCACTGGCTACCAGGCCATCCACTCCTTCCAGGCGCTGGCCGGCGGCGGCTGGTTCGGGGTCGGGCTCGGGGCCAGCAAACAGCGCTGGGGGCAGCTGCCGGAGGTGCAGACCGACATGATCTTCGCCATCGTCGGCGAGGAGCTGGGGCTGATCGGCACGCTGACCGTGCTCGCGCTGTTCCTCGCGCTGGCCTACGCCGGGATCCGGATGGCGCTGCGGACGCCGGACCCGTTCGTGCGCCTGGTCTCGGCCTCGGTCACGGTCTGGCTGGCCGCGCAGATGATGATCAACCTGGGGGCGGTGACCGGCGTGCTGCCGATCGCCGGGGTGCCGCTGCCCTTCGTGTCCTACGGCGGATCGTCCCTGCTGCCGTCGCTGACCGCGGTGGGGATGCTGATGTCGTTCGCCCGGAGACGGCCGGAGCCGCTGGACGCGGCCGGGATCGCGGCGGCCGCCGATCCGGCCGACGCAGACAAGACCGCGACCAGACCGGCGACCAGACCGGCAGCCAAACCATCCGACACCGCCCGCAACCGCCCGGCCGCCGAGCCGCGTCCGGAAGGCACCCCCGCCGACCGATAGGATCGGCCGCGTGCATGTAGTGATCGCCGGCGGCGGCAGCGCCGGTCACATCGAACCCGCCCTGAACACCGCGGACGCGCTGCGGCGGGCCGATCCGTCGATCGGTGTCACGATGCTCGGCACCACCAAGGGCCTGGACACCAAGCTGATCCCGGCGCGCGGCTACGACCTGCGCCTGATCCCGGCGGTCCCGCTGCCCCGCAAGCCCTCGCCGGACCTGCTGACGCTGCCGGCCCGGCTGCTCGGCACGGTCAAGGCCGCCCAGCAGGTGATCACCGAGGTGGACGCCGACGTCGTGGTCGGCTTCGGCGGCTACGTCGCGCTGCCGGCCTACCTGGCCGCCCGGCGCGCCAAGCGGCCGATCGTGGTGCACGAGGCCAACATCCGCCCGGGCCTGGCCAACCGGGTCGGGGCCCGGTTCACCAAGAACGTGCTCACCGGCAACCCGGCGGTGCCGATGCCCGGCGGAACCTGCGTCGGCATGCCGCTGCGCCCGGCGATCTCCACCCTGGACCGGGCGGCGGTGCGCGACGAGGCGCGCAAGGCCTTCGGCCTGGACCCGGAGCGCCCCACGCTGCTGGTCTTCGGCGGCTCGCAGGGCGCGCGCCGGCTCAACGACACGTTGCAGAGCTCGGTGCGAATACTGCGCGAGGCCGGTATCCAGGTCCTGCATTCCTACGGCGACAAGAACGCGGTCGCCATAGCCGAGGACCCGGACGCGCCGCCCTACGTCGCGTGCCCCTACATCGACCGCATGGACCTCGCCTACGCCGCGGCCGACCTGGCGCTGTCCCGCAGCGGCATGATGACGTGCAGCGAGCTGGCGGCGGTCGGCCTGCCGTCGGTGTATGTGCCGCTCCCAGTGGGTAACGGCGAGCAGCGCTTGAACGCCGCGCCGGTGGTCCAGGCCGGCGGCGGCCTGCTGGTCGACGACTCCGCGCTGACGCCGCGGTGGTTCGCCGAGAACGTGGTGCCGCTGCTGCTGGACCAGCCGCGGCTGACGGCGATGAGCGAGGCCGCCGCGCGGTTCGGGATCCGGGACGCGGACGACAAGATCGTGGAGCTGGTGTTCGCCGCGGCGGGTGCCGCGCGGCCCGAGTCCGCCGCGGTGGACGACGATCAGGACGGCGACCGTTGATGACTACTCAGGACGCGAATACTGACGCGAATACCCACGTGAATACCGGCGCGAACACGCAGAAGCGCCGCAGCCCCCGCTTCCCGGCCCCGGAGCGTGTGCTCCCGGCCGCCGACCTCGGCCGCATCCACTTCATCGGCATCGGCGGCGTCGGCATGGCGCCGCTGGCCCGCGCCATGCTCGGGCGCGGCCTGCCGGTCAGCGGCAGCGACATCAAGGACACCGAGACCGTGCGCGCGCTGCGCGAACTCGGGGCGGCCGTCGCGATCGGGCAGGCGCCGGAGAACCTGGACGGCGTCGACACCGTCGTGGTCTCCACCGACATCCCCGAGACCAACATCGAGGTCGTCGAAGCCCGGGCCCGCGGCCTGCGGCTGCTGCACCGCGCCTCGGCGCTGGCCGCGCTGATGCCCGGGACGCGGTCGGTCGCGATCTCCGGCACCCACGGCAAGACGACCACCACCTCGATGGTCGCCGTGGCGCTGCGGCACCTGGGGCTGGACCCGACCTTCGTCATCGGCGGCGAACTGGGCGCCACCGGGGAGTCCGGGCACGCCGGCGGCGGCGACGTCCTGATCGCCGAGGCCGACGAGTCCGACGGCACGTTCACCCACTACCGGCCGGACGTCGCCGTCATCACCAACATCGAGCTCGACCACCCGGACCACTTCGCCGACGTCGCGCAGGTCCGCGCCGAGTTCCAGGACTTCGCCGACCGGCTCGAACCCGGCGGGACCCTGGTCGTTTACGCCGACGACGCCGCCACCCGGGCCATCGCCGAGCGCACCGCCGCGCGCGGTGTGCGGGTCCTGACCTACGGGCTCGCCGAGGACGCCGCCATCCGGGTCACCGACCTTCGGACCTCCGGCGGGTTCCCGACGTTCACGCTGATCAGCGGCGCCGACCGCCACGGCCCCCTCACCCTGGCGGTCCCGGCCCGCCACAACGCCCTCAACGCCGCCGCCGCCCTCGGCGTCGCCCTCGCGCTCGGCGTGGACGTCAAGCCCTACCTGGAAGGCGTCGCCGGCTTCACCGGCGCGCGCCGCCGCATGCAGTTCCTCGGCGAGGCCGCGGGCGTGCGCGTCTACGACGACTACGGCCACCACCCCACCGAGATCGCCTCGATCCTGGCCGCCGCCCGGGAACTGGCCGGCGCCGGCCGGCTGATCGCCGCCTTCCAGCCGCACCGCTACTTCCGCACCAACACCTTCCTGCACGAGTTCGGCCCGGCCCTCGGCGCCGCCGACGCGGTGGTGGTGCTGGACGTCTACGCGCACGGCGAGCAGCCGATCCCCGGCGTCGGAGGCGACGTCATCGCGGCCGAGACCGGCCTGCCGTCCGAGGCGAGCGTCTTCGAGCCCGACTTCGACCGGGTGCCCGAGCGGCTGGCCGCGCTGGCCCGGCCCGGGGACCTGGTGGTGACGGTCGGGGCCGGGGACGTGACCGAGATCGGTCCGCGGTTGCTCAAGCTGCTGGGATAGGCCGGGACAGCACGCCGTGGCCCGGTCGGACGCCCGGCCCCCGCACCGCGGCGCACGGCGGCGGGTCCGGACGAGGTAACGCCTCCTCATCTGCGAAACTGACCCCATGAACGCCACCGGAACCGACCAGAACCGGGTCAGCAGGGTCCTGGTCGAGCGCTACCTGGACCGGCTGGGCCGCCGGCGCCGGTGGCGGCGGCTGTCGGTGACGATCACGGTGTTCCTGGCGCTGATGGGCCTGGCCGGCTACTCGCTGCTGTGGCACACCAAGGTCTTCGACGTGCGTACGACCACCGTCTCCGGTGTCAAAGTCCTGACCAAAGAGCGGATACTGGCCGCCGCGGCGATCCCGGCGCACGAGCCGGTGGCGGCCGTGGACAACGAGGCGGCCAAACGCCGGCTGCTGGCGATCCCGCGCGTGAAACAGGCGTGGGTCGAGCGCAGCCTGCCGCACACCGTCGCCATCACGATCGTCGAGCGGGAGCCGGCCGCCGCGCTGCCGAACCCGGACGGCTCCTTCGTCATCGTCGACTCCGACGGCGTGGCCTTCGACACGGCCGACACCGCCGCGTCGATCCCGGGGCGGGTTCCCGTCATCCACCTGGAGCGGTTCGCCGACCGGCGCCCGGCGGACCGCGCGGCGACCGTCGCCGGCGCGCTGGCCGCCCTGCGCGCCCTGCCGGACCCGCTGCGGGCCCGGGTGCTCACCGTGTCGGCGACCGGCCCTTATGCCATCACCCTGACCATGACGGCGACCACGGCGAAACAGCATTCGGTGACGGTGCTGTGGGGCGGTCCGGATCAGCCGGATCTCAAAGCGAGGATACTGACGGTGCTGATCGGCCGGGGGGCGGCGCACTATGATCTGAGCGCGCCGGCAGCGCCCGCGTTCTCCTGATGCCCGAAAGACCGCTCGAAAGACCGCTCGAATCCGGGGGTGGCGATCGGCTAAGATCGTGCGGGCAATCAGACAACATACGTAATCCCCTCATCGGATCAAGACGGATCACCCGGGAGTCGTCGGACCACGCTGAGAAGTAAAACCTGCCGACAGTTTCGGCGTGTTCGTTGAACCTCACAGGTCGCGGGACCTAATGTCCTGTAAAGACTTCACAGTCGCACGACCCCGCCGTGCCCCCGCCCGCCGTGGGCGGGACTAAGGTGATCACGGGGTTCAAGGGACAGTACAGATCACCGCACACCACGGAGAGGCCGTCGGACGTGGCAGCACCGCAGAACTACCTGGCAGTCATCAAAGTCGCGGGCATCGGCGGCGGCGGCGTCAACGCCATCAACCGGATGATCGAGGTCGGTCTGAAGGGCGTCGAGTTCATCGCCGTCAACACCGACGCCCAGGCTCTGCTGATGAGCGACGCCGACGTCAAGCTGGACGTCGGCCGCGAGCTCACCCGCGGCCTCGGCGCCGGCGCCAACCCCGAGGTGGGGCGCAAGGCCGCCGAGGACCACGCCGAGGAGATCGAGGAGGTCCTCAAGGGCGCGGACATGGTGTTCGTCACCGCCGGCGAGGGCGGCGGCACCGGTACCGGCGGCGCCCCGGTGGTGGCCCGCATCGCCCGCGAGCTCGGCGCGCTGACCATCGGCGTGGTCACCCGGCCGTTCACCTTCGAGGGCCGGCGCCGGGCCAACCAGGCCGAGGACGGCATCGCGGCGCTGCGCGAGGAAGTCGACACCCTGATCGTCATCCCGAACGACCGGCTGCTGTCGATCTCGGACAAGAACGTCTCGGTGCTGGACGCCTTCAAGGCCGCCGACCAGGTGCTGCTGTCCGGTGTCCAGGGCATCACCGACCTGATCACCACCCCGGGCCTGATCAACCTGGACTTCGCCGACGTGAAGTCGGTGATGAGCGAGGCCGGCTCGGCGCTGATGGGCATCGGCTCGGCCCGCGGCGACGACCGCGCGGTGGCCGCCGCCGAGATGGCGATCTCCTCCCCGCTGCTGGAGGCCTCCATCGACGGCGCCCGCGGCGTGCTGCTGAGCATCTCCGGCGGCAGCGATCTGGGCCTGTTCGAGATCAACGAGGCCGCGCAGCTGGTCAGCGAGGCCGCGCACCCGGAGGCCAACATCATCTTCGGCGCCGTGATCGACGACGGCCTCGGCGATGAGGTCCGGGTCACCGTGATCGCCGCCGGCTTCGACGGCGGCGAGCCGGCCAAGCGCCGCGGCCCGCACGCCGTGGCCGCCGGCGGCACCCGCTACGATGACGAGACCGTCGTCCGCGACGGCATGCGCGAGCAGGTGCTGGGCACGCTGCCCAAGCCCACTGAGGGTCTGGGTGTGGGTGCCGGCGTCGGCGCGGCGTCCGGGTACGACCCGATGGCCGACACCCAGACCGTCAACCTGATCCCGCCGCAGCCCACGCCGCTGCCGGCGGACGAGCTCGACATCCCCGACTTCCTGAAGTAGGGCCTGCATCCGTGGCGATATGGCAGCACACCGGTCCGGCGGGCGCCGGGGGCACCGCCCGCTTCGCGTTCTCGGACCGCTGGGGCGGGGTGTCCAAGGCCCCGTACACCGCGACCAACCTCGGCGGGCACGTCGGCGACGACCCCGAGGCGGTCGCGGCGAACCGCTCGCTGGTGGCCTTCGAGCTGGGGTTCACCGACCCCGGCAACGTCGTGTACATGAACCAGATCCACGGCGCGGACGTGGCCTACGCCGCCGCGCAGTGGCAGGGCCGGGCCCCCGACGTGGACGCCCTGGTCACCGACCGCCGGCACCTGGCGCTGGCGGTGCTGGTCGCCGACTGCGTGCCGGTGCTGCTGGCCGACGCCGAGGCCGGGGTGGTCGGCGGCGCGCACGCCGGGCGGCCGGGCATGAAGGCCGGCGTCATCCCGGCGACCGTCGAGCAGATGCTGTCCCGCGGCGCGGTCGCCGAGCGGATCATCGCCGTCACCGGGCCCTCGGTGTGCGGGCTCTGCTACGAGGTCCCCGAGCGGATGCGCGCCGACGTGGCCGAGAAGGTTCCGGCCAGCTACGCGGTGACCCGGCAGGGCACGCCGGGGCTGGACGTCGCCGAGGGGGTGTGGTCGCAGTTGGAGGCGTCCGGCATCGACCTGAAGGAGTCGGTGCGGCTGCGGGCGTGCACCCAGGAGTCCGAGGACTACTACTCCTTCCGCGGCGAGGGGACGACCGGGCGCTTCGCCGGTTTCGTCTGGCTGGACTGACGCGCGATGGGTGACCAGAGTCCCGCCGGCGCCGCCGACCCGGCTCGCGTCGAGGAGATCCGGGCCAACCTGGCCGCGGTGCGCGAGGACATCGCCGCCGCCGCGCGCAAGGCCGACCGCGACGCCTCCGAGGTAACCCTGATCGCGGTGACCAAGACGTATCCGGCCGCCGACGTCCGGATCCTGGCCGGGCTCGGCGTTCTGGACGTCGGGGAGAACCGGGACCAGGAAGCCGCACCCAAGGCCGAGGCCACGGCCGGGCTGGGACTGCGCTGGCATTTCATAGGCCAATTGCAGACCAACAAGGCCGCGTCAGTGGCCTCCTATGCCGAGTTCGTGCATTCCGTGGACCGCCTGCGACTGGTGCCCGCGCTCTCCCGGGGAGCCCTCCGGTATGACAAAGGGCTGACTTGTTTGGTGCAGGTCGACCTGGGTAACGCGGAGCCCATGGAGGCAAATGTCGCCCGCGGCGGAGCCCGGCCGGAACAGGTGCTCGCGCTCGCGGACGCGATCGCCGAGGCCCCGGGCCTGCGCCTGGGCGGACTGATGGCCGTCGCTCCCCTGGGAGCCGATCCGGGCCCGGCTTTCGCGCGGCTGCACGACCTGGCATTGAGGTTGCGATCAGCACATCCTTCGGCCACCATGATCTCCGCGGGGATGAGCGGGGATCTGGGGGAAGCGGTGGCGGCGGGCGCGACACATGTGCGGATCGGCAGCGCGATACTCGGTATCAGACGGTGATTCCGGTAACGTCGCATCTATCGAACATCGGATACGACGAAGACCGCACCGCCCGCCCCATCATCGACCGCGATCGGGAAACTGCGCGGCCCCCCATTTCGTTGACAGCAGCAAGACAGCCGTAACAGGCCCAGTCCGGAGGCGAACACCATGGCCGGCATGATGCGCAGAGCAGCGGTCTACCTCGGGCTCACTGACGAACAGCGGTTCGAGGACGAGCGGTACTACGACGACTACGAGGACGAGTACGAGCCGGAGCACAGCGAGTCCGCTGCCGCGCCGGCCGAGCCGCGCCGCGAGCCCGACGACGGCTCCGCCGCCGCGCTCGTCGTCGCGCAGAACGACCGCCGCGCATTCGCGGCGCCTTCCAACGTGACGGTGATGCCGGACCGCTCCGGGCGAGCCGACCGAGCCGAGAGAGGTGGACCGGTGATGTACAGCGTCCCGATGGACCGGTCGGCGGACCGCGAAGCGTCCTACCGCATCACCACGCTGCACCCGCGGACCTACAACGAGGCCCGCACGATCGGCGAGCACTTCCGCGAGGGCGTGCCGGTGATCATGAACCTGACCGAGATGGAGGACGCCGACGCCAAGCGCCTGGTGGACTTCGCGGCCGGGCTGATCTTCGGCCTGCGCGGGAACATGGAGCGGGTGACGCAGAAGGTGTTCCTGCTTTCGCCTGCTAATGTCGACGTGACGGCCGAGGACAAGGCCCGGATCGCCGAGGGCGGCTTCTTCAACCAGAGCTGACGCCCGCAGAGCGCTATGAGCGTTGTGGGGGCCTTGCTCCTGTGGGTGCTCTACCTGTTCGCGCTGTGCATGATCATCCGGTTGATCATCGGCTGGGTTTTGGTATTCGCCCGGTCGTGGGAGCCGCGGAGTGTCATGCTGGTCGTCGTGGAGACGGCGTACACGGTCACGGATCCTCCCCTGAAGCTGCTCCGGCGGTACATCCCGCCGCTGCGGCTCGGCGGGATGGGGTTTGACGTGGCGTTCATGATCCTGGGGATCATCGTCTTACTGCTGATCCGGGTCGCGGCTACGCTGTGACCGGGTAATGTCTGTGCGAATGCCGACGACCACGCCACGCCTGAGGTGAATGAAAGATGCCGTTGACTCCCGAGGACGTCCACAACAAGCAGTTCACGACCGTACGCCTGCGCGAGGGCTACGACGAGGAAGAGGTGGACGCCTTCCTCGACGAGGTCGAGGCCGAGCTGACCCGCCTGATCCGCGAGAACGAGGAACTGCGCGCCAAGCTCGCCGCCGCCACCCGGGCCGCGGCCTCGGCGGCGGCCGCCCCCGTGCCGATGCGCCGGGAGCCGACCCCGATACCCGCGCCGCTGCCCGCCCCGGTCCCGGCCCAGCTGCCGGCTCCGCTGCCGGTGCCCCAGGCCCCGCAGTTCCAGCAGGCCCCGGGCGGTGACTCCGCGGCGCGCGTCCTGGCGCTGGCGCAGCAGACCGCCGACCAGGCCATCGCCGAGGCCCGCAACGAGGCCAACAAGATCGTCGGCGAGGCCCGCAGCCGCGCCGACGGCCTGGAGCGCGAAGCCCGCGGCAAGGCCGACGCCCTGGAGCGGGACGCCCAGGAGAAGCACCGCGTGGCGATGGGGTCGCTGGAGACCGCGCGCGCGGCGCTGGAGCGCAAGGTCGACGACCTGCGCGCGTTCGAGCGCGAGTACCGGCAGCGGCTGAAGAGCTACCTGGACGGGCAGATGCGGCAGCTGGAGGCCTCCGGCGGCGAGGACCACCACGCGTCGTCGGTTCCGCGTCCGCAGCTGGGCTCGGCGGGCATGACGCAGCCGCCGCCGCAGCCGTCCTCGCCCCAGATGCCGATGCAGCAGTCGCTGCCGTCGGGGATGTCGCAGATGCAGCCGTCGATGCAGCAGTCGAACGGGCAGGGTCTGGGCTCGACCGGCTCGTACCAGTCGCAGGGGGCGAACTCGAACGCCTCCGCGCTGACCCAGACGATGGCCCCGATCCGGCCGCAGATGCCGCCGCCGATGGGTTCCGGGCAGCAGCCGCCGTACATGGGGGCCGGGAACGGGCTCGGCCAGCCTTCGCAGCCTTCGCAGCCCTCGCCGATGCGCGGGTTCCTCATCGATGAGGACCCGGACGCCTGAGGCGTATAACGGTACCGACCGCATAGACACAATGACGTGGCGTCACGGGCCCCGCCTTCCGATCCGGGAGGCGGGGCACGGTGTTGCCCGGTGTCAGTGTCGGTGTCAGTCCAGTCCGAGTGCGAAAGCGGCTTCCAGGTCCAGGTCGCTGTATGTGCGGAACGACACATGCGTCACGGTGTGACTCACCCCCGGTACCTTGTTCACCCCGCCCGGGATCACGTCGGCGAGCTGCTCGTGCTCACGCACCCGCACCATGGCGATGAGGTCGTACTCGCCGGTGACGGAGTAGACCTCGCTCACGCCGCCCAGGCGCGAGATCTTCTCGGCGACCTCGGGGATGGCGTCCACATCCGTCTTGATAAGAACGATGGCAGTGATCACAGCGGCTCCTTCTCGCGGGACTGTCTAGCGATGGTATTGGCCGTACGGATCCTCCGGGTCGGCGGTGCGGTAGTCCGGGGCCAGGTGCGGGGGTACGGCCGGTGGCGCGAGCGGCTCGACCCGCGCCGGTCCGCTCGGCCCGCGGCCGATGACCAGGGCCGCGTATAGCAGTCCGAGCACGAAGCCCGATACGTGGGCGAAGTATGCGATGTCGCTGGAGCTGGACACGCCTATCGTCTGCTGGAACTCCGGCAGCTGCATCACGAACCAGAAGCCCAGGACCAGCCACGCCGGTACGCGTAGCGGTAAGAACCATAGGAACGGTACTAACAGCGTTACCCGCGTATAAGGGAATAAGTACGCATAAGCCCCCAACACTGCCGCGATCGCTCCGGATGCTCCTACCAGTGGCCCGGTAGCAGTTTGGTTCGCCCAGGCGAATGCGTAGGTACTCACCACTCCGGCTGCTAGGTAGAACAGCAGGAAGTGCGCTCTGCCGAAATGATCCTCGACGTTGTTCCCGAAGACGTACAGGAACAGCATGTTGCCCAGCAGATGGATCCAGCCGGCGTGGACGAATATGGCGGTGAACACCGGCCACAGCGGGTTGCCGTGCCCGCTGAGCAGCTGCGCCGGGATCGCGCCGTAGTGGTACAGGTAGGCGTTCTCCCTGGCCTTGCGCGCGGGTCCGGGGTCCGGGCCGGCGAAGGCGATCGGCCCGGCCAGGAACACCGCGACGTTCGCGACGATCAGACCGTAGGTGGCGACGGGCGCCCGGGAGACCGGGTTCTTGTCGTGAATCGGGATCACCACTGTTGCATCATGGCCCATCGCGGCGCGTGGGGGAGATCCGAAACGCGGCCTTGAGGGCCTACCTTTGAGTAAGGGCCGGGTCCTTGGTGCGCGGGCGCCGGTCCGGGCCGATAGGGTCGGCGGATTGCGTGTCAGTTTGTGTCAGGGTCAGCCGCGGGGTCACAGGAGAGGGAGCCGGCTAGGTGAGCGCAGCGGCGGAAGGCGAACGGCTCACCGTCACCCTGCCGGACTCCGTGCGCCAGCGCGTGGTCGAGATCGCCTCCGAGGCGCTCGGCAAGCTCCCGGCGGCCGAGATCCCGGCGCCGCTGAAGCCGTTCGCCAAATTCGCCCCGCCCAAGCGGGTCAAGGCCGCCGCGGTCCCGATGGCCGCCGCCCTGGAGAGCGACGGCGCGTTCCGGGCCCGGGTCGCCGAGCGGGTGCGCGAGGCGGCCCCGGACTTGGCCGAGTCCCTGTTCGCCGGCGTGGTGCCGGCCGCCGCGGATCCGCACGAGGTGGCCGCCGTGGCGTATGTGCTGCGGCCGCAGGGCTGGACCGGGATAGTCAAGGACGCCCTGGAGGCGGTGGCGCAGGGCGCGCGGGCCGCCGCCGGGGAGGCCGCCGAGGGCGCGGTGGCGCGGCTGAGCGCGGAAGCCGCCGAGTTGCGGGAGACGGCCCGCGCGGCCTCCGAGGCGTTACGGGTCGCCCAGGAGGAGTCCCGGCGCGAGGGCGACCAGTTGCGGCGCAAGGTGCGGCAGCTGGAGGCTGACATGCGGCGCGCGCAGGCGGCGGCGCGCGCGGCGGAGACGGCCCTGGAGACCGAACGCGCGGCGGCCGGTGCGGCGGCGTCGGCCGCGGAGGCCGAGCTGCGGCGGCTGCGGACCCGGCTGGCGGCCGCGGAGTCGGCGTTGGAGATGGCACGCCGCTCGGCCCGCTCCGGGCGCTCAGAGGGCGATATGCGGCTGCGGCTGCTGCTGGACACCATCTCCGGCTCGGTGAAGGGGCTGGAGCGGGAACTGGCGCTGCCGCCGACCGAGGCCCGGCCGGCGGACTCGGTCACGGCGTCGGCCCCGGACACGGTGGTGCCGGCGGACATGTCGATGCAGGGCCGTGCGAAGGACGACCCGGCGCTGCTGGACCAGATGCTGACGCTGCCGATGGTGCACCTGGTGGTGGACGGCTACAACGTCACCAAGAGCGGGTACCCGACGCTGTCGCTGGCCGAGCAGCGGGTGCGGCTGGTGGGCGGGCTGGCGGCGCTGGCGGCGCGGACGGGCGCCGAGGTGACGTGCGTCTTCGACGGGGCGGCGCTGGACGGGCCGGTGCGGCTGACGCAGCCCAGGGGAGTGCGGGTGCTGTTCTCGGCGCCGGGGGAGATCGCTGATGAGCTGATCCGGCGGCTGGTGGCCGCTGAGCCGGCCGGGCGGCCGGTGGTGGTGGTGTCGTCGGATCGGGAGGTGGCCGAGGGGGTGCGGCGGTCGGGGGCGCGGCCGGTGCCGGCTTCTATGTTGCTGAATCGGTTGGCGCGGTCTTGAGGGGGCTTGGGGGCTCTTCTTGGGTTGCCGACCGCCTGTCACAGGGTCTTGATTCGGTTTGATTCGTCTTGATTCGGCGCCGTCGGCAGCTGTCCGCGGATGTCCGGTCTGTGGCTTAATCGCCTATTCGAGTGTCGCGGTCTTGCCCGCCCAGGTCCGCCAGGGCTAGGTTCGTGCGCTGTTCTGCCGGTATCGCCGGGTGTGCCCGGATGCGGAGGTCACTTCAGAATGGCGCATCATAGTACGAAGCGGGCCCGGACCCCGATGTTCGCTGCGCTTCCCGCGCTTCCCGCCCTTCCGGCGTTCTCGGCTCGGAGCCGGACCGTCGCAGCCGCCGCGCTGACCGCCGTGGCCGCCGCCGCGAGCATGGTCGGCACCGCCGCGGCCCATCCCGCGCCCGGCGCGCCGAACCCCGCCCCGGTGGCGTCGGCGAATGCCCAGATCGCGGCGCTCTACCGCCAGGCATCAGAGCTCACCCAGACCTACGACGCGGCCCAGGAACAGGCCGCCCGCCTGACGATCGCCGTCCAGCGCTCCCAGTCGGCCCTGCGGGCGGCGCACGACGACTATCTGCGCCAGCGCACCGCCCTCGGCGCGATCGCCGCCGACCAGTACCGCGCCGGCGGCGTCGACCAACGCCTGGCCCTGATGCTCGCCGACCACCCGGACACCTTCCTGGACGACGCGGCCATGGCGGCCCGCCTCAGCGACGAGCAGCGCCGCAAGATCGCCGAAGCCGTCGAGAGCCAGCGCCGCCTCATCGAGCTCCAGCGCACCGCCAACGACCAGCTGACCGACCTGACCGCGACCCGCGACTCGGCCGCCGCCTCCCGCCGCTCGGTGACCGACGAACTCCGCAAGGCCCAAGCCCTCCTGCAGACCCTGCCCGCCCCGCAACGCCACGCGGTGGCCGCCGCGGATCTCGGCCCGGACAGCACCGGCTTCCCAGGCGAGCGGGTCGACCCGGACACGTTGAACCACCCGGCCCCCCCACCGTCAACCCGCGCGCGCACGGCGATCGAGGCGGCCTATGCGAACCTCGGCAAGCCCTACGTCTTCGGCGCCGAGGGCCCCGACGCCTTCGACTGCAGCGGCCTGATCCAGCGCGCCTGGCGTGAGGCCGGCGTAGAGCTGCCCCGGACGTCGTCCGAGCAGGCCGAGGCGGGACAGCAGGTACCGCTGTCGCAGATCCGGCCGGGGGATCTGGTGATCTACTACTCGGGGCGGAACCACATCGGGATGTATGTGGGGGAGGGGAAGATCATTCATGCTCCGCATCCGGGGACGCTGGTGCGGATCTCGCCTTTGATGTCGATGCCGGTGAATATGGTGGTGCGGGTTTGAGGGGGTGGTG
>JAEKKI010000179.1 GCA_019510485.1 Catenulisporales bacterium
CCCGAACCGCCACGGCATGGACTTTACTCCGGCGGCCCGTCGTGGTACTCCCAACCGCAACGACGACGCGACGAGGGATCCGGGCCGGGACCACAAGCAACACCGCCACCGGACAATGTCCCGGCCACCCCTCGGAGCGAGGCCGCTCGCCGCGCAGGCGCCGCCGGAGGCATCGCGCCTGCCCTTGGGCGCGAAAGCCTGTCGCCCTTGACCTTGACCTGGACAAGACCACCGGCCACACCGCAGCACCCCCACCCGAGCCAGGGACGCCACAGGCCATCAACACCCCGCGCGAAGCCGTAAACGCCTGAAGACCACAGACCAACCGCAGCACCGAACCAACCGCACCAATGAACCGACCAACCACCCACACACACGTCATGAGCGCCTAAAAAGTGCCCTCCGGCGTTGTCACCCCGTTCACTCAAACGGCCCAGAGCCACGAACCGCACCTCACGACGCACCCCGCCGCTGATCGATCAGCCCTCTGCCAGCTCCCGCTCCAAAGGCGTCCGGAACCGCGGTGTCACCCGCGTCGTCCCCAACACCTCCTGCCAGCGCTCCGCTTCCGCCTCGATCGCCGACACCGCCTCGCCGCCGACGTCACGCAGCAGCCGCAGCCCGATGCTTCCATCCCCGCGCTGCGCCCAGCCGCCGACCACCTCGCCGTTCCACCACACCGTCGGGCCCACGTTGCCCGCGCGGTCGAACAACTGCGGCCGCAGGTCATCCGCCAGATACCACGCGCGCGACTGCCATCCCATCGGCGTCGGGTCCAGCCCCGGCAGCAGCGCCGCCCAGGGCTCCGGCGCCTCGGCCGGCGAGAGATCGTCCGGCAACACCCAGCCCGCGCCCTCGTCGAGCGCCACCTCCACCGCGTCGACCGCCTTCAAGGCCCGGCGCGCGTCGGTCGTCTTCCAGCCGGTCCACCACTTCAGATCAGCCTCGGTCCCGGGCCCGAAGGCCCGCAGCCACCGCCGCGCCAACTCCGCCTGGGCCTCGGCGACCGGGATGTCCGCGTGTCCGACTCCCGGCTCCCAGCGATGCTGACTCGACAGCCACGACCCGACCGGCCGTCCGCGCACCACCGCGCCGTCGAAGCCGAGCACACGCAGCACGCGCGCCGCGGCCGGCGTCCAGGTCTCCCACTTCGTGCCCTTGCCGTACAGCACCTTGTCGCGTAATCCGGGCACCGCTTTGCCCAACTCCGCTCCCGTCGCCGAGCCGCGCCGCCGCACCTCGGCGACCGTCGCCGCCTCGACCCCCGCCAGCCACGCGTCGTCCAGACCGGCATCGCGCGCGTTCTTCACCAGCAGCGCACGCTCCTTGCTCCACAGCTCACGCGTGGTGGACGCCTGCACCACCGGAGCCACCTCGGCCGGGAAGACGAACAGCGTCTGCCGCATCCCGTGCATCCGCACCAGGGTCCGGTCGTCATAGAGCGCCCGTTCAACCAAGCCGACGTCCGGTTTCGCCAACCGGGCCAAGGCCGACAGGTACACCGTCGCGGCATCCGTCGAATGCAGCGCGACCAGCGCCTCGACGACGTCCTCGGCCCTCGCCGCGCGAGCGCCGGGAGCCAGCAGATGACGTGTCGCGAGCCGGGCGCGGCGCTCGTCGGCGGAGATCAGGCGTGGGGTCACGCGTTCATCCTGCGCAGTGCCCGCAGCGAGCGCCAGCCGATCGCGCCGATGGCGAGCCCCGCGGCGATCGAGATCGCGACCAGTACCAGGTGCACCAGGAAGAAGGACGTCGGCCCGTCGTCCCAGGAGCGGTGGTCCTGCCAGATCGCCTTCAGGAAGCGCGGCCAGATCACCAGCGACCAGACGCCGAAGGCGGTCAGGAACCATGAGGCGACACGCCCGAGTTTCACTTTCGCTCCCTTTCTACCTGCGGTCCTCCAAAGCCTACCGACCCGGCACCGCCGCCCTGCCTTAGACTTCCACGTGCCCCGCCAGCCCCACCCGCAGGAGGATTCCCCCGTGTCCGACTCCTTCGTCCACCTGCACGTTCACACCGAGTACTCGATGCTCGACGGTGCGGCACGGCTGAAGGACATGTTCAAACACGCGGCCTCCCTGGGCATGCCGGCCATCGCCATGACCGACCACGGCAACATGCACGGCGCGGCCGATTTCACCAAGCAGGCGGCCGGGGCCGGGGTGAAGCCGATCATCGGGATCGAGGCGTATGTGGCGCCGGAGTCCCGCTACAACCAGAAGCCGATCCGGTGGGGCCAGCCGCACCAGAAGTCCGACGACGTCTCCGGCGGCGGTCTGTACGGCCACACCACGATCTGGGCCAGGGACGTCACCGGTCTGCAGAACCTCACCAAGCTGTCCTCCCGCGCCTACACCGAGGGCTTCGCGCGCAAGTACCCGCGCATGGACGCCGAGTTGATGGCTCAGCACTCCGCCGGCCTGATGGCCACCACCGGCTGCCCCTCGGGCTTCGTCCAGACCCGGCTGCGGCTCGGCCAGGAGAAGGAGGCGCTGGAGGCCGCCGCGCAGTACCAGGAGATCTTCGGCCGGGAGAACTTCTATCTGGAGCTGATGGACCACGGCCTGCCCATCGAGATGAAGGTCCGCGAGGGGCTGCTGGACATCGGACGCAAGCTCGACATCCCGCCGGTGGTGACCAACGACTCGCACTATACGTACCGCGAGGAGGCCACCGCGCACGATGCGCTGCTGTGCATCCAGACCGCCTCGAACATCGCCGACCCGGACCGGTTCAAGTTCGGCGGCGACGGCTACTACCTGAAGACCGCCGATGAGATGCGGGCCATCAACAGCGACGACATCTGGCAGGAGGGCTGTCGCAACACGCTGCTGATCGCGGAGAAGGTGAACCCGGAGGGGATGTTCTCCTACCGGAACCTGATGCCGCGCCTGGATCCGCCGGAAGGGCTGACCGAGGACGAGTGGTTCCGCAAGCTCGCCTTCGACGGCCTGGCCAAGCGCTTCCCGGGCGGTCCGCCGGAGGAGAAGGTCTACGTCGACCGCCTGGAGTTCGAGCTCGACGTCATCTTGCAGATGGGCTTCCCGTCCTACTTCATCGTGGTCTCGGACTTCATCAACTGGGCCAAGGACAACGGCATCGCCGTGGGCCCGGGCCGCGGCTCGGCGGCCGGCTCGCTGGTGGCGTACTCGCTGGGCATCACCGACGTCGACCCGATCCCGTTCGACCTGCTCTTCGAGCGCTTCCTGAACCCGGACCGGGTCACCCCGCCCGACATCGACATCGACTTCGACGACCGCCGCCGCTCGGACGTGATCCGCTACGTCACCGAGAAGTACGGCGACGACAAGGTCGCGATGATCGCCACCTTCGGGCGGATCAAGGCCAAGGCGGCGGTCAAGGACGCCAGCCGGATCCTGGGCTACCCCTTCGCGATGGGCGACCGCATCACCAAGGCGCTGCCGCCGGACGTGATGGGCAAGTCGATGCCGCTGACCGGGGTGTTCGACAGCAATCACCCGCGCTACGGCGAGGCCGGCGAGATCCGCGGGATGTACGAGCAGGACCCGGACGTCAAGAAGGTCATCGACACCGGCCTGGGCGTCGAGGGCCTGATCCGGCAGCCCGGGGTGCACGCCGCCGGCGTCATCATCTCCCCGGAGACGATCACCGATCACGTGCCGGTCATGATGCGCCCGGCCGACGGCGTCATCATCACGCAGTTCGACTATCCGACCTGCGAGGAAATCGGCCTGATCAAGATGGACTTCCTGGGACTCAGGAACCTGACGATCATCGCCGACGCCCTGAACAACATCGAGACCACCACCGGCGAGCGGCTGAACACCCTCGAGTTCCCGCTGGACGATCCGCTCACCTACGAGCTGCTCGGCCGCGGCGACACGCTCGGGGTGTTCCAGCTGGACGGCGGCCCGCTGCGCTCGCTGCTGCGGCAGATGCGCCCGGACAACTTCGAAGACGTCTCGGCCATCATCGCCCTGTACCGGCCGGGGCCCATGGGTGCGAACTCGCACATCAACTACGCCGAGCGCAAGAACAACCGGCAGCCGATCACCCCGATCCACCCGGAGCTGGAGAAGCCGCTGGAGGAGGTGCTCGGCGTCAGCTACGGGCTCATCATCTACCAGGAGCAGGTGATGGCCGCCGCGCGGGTGCTGGCCGGCTACTCCCTGGCCCAAGCGGACCTGCTGCGCCGGGCGATGGGCAAGAAGAAGAAGGAAGTCCTCGACAAGGAGTACCTCGGCTTCGCCAAGGGCATGTCCGACAACGGCTACTCGGCCGAGGCCACCAAGGCGGTCTGGGACGTCCTGGTCCCGTTCGCCGACTACGCGTTCAACAAGTCGCACTCGGTGGCGTACGGCTTCATCGCGTATCAGACGGCGTATCTCAAGGCCCACTATCCGGCCGAGTACATGGCCGCGCTGCTCACCTCCACGGCCACCGACAAGGACCGCTCGGCGATCTACCTGGCCGAGTGCCGCCGCATGGGCATCAAGGTGCTGCCGCCGGACGTCAACGACTCGCTGCACCAGTTCACCCCGGTCGGCTCGGACATCCGCTTCGGCCTCGGCGCGATCCGCAACGTCGGCGAGAACGTGGTGTCCTCGATCATCGCCACCCGCAAGGCCAAGGGCCGGTTCACCTCGTTCAGCGACTTCCTGGCCAAGGTGGACCTGCCGGTCTGCAACAAGCGGACCATCGAATCGCTGATCAAGGCCGGCGCCTTCGACTCCCTGGGGCACTCCCGTCGCGGCCTGATCGAGCAGCACGAGCGCGCCATCGACTCGGTGGTGGAGGTCAAGAAGCAGGAGGCGCTGGGCCAGGACTCGCTGTTCGGCTCGCTGCTGGAGGGCGGCCAGGAGGCGATCAGCGGCGGCGTCGAGCTGACGTTCTCCGACATCGAGTGGGACAAGAAGGTGCTGCTCGGCTTCGAGCGGGAGATGCTGGGCCTGTACGTGTCCGACCATCCGCTCTCGGGTGTGGAGCATGTGCTGGCGTCCAAGGCCGACTGCTCGATCGCGTCGCTGACCGCGGACACCGAGCGCGCCGACGGCTCGATCGTCACCATCGCCGGCATCGTCGCGGGCCTGGCCCGCAAGGTCACCAAGCAGGGCAACACCTGGGCCGCGGCCGCCGTCGAAGACCTTGAGGGCGGGATCGAGACGATGTTCTTCCCGCAGACCTACCAGCTGTACTCCACGCAGCTCGCCGAGGACGCGGTGGTCGTGGTGAAGGGCCGGCTGGACCGGCGCGACGATGTGCCGAAGCTGATCGCGATGGAGGTCGCGATGCTCGACATCTCCTCGGCCGGCAGCAGCGCACCAGCCATCCGGGGACCACGCCGGTGCGCATGCACCTGCGGGGCCGGGATGAGAAGGTGGTCCGCTACCAGCTCGGGGACAACCTGCGGGTGTCGAACTCGCCGGCGCTGAGCTCCGATCTCAAGGTTCTGCTGGGGGCCGGCTGCTTCGGCTCCGAGTCCTCGCAGCAGGCGGAGTAATGGAGTTCTCCGATGTGATCCGCCGGCGCAAGATGGTCCGGGCGTTCACGGCCGAGCCGATCTCGCCGGAGGTCGTCGAGCGGCTGCTGCGGGCGGCCAACCGGGCGCCGTCGGCCGGGTTCTCCCAGGGCTATGCGATGCTCGTGCTGGAGTCGCCCGAGGACCGCGCCGCGTTCTGGGCGGCCATGGATCCGCGGGACGAGTACGCGGGCACGCCGCTGCGCAACGCGCCGTTGATCGTGATTCCCTGCTCCAACAAGGAGATCTACCTCGACCGGTACGCCCGGCCGGACAAGGGGTGGACGGACCGGGACGAGAAGCGGTGGCCGGTGCCGTTCTGGCACATCGACACCGGCATGCTGACGATGCTGTTGCTGCTCGCCGCGGTCGATGAGGGCCTCGGGGCGCTGTACTTCGGGATTCCGCCGTCGGCGATCGGCGGCGTACGCGCCGAGTTCGGCATTCCGGATGACTTCACGCCGATCGGCGCGGTGGCCATCGGGCATCCGGATGTGGATCGTGACGCCAAGCAGCGAACCTCGCGTAAGACGATTGCGCGGCGGAGTGTGGAGGACATCACGCATCGGGGGCGCTGGGAAGCGTGAGTTCGGTCGCGGTGCGCTGCGGTGCCACGGTCTGCCACATTCTGTCGCCGTCTGTCAGAGTAGATCCGTGATTTCCTTCGCGGGTCTGGCAGAAGTCGAAGACATCATCCGCTCCGTCAACGAGACGGCCGTGCTGCCGAGGTTCCGCAGCCTGGCCGACGTCGAAGTCACGATGAAGGGTCCGATGGACCCGGTGACGATCGCCGACCGGGAGGCCGAGGAGCTTCTGCGCGAGCAGCTGACGGCGTTCCTGCCCGGCTCGGTGGTGGTGGGCGAGGAAGCGGTGTCCGAGGACCCGCTGGTGCTGCGGGCGCTGACCGGCAGCGCGCCGGTGTGGATCGTCGACCCCATCGACGGCACCCGTAACTTCGTCGCCGGCTCCGGCCGCTTCTCCACACTGGTAGCGCTGGCGGTCGACGGCGTCTTGCAGGCGTCTTGGTCTTATGCGCCAGTCCTGGGCCGGATCGGCACGGCGCTGGCTGGGGAGGGCGCGTGGGTGGACGGCGTCCCGGCTCGCGTGGCGGCGTCGTCCGGGTCGACTCCGTCGGCATTGCCGGTGACCACCTCGCATCCGGTCTGGTGGCCGTTCGGCTACGGCCGGGGCGTCGACGCGATGAACGCGGCGGGCTTCGACGTACGCTATTTCGACGCCTGCGGTATCGAGTACCTGGACCTGGCCATCGGCGCCCGCTCGGCGATGGTGCTGACCTGGGAGCACTGCTGGGACCACGCGGCCGGCCTGTTGCTGGTCGCCCAAGCCGGCGGCCACGTCGCCGCTTTGGACGGCGCCCCGGTGCGTCTGGCCGGTGGCAACGCGTTGCCGTTCATCGCTTCCAGCGATCCGGGGACTACGGAGCTGCTTCGGAAAGCCCTCCAGGGCTGATCCCCAGCCGGCTCCTGTTCACCTAAAAGTTCTGCTAAGCACCCTTTGCGCGCTTGGCGCTGATCTGTACGTTCCGTTGTGGGCTCCCCCGGCAGCACCCTCCTATACCCCCACCACCAGGAGAAACGGAATGCTGAGATCCGCCTTCCACCGCATCGGCGCGGGCATGGTCGCCATCGCGACCGCCGCCTCCGCCGCGCTGCTGGCACCGTCCGCACACGCCGCGGGCACGTACAACCTGCTGGTCCTGCCCGACCAGGGCGAGAGCGCGATCTACACCTTCATCAACAGTGCCACCAAGTCGATCGACGTCACCATGTACGAGCTGCGCGACACGACCGTCACCACGGCACTGGTGAACAAGCACAAGGCGGGACTGCCGGTGCGCGTGATCCTGGACGCGCAGCACACCAGCGTCAACGGCGCGGCTTACAGCGCACTGAAGTCGGGCGGCGTCAGCGTCATCTACAGCTCCTCGGCCTTCACCTACACGCACCAGAAGACGATCACCGTCGACGGCGCGACGTCCTGGATCAGCACCGGGAACCTGGACACCACCTACTACTCGACCTCGCGCGACTACTCGGTGTTCGACACCGATCCGGCCGACGTCGCCGCGGTCGAGCAGGTCTTCAACGCCGACTTCACCTCGACGTCGATCACCCCGGGCGACGGCGACCACCTGGTGTGGTCCCCCACCGACTCCCAGAGCCACCTGCTGGCGCTGATCAACGGCGCCACCAAGACCCTGGACGTGCAGGAATTGGAGTTCGGCGACACCGCGCTGGTCAACGCGATCGTCGCGGCGGCCCAGCGCGGCGTGGCGGTGCGCTGCGTGCTGGAGAACATCGGCGGCTCCTACAACAAGCAGATCAGCCAGGTGCAGGCGGCCGGCGCGAAGGTGACCCAGTACACGTCCTCGACCGGCTACTACATCCACGCCAAGGCGATCGTCGCGGACTACGGCACCTCCGCCGCGAAGGTGTTCGAGGGCTCGGAGAACTTCTCCGACAACTCGCTGAACCACAACCGCGAACTCGGGCTGATCATCAACGACAGCGGCGTCCTCACCGGGATCGAGAACGCGTTCAACGCCGACTTCACCAAGACGACGAGCAGCGGCGTGACCGCCTCGTTCGTGGTCGACGACACGGCGGTGAACGTCAGCTGACTGCTTCACCGTGATCGGTTCGCGCCACCGGCCCCGGATGTGGCAGGGTTCACCCTCGGATATCAGGGGGTTGTACCTCAACCCGTGAAGAGGCGCTTGGGGGCGAGCGTGGAGGAACCACGGGGGACGGATCCGCGGCGGATCGGGCCCTACGACATCATCGGCGTGCTGGGCTCCGGCGGCATGGGGCGCGTGTACCTGGGCCGCACCGCCGCCGGCGGGACGGCGGCGGTCAAGGTGATCCACGCCGATCTGGCGCGCGATCCGGAGTTCCGCCGCCGCTTCCGCCGCGAGGTGGAGACGACCGCGGCCATCACCGGCCCGCACATCGCCGCCGTGCTGGACTCGGACGTCGACGCCGAGCACCCCTGGTTGGCCACCGAATACGTGCCGGGCCCGTCGCTGACCAAGGCGGTGACGGACTCCGGTCCCCTGCCGCCCCGCGCGGCGATCGCCGTGGGGGCCGGTATCGCCGAGGCCCTGGCCACCCTCCACGCCCAGGGACTCGTCCACCGCGACGTGAAACCGTCGAACGTGCTGCTGGCCGCCGACGGCCCGCGCCTGATCGACTTCGGCATCGCCCGCGGCGCCGCTGACAGCAGGCTGACCCGCACCGGAGTCGCCCTCGGCACCCCGCAGTTCATGGCCCCCGAACAGATCCAGGGCGACCCGGCCACCGGCGCCCCCGCGGACGTGTTCGCCCTGGGCGGCGTCCTCCTCTACGCCATGACCGGCGACTACCCGTTCGGCGAGGGCAGCGCTGTGACGCTGCTGTACCGCATCGTGCACGAGTCACCGCAGCTGGACCGGGTGCCGGCGGAGACGCAGCCGCTGCTGGCGGCGTGCCTTGATAAGGATCCCGCGGCCCGTCCTTCGGCCCGCGATGTCGTCGCCCATCTCAATAGGCTTCTCGATCCAGAGCGCACCGTCGAGGTCGCAGGCCACGCAGCCCGGCGAGGTGGCGCCGACGCGACCACCGAACGGGTTTCGGTTGTCGGCGCCCTGGTGACCCAGGCATCGGCATCGATACCGGCTCCGCCGCTGCCACTGGCAACCGCGCCGAAGCGCTGGCGCAAGCCGGCCGCGATCGGGGCGGGCGTCGTCACCGCGGTCGCGGCACTGGTCGTGGCCATCGCCCTCGCCCCGGACGACGGCGGTGCCGGCCCGCGAGCAGGCGGTGCCGGCAAAGCCGCCAACCAGATCTCGGATGGAGTCCCCACCGGCATCGGGGCCGGATCAGGCGTACTCCTTCCGAACGGCAGCACCAGCGGACCGGCAGGATCGCTGAGCCCCGATCCCCCCGGTCAGTCGGCGACCACGCCCGGCCAGCCCGCCGGCAACGCCGCGAACGGGACGACTTCCGGAGCGACAACGGGACCCACAGCCGGGACCTCCAAGCCCGGCACGACATCAGCATCCTCAGTCGCATCCGCCCCCAAGGCATCCGGCAGCGCCCCGACATCCCACAACTCGACCGCGCCACCGGTCTCCTCAGCCGCCCCGAGCAGCGCCTCGACCTCCTCGTCGGGCTCCGCCTCCGACCCACCCCCGGCCCGCGTCTCCGCCGACAGCGGCACCCATCTCCTGAAGAGCGCCTACGACTCGCACTGCGTCGCCGCCGGCTCCAAGTCGTACGCCAACGGCACCTGCAGTGGCAGCGCCGCACAGTGGAAGGTCTGGCGCGGCGTCCCGACCCAGTCCGGCTATCTGACCTGGCAGTTCGAATCCACCAGTTCCCCCGGCTACTGCATGAGCGGGGCCTCCACCGCCCTCGCCCCATGCAGTCAGGGCGACCCCTGGCAATGGTGGGCCTCCAGCAAACAGCCCGACGGACGCACGATGCTCGAAGCGTGGAACGACTTCCACCAATGCCTCATCAACCACAGCGGTGCCATCGCCCCGGACAGCTGCTCCAGCATCGGCGCGAGTCCGGACCGGACTGATGCCATGGCCTGGTGGACGCTGAGTTAGCAGCGACGGACAGACCTTGCCGCGGGCCCACGCCGGCCAACCTAGTGGACACCGTCCACTAACGCCATTACGGTGGACACCGTCCACTAAAATGGCTCCCGAAGATCGGCAGGATAACCATGACCAGCAGGATGAGCCCACTCCTTGAGCGAAACGCGCAGTTCGCCGACACCTTCACACCCGTGCCGTTCGCTCTGCCGACGGCGCTGGTCATCGTCATCACCTGCGTCGACCATCGCGTCGACCCCGCGATCACCCTCGGACTCGGACTCGGCGAGGCCCCGGTCCTGCGGAACGCGGGCGGGCGCGTCAGCCGGGCGACGATCGAGGAGATCGCCTACCTCTCCTTCCTCGGCCGCCGGCTCGCCGGCGGGAAGATCCCGGACGACTTGGGCGTCGAGGTCGCGGTCATCCATCACACGCAGTGCGGGACGGGTTTCCTCGACGATCCCGACTTCCGGCGTGAGGCCTCGGAGGTGACCGGCGTCGACGAGGAGGCGCTGGGGGCCACGGCGGTCGGCGATCCGTACGCCACCGTCGCCGTGGACGTCCAGCGGCTGCTCGACTCCCCTCTGTTGCCGCCAAGGTTGGGCATCTCCGGACACGTGTATGACGTGGAGACCGGACGCGTCACCACGGTCTGCGCCAAGCGGCTGGTCGGAGCGGCAGCACGAGCTGTCTGACGACCGTCCTGATACCGGCAGGGTTTACGGTTCGGCGCCGCCGCTCAGGAAAGCAATGCTGTTGCCGATGAAGTCGAGCGTCAGATTTTCGAGGTCCTGCAGTTCGGCGTCGGAGATCTCCCGCAGCGGCCCCTCTCCGGTCAGCACAGCCAGGCCGTGGACCGTGGACCAGATGGGAAATTCGATGCCGGCGCGGCTGTGCGGATCCAGCACGCCGGCATCGACCAGTTCGTCGAGTGCGGCCCCGAGTTGGGCCTTGGGCGTGCGATCCGGTTCCGCGTTGTCGGCATTGGCATTGGGGGCGGCGTTATAAGTGTGCTGCCCTGGCAGCGCGTGTGCCGTGGCGAACAGACCGGGTTCCTCGTGGGCGAACCGCAGGTAGGCCGTGCCGATGGCGCGCAGGCGGTGGGCAGCGGCGTCGGGGTCGCCGTACTCGCCCCGGACCCGGGCGACCTCGGCGGCCATCCGGTCACCGAGCTGGTTCATCGCCGCGTAGCAGACCGCGGCCAGCAGCGCGTCGCGGTCGGCGAAATGCCGGTAGGCCGCGTTCGGCACGACACCGACGATCCTGGTGGCTTCACGCAGGACCACCGCGTCCGGACCGCCGGTACGAGCCAGTTCCAGACCGGCGGCGATCAAGCCCTCCCGCACGGCGCCCCGCGGCCGCTTCGGCCTGGCAGCCGTCGCGTCCGCTGTCGCCCGGCCGTCGGTCATGCAGGGAGCCTACCAAGGTGGATGCTGTCCACTGACCAGCTCGGGCGGGCGATACCGCCCCGTGGCGAAGCCTCATTTCCCCGGCGGCTCGGTCATCGCCCGGGGGTCGACGACCCGGTCGAACTCCTCGCCGTCCAGGAACCCGCTGCGCACCGCGGCCTCACGCAACGTGATCCCCTCGCTGTCGGCAGCGTGCGCGATCTGCGCGGCCTTGTCGTACCCGATCACCGGTGTCAGCGCGGTCACCAACATCAACGACCGGCCCAGATCCGCCGCGATGCGCTCGCGGTTCAGCTCGATCCCCTCCAGGCAGAACACGCGGAAGTTCCGTGCCGCATCGCTGAGGATTCGTGCGGAGTGCAGGAATGAGGCAGCGATCAGAGGCCTCATGGTGTTGAGCTCGAAGTTCCCCGACGCCGCGGCCGCCGCCACCGCACCGTCGTCCGCCAAGACCCGCGTGCAGACCATCATCGTGGCCTCACACTGCGTCGGATTCACCTTGCCCGGCATGATCGAGCTGCCCGGCTCGTTCTCCGGCAACCGCAGTTCGCCCAGGCCCGTACGAGGACCGGAGCCGAGCCAGCGGACGTCATTGGCGATCTTCAACAACGCCACCGCGACGCCCCGCAGCCCCGCCGACGCCGCGACCACGGCATCGGATCCCGCCAGCGCCGCGAACTTGTTCGGCGCGGTGACGAACGGGTGACCGGTGAGTTCGGCCACCTTCGCCGCGAAGTGCTCGGCGAAGCCGGGCGGGGCGTTCAAGCCGGTGCCCACGGCCGTGCCGCCGGCGGCCAGCTCATACAGCCCCGGCAGCGCCGACTCCAGGCGCGCGGTCGCCGCAGCCATCTGGGCCGCGTAACCGGACCACTCCTGCCCCACGGTCAGCGGAACAGCATCCTGCAAATGGGTGCGTCCGGTCTTCGGCACGCCCGCCCATCTGCGGGCGTTGCCATCCAGCACCTCGTGCAGGTGCGCGAGTTCCGGCAACACCCGGTCGTGCAGTGCCAAAGCCGCCGCGACATGGGTCGCGGTGGGGAAGCTGTCGTTGGACGACTGGGCGAGATTCACGTGGTCGTTCGGGTGGATCGGGGATTTGCTGCCGAGGATGCCGCCGACCAGTTGAATGGCGCGGTTGCCGATCACCTCGTTGACGTTCATGTTCGTCTGCGTCCCCGATCCGGTCTGCCAGACGAACAACGGGAAGTGCTCGTCCAGGTCCCCGGAGATGACCTCGGCCGCCACCCGCGCGATCAGATCGGCCATCCACTCCGGCAGCCGCCCCGCCTCGCCATTGACCAGCGCGGCAGCCATCTTCACGTAGCCGTAGGCGTGGTGGATGGCCGCCGGCATGTGGTCGTCGCCGATCGAGAAGTGCTCCAGCGACCGCTGCGTCTGCGCCCCCCAATACCGGTCGGCCGGCACCTCGACCGCACCCATCGCGTCCGTCTCGCGGCGGGTACCCGTCGCGTCGATCCCGATCGGCAGATCCAGGGTTTCCATGGCGGCCTCCTGTCAGGGATGCGACAAGCCGGTGAGACCAGGCTATCGGCGGCGCCCGGCTTGCGCAGTCCCGGCGGCGGGAACCAGAATCCGATCATGCCGCCGGCCCCTTCGGGGGCGCCCCACTAGTGAAATCCCCCAACCCGGGTAGAGAGTCACCGTGTACGAACCCACGACCATTCCCCGCCGGGGCTACGGCATCTCGACGAACACCCTGTTCGCGCGCACCATGACGTACGTCGCCGCGACCGCCGGCCTGTTCGCCCTGGGCGCCTACATCGGGCGCGACATGGCCCACGGCGCCGGCTTGATCGCCTTCATCGCCGCGTTCGTGGCGCTGATCGCGATGCGCTTCACGGCGGAACGCTCGCCGGAGGCGACGGTCGCCCTGCTCGGCGCGTTCGGCCTGCTGATGGGCATCGCCATGGCGCCGACCCTGGCCTACTACGCCACCGCCGACCCGCAGGCGCTGTGGCAGGCCGGCGGCGCGACCGCGCTGTTCATCGCCACGCTCGGCTCGATCGGCTACGCCACTGACCGCGACCTGTCCGGGGTGGCGCGGGCCAGCTTCTGGGCGCTGATCGCACTGCTGATCTTCGGCATCGTGGCGATCTTCGTGCGGATCCCGCACAGCTCGGTCATCTACAGCGTGGCCGGCCTGGTGATCTTCGCCGGGTTCACGCTGGTCGACTTCCAGCGGCTGCGGCGGTCGCAGAACATCGTCTCGGCCCCGTTGCTGGCCGCGTCGATCTTCCTCGACATCCTCAACGTCTTCATGTTCTTCCTGAGCCTGTTCGGCGGCCGACGCGACTGATCGGCCGCCACACGCCGGAGGACCGCCGGGCCCGAGCCCGGCGGTCCTCCGCTGTCCGCTGATCAGGCATTCGATTAAGCGGCCACGGCCCGCGTCCGACCACCGGTCCCGGTGCCACCCCGCTTGACGGCCAGCGCTCCGGTACGTCCCAGCATCATCGCGATCGCCATCACGATCAGCGTGTCGGTCAGGGCGTCCACGGTCACCTGGTTCTCGTACATCCAGCGGCCCAGCTGATCGGTGTACCAGTGGTTCGCGCCGTAGGAGAAGGTCAGGCGCGCGCCGATGACCGTGGTCCACAGCGCCGCATAGGCGACACCGGCTTGGGTGTACACAGTCCCGGTCGCCACATCCCGCCGCACCTTGAGCAGCACGGCGGCGCATAGGCCCAGCAGCACCCCAGCGGCCGCGCCGGCCAGTTCCAGCACCAGTCCGGTCCCGCCGGTAGCGGGGTGCTTGACGTACATGGGCACGATCACGGCGGCGGCGATCATCGGCCGCAGCAGTCGTGCGGTCCCGACCTTCCGCCGGCCCAGATCGGTGCCGAGCACCGCGGCCAACACGATGACGTTCACGATCCACACGCTGGCGTCCATTTCCCGGTTCCCCTCTTGAGCTGCCTCGTTCTCGCTGACATCTCGAGATTCGCAGCTCAGCGGGTGCGATCGCTTCCACCCGGGGGTGGAAGCCGGGTGGAACCGGGGTGGATGGAGTTCAGCTCTGCGGGACGCGCTCCGCCAGGCCCTCCGGCACCCGCGCCAGCACTCCGTACGTCCGCAGGATCGACACCTCGCCGGCGTGCGGCTCGGGCTGCCACTGATCCACGGTGACCAACCCCGGCGGCTGGATCTCCAACCGCTCCAGCCACTCCGCGACCACCTCCGGCTCGCGGTTGATGAACGGCACCCGGGTCGACCGCCGGTAGTCGTCGAGCATCTCCTGCTGCTCACCGGGATGCTGGAGGTCCGGAGCCGCATGCGACAGCGCCAGGTAGCTCCCAGCCGCCACGGCGTCGGTATAGGCGGCGATGATCCCCGCCGGATCCTCCTCGTCCGGAACGAAGTGCAGCACCGCGTTCATCAGGACCGCGACCGGCCGCGACAGGTCCAGCGTCTGCCGCACCAGCGGATGCTCCAGCACCGTCTCCGGACGCCGCAGGTCCGCCAGCACCGCCTCGGCGCACGGCACGTCGGCCAGCAGATGCCGGGCGTGGGCGATGGCCACCTGGTCGATGTCGACGTAGACCACCTTCACGCCCGGGTTCACCGCCATCGCGACCTCGTGCACGTTCCCGACCGTCGGCACGCCGGACCCCAGATCCAGGAACTGGTCGATCCCCGCCGCACCGGCCAGATGCCGCACCACCCGGCCCAGGAACGCCCGGTTGGCACGGATGGCGGGCACCAGCGTCGGCATCGCCACGGCGGCGCGGCGCCCGGCCTCCCGGTCGGCCTCGAAGTTCTGGCTGCCGCCGAGCCAGAAGTCGTAGATACGGGCCGGACTCGGCTGGGCCGGGTCCACATCGGGCAGGCTCAACGCCAGCTCCGCCACCTCGATCGCGTCCATGGACCCAAAGTACCGCCCGTTCGGCGCCACCGGGTGTTTGGATCCCGGCCACCGGGTAGCGGGAGGGTCGACCAGCAAGGCCTTGACGTCTTTCCGAGGGGAATCAGCATGCCCAGAGCCATCGCGGCGGCGGTCACGGGCGGCGGCCGGTTCACGAAGGGGATCCGCCGGACTCTGATGATGTGGTTCGTGGGGCGGGGCTGAGGTCCCCGGTCTCGGTCGGGAAAGCCCCGCGGCTCGATCGCTTCGCGGCGTCAGTGTGACGTATCAGACCCTCTGGTTACTAGTTAGTGACTAGTAACATGCCGGCATGGCGCCTTCCTCGAAGAAGATGACCGCGGACCAGCGCCGCGCCCAGATCCTGGCGATCGCGGCGCGGGAGTTCGCCCTCGGCGGCCTGCACGGGACGTCCACCGAGACCATCGCCCGCAAGGCCGAGATCACTCAGGCGTACGTGTTCCGCTTGTTCGGCTCGAAGCAGGCGCTGTTCATCCAGGTCGTGCAGGAGGCCTTCGAACACCTCACCACGGCGATGCGGACGGCGGCCGGAGACCGTTCGGGTCTGGAGGCGCTCTCGGCGATGGGCCAGACCTACGACGCCCTGCTCGGTGACCGCACCGCGCTGCTGCTACAGCTTCAGGGCTTTGCCGCGTCGAGCGAGCCCGAGGTGCGCGACGCGGTCCGCGAGAGCTTCGCGCACATGTGGAACACCGTCGCCGACACCACCGGCTTGGATCCGGTGGCGGTGAAGTCTTTCTTGGCGTTCGGGATGTTGCTCAACAACAGCGCCGCCTTGGAGTTGCGGGACGTGGACGAGCCGTGGGCGCTTGGCGTGCGGACCCGGATCCAGCCGGGGCTGTTCACTCACATAACCGGTGAGACCAACCGATGACTGCCACCACCACGGAGGCCGCGTCAGCCCGCCGGGCCGACCCGCTCACCCGCACGCTCCTGCTGATAGCCCTCGTCGTGGCCGTCGCCGGCAGCCTGGGCTCGCCGCTGATCACCAGCGTCGCCACGACCCTGCACACGTCCCTGGCCGCCGCGCAATGGACGCTCACGGCCTCGCTGCTCGTGGGTGCCGTTGCGACCCCGGTCCTGGGCCGCCTCGGGACCGGGGCCCGGCGGCGGCCGGTGGTGCTGGCCACGCTGGGCGTCATCGTCCTCGGCAGTGTCCTGACAGTACTGCCGTTCTCCCTGCCGGTCTTGATAGTGGGGCGCGCGGCCCAAGGCTGCGGCCTGGCGCTGCTGCCGCTGATGATGGCCGCCGCGCGCGAGCATCTCGACGCCGCGCGCTCTGCGGCGACCATCGCGATGATTTCGGTGGCCTCCACGGTCGGTGTCGGGATCGGCTATCCGCTCGCCGGGTATCTGACCGACCTCGGCGGCATCCGCGCGGCCTACGGCGCCGGGCTTGTGGGGACCACGATCGCGTTCCTGGCGGCGGCCCGCGCGTTCCCCGACTCCGGCCAGCCGTCGGCGCCCGCGCCCGATATCGGCGCCAGCGTCCTGCTCGCCGCTGGATTGCTGGTGCTGCTGTTCGCTCTGGGTGAAGCCGGTCTCTGGCAGCACCACCTGCCGCTGGCCGTCGGCCTGGCTCTGCTGGCGTTCGTACTGCTCGCCGGCTGGGTCTTGCGCGAACGCACCCTTCCGACGCCTGTGGTCGATCTCCGCCTGCTTCGGCACCGCGCCGTTGCGACCGCCAATGCCGCCATGCTCATCGCCGGAGCCGGGATGTACCTGCTGCTGTCCTGTATCACACGCTTCGTTCAGACTCCGCACGTGACCGGATACGGCTTCGGGCTGAGCACGTTCACGGCCGGCTTGTTCCTGGTCCCCTTCTCCATCCTCGGATTCATCGCGGGACGCATCAGCCCTCGGCTACGCAAGAAGCTGTCGGCTCCCTCGCTGTTGAGCGGTGCCACCGCAGTCGTCTTGGCCGCGTTCGCAGTCTTCGCCGTCGACCGCGGGAACCTGGCCGGGCCGCTGACGTCGATGGCACTGCTCGGCTTCGGCGTGGGTGCCTTCTCCGCGGCCATGCCCGCTGTCATCCTGGCCGTCACGCCGGCACAAGAGACCGCGAGTGCGATGGGCGTGAACCAAGTCGTGCGAAGCATCGGCTTCTCCATGGGCAGCACATTCAGCGCCCTGCTTCTGGCCGCCGCGACTCCGGCCGGCGCCGTCTTCCCGAGGAACTCCGGATACGGCACGGCTGCCTGGATCGGCGCCGCCGTGGCTGCGGTTGCGCTCGTCCTCGCTAAGAGTTCTGACTAACGCCGCTTCCGGGTATGGGCCTCCGGGTCCCGCCGGGTGCCTACCGCGCGACGCGGCGGCACTTGCGGGCCAACACCGCCCAGGCCGCCGCCAGGAACAGCACCGTGAATCCGGCGAGCCACAGCCAGCCGCGCGACGACGGGTGCGCGAAGGTGTCGCCGTAGGAGGCGAGCTGCGGCGGTCCCATCGGCGAGGCGCCGTGCGCCCAAAGCGCGTCCAGGCCGACGCCGGAGCCGAGCGCCTCGAACGCCCAGCGGTTAGTCATCGCCCAGCTCAGCCCGGAACCGGCGGCGCTCATCCTGGGGACCGGCACGAACGCTCCAGAGAACAGCACCTGCGGAAAACACAGCAGCGGCAGCATCAGCGTCGCCTGCCCGGGCTCGGCCACCGCCGCCGAGGCGAGCAGTCCGAGCGCCAGCGCGGCGGCCGAGGCCAGGACGGCGCTGACGAACAGCGAGCCGTAGACGTTCCATCCAGCCGCGGGCAGCCGGTGCAGGACGCGGAGCACACCCAACAACAGTGCGTCGGCGGCGACCAAGACCGGCAGCAGGATGGCGGCCTTCGCCGCGAGGTAGGGACCCAGTCGCAGGACGGTGAGACGCTCGCGGCGGACAATGGGCAACTCGGTGCAGATCTGCAACAAGCCGTAGGTCAGCCCGAAGAAGAACGCGCCGAAGGCGATCCAGAAGCAGATCATCGCCGTGGACGCCGGATCGGGCGCCGCCGCGTCGAACGCTCCGGGGCGGAAGAGCATCGCGAACATGGCGATGATCACGACCGGCGAGCCCACCAGCACCGCCGCGGACAGGCGGTTGCGCGCCAGGATCTCCGCCGAGCGCCGGGTCAGGAGCCACCATTGGCGCAGGGGACCGAGGGACTTCGGGTGCGATTCCGAGAATCGGCCGGCGTGGTCGGTCACGGCGACAGCCTCTTCGTCCCGCAGATCCGGCCCGTCGGGCGTATCAGCTATCGAAGGCGCGTCGGCGGCCGCCCCGTACGCTTCCTCGATGGTCTCCGCCCCGAGCCGCTTGAGCAGCCCGTCCGGAGCACCGCGGTAGACCAGCCGTCCCTCCGGAGCCAGGAACGCCACCAGATCGGCCCGGAGCACATCGGCCGGAGTATGCGTGGTCAGCACGATCGTCGTCCCCTGATGTGCCAGCCCCCGCAGCAGCTTCAGCAGCGCCGCGCCGGTGGCGGGATCGAGCCCCGACGTCGGCTCGTCCAGGAACAGCACCCGCGGCCGGGTCAGCAGTTCCACGGCGATGCTGGCGCGCTTGCGCTCGCCGCCGCTCAGCGTCCCCACCCGCTGCCCGGCCACCGCCGCCAATCCGAGGTCGTCCAGGGCCTGCCGCACCGCCGCCGCCACCTCGTCGGCCGGCGTCCCGGCCGGGAGCCGGAGTTCGGCGGCGTACCGCAGAGTCCGGGCCAGCGGCAGGTCCCGGTGCACGATGTCGTCCTGCGGCACGAAACCGAGTCCGCCGCTGCGCGGCATCGGCGGCGCGCCGGCGTGCGTGACAGAACCCTCATCCGGCGGCCGCACCCCGGCCAGGACCTCCAGCAGCGTCGTCTTGCCGGATCCGCTGGCGCCCGCGATCACGAGCATCGAGCCGGGCGCGACGGACAGCGAGACCGCCCGCAGCACGTCGCGGTCGCCCGCCACCCGCACCCCGAGCCCTCGTGCCCTGATACCGGTCGCCGTCATTACGGTCTCCTGTTCGAAGTGCCGTCCACGGTGCGCATAATGGTTCATGACCGGCTTCTCTCCGGCACGGGAGAACTCTAGCGACGAGGCCCGCAGCCGCTTCGCGAAACTGCGCGCCACCGAATTCGGCTATCTGGACCAACTGGGGCATGTCTACCTGGACCACACCGGCGCCGGACTGCCCGCGCGCCGCCAGCTCGACGCGCACGTCGAGCGGATCAGCGGCGACTGTTACGGCAATCCGCACTCTGAGAATCCCACCTCGCTGGCGTCCTCGCTGCTGGTGGAGCAGACGCGTACCGCGGTGCTCGAACACTTCAACGCCGACCCGGCGGAGTACGCGGTGGTGTTCACCCCCAACGCCACCGGCGCCTGCCGCCTCGTCGGCGAGGCGTTCCCGTTCCACAAGCGGTCCCGGCTGGTGCTGCCGCTGGACAACCACAACTCGGTGAACGGCCTGCGCGAGTACGCCCGCGCCCGGGGCGCGCGCACCGTCCATGTCCCCTTCTCCCGAGCCGATCTGCGCATCGGCGACGACGCCATCCGCCAGGCGCTGGCCGGTGGCCGGACGCGCCGCCCCGGCGCCGGCTCCGGTATCAGCGGTCTGTTGGCGTACCCCGCGCAGAGCAACTTCACCGGCGTCCAGCATCCGCTCGCCTGGATCGCGATGGCGCAGGAACTCGGCTATCAGGTTCTGCTGGACGCGGCCGCGTTCGTGCCGGCCAACCGCCTGGACCTGGCCGCGGTCCACCCCGACTACGTGACGGTGAGCTGGTACAAGGTCTTCGGCTACCCGACCGGCCTGGGCTGCCTGATCGCCCGCCGGGCCGCGCTGGCCAAGCTGCACCGGCCGTGGTTCTCCGGCGGCACGATCCATGTGGTCAGCGCGCAGGGCGACTGGCACAAGATGGCCGACGACGAGACGGCCTTCGAGGACGGCACCCTCAATTTCCTGAGCATCCCCGACATCGCCGTCGGCCTGCGCTGGATCGCCGAGGTGGGCCTGGACGCGATCCGCGAGCACGTCGCCGACCTCACCGACCACCTGTTGACCGGCGCGGCGGCCTTGCGGCACGGCAACGGCCGACCGCTGGTGCGTCTCTACGGGCCCACCGGCGTGGACCGGCGCGGCGGCACCGTGGCGCTGAACGTCCTGGACCCCGACGGCGAGATCGTCGACGAACGGGCGGTCAGCCGCGACAGCGCGGCGCGCGGTATCTCGCTGCGCACCGGCTGTTTCTGCAACCCGGGCGCGGGTGAAGCAGCGTTCTCCATATCCCGCCGCCTGCTGGCCGGAGCGATTCGCCGCACCACCGGCACCATCGACGACTATTTGCGGCAGCTCGGCCTGCCTTCCGGGGGCGCGGTCCGGGTCTCGTTCGGTTTGTCGTCTTCGCCGGGCGATGTCGACTCGTTCCTGAGCTTCGTCACCGAGACCTACCGCGATCGTCCGCGGCCGGACGACGGCCTCACGCCGCGCGAGCGGTGCTGACCGTCAGTCAGCCCGGTAGCCGAGCAGCTCCCCGGGCTGACAGCCGAGTGCGGCGCACAACGCGGTGAGCGTGGAGAACCGGATGGCCTTGGCGCGGCCGTTCTTCAGGATCGACAGGTTCACGACGCTGACGCCGACGCGCTCGGACAGCTCGGTCAGCGTCATACCGCGCTCGACGAGCAAGCGGTCCAGATGGACGGTGATGGCATGCGAATCGCCGGCGCCGGGCATCATTCGCCCTCGCGTGGCATCGACATGGCAGCCCCCTGTCACATCGAATATCGATGGTATCGATAAACGTAATGCACGATGGCCGGCGCTGGCAACGGGTCGGCGGGTCACCGGTCGGCGAGCGCGGCCTCGTGCTCCGCGTAGTCCGCGGCCTCCGTAGCGTACGCCTGCGTCACCGCCGCGCGGTTGAACACCGGCCAGGTCGTGACCGCGACCCCGACCGCCACCACGAAGGCCACCCAGTACGTCGCGGTCAGGCCGAAGTGCCCGGCGATGAGACCGCCCAGCAGCGCTCCGACGCAGTTGCCGCCGGCCGCCAGGAACAGGTTGGTGCTGCCGACACGCCCGAACATCTCCGGCGGGGTCAGACGCTGGCGCAGGGAGTTGGCGACGATGTTCCACAGCGCGCCGTGGACGCCGAAGGCGAAGAACGCGGTGCCGACGACGTAGGAGTTCAGTGAGGTCGCCAGGACCAGGTGGAAGGCCGCCTCCACCAGCAGCCCGATGCGGATCGTCCAGCTCGCGGTGACGGTCCGCACCAAGCGGTCGCCGATCGCCGAACCGAGGATGCTGCCGACGGCCATGGCGGTGAACAAGGCGCCGTAACCGACTGAGCCGAGGTGCAGGCGCTCCTTCGTGAGCAGCACCAGAACCGCGAGGGCGGCGGTGAGGGTGACGTTGAGCAGGCCGATCAGGACCGCCATAGCGCGCAGCAGACGCTGGCGCATCAACCAGCGGAAGCCTTCGGCCATCTCCGACCAGACAGCGCGCAATCCTCCGGGATCGGCAGCGGCACTGGTTCGCACCTGCGGCGTCGCGCGATAGGTACCGGCGATTGCCGTGATCAGGATCGCGCTGACGGCGTACGTGAGCGAATTGCCCCAGTACGGAATGCTGGCGGCCGCCACGAAGAGCGCGGCACCGAGCGGTCCGGCGATCATGTTCTGCATCACCGTCACGCCGCCGACCAGCCACCCGTTGGCGCGCTCCAGCCCGGCCCGCGGCACCACCGCCGGGATGATGGCCTGGCCCGCCGAGCGGAACACGATCTCACCGGTGTTGACCAGGAACAGGACCGTGTAGATGAGCGCGACGCCGGCGTGGCCGGCGGTGATCGCGGCCGCCAGCACGGCCATCAGCGCCACCCGCGCCCAGTCGATCCAGATCATCAGCCGCCGCCGGTCGACGCGGTCCACCAGCACGCCGCCGGGCAGCGCGAACAGCAGCCAGGGCAGCCACGCGACGGCCTGCGCGGCCGAGACGACCAGTGGATTCGAGGTGCGCGAGGCGATCAGCAGCGGTGTGGCGACCGTGGCCAGGCCCACGCCGAGGGCCGAGGCGGTACCCGCGAGCCAGAGCTTGGCGAACGCCGGACCCAGCGCGATCTCAGGGTTCCCTCCCATACGCGCGACGGTAACAGCCGGGCAAGGGGCTCACATCCGAATTACCGCTTACCTCCGCGCGACCGTCACTGGTAGACCGGCGGCGGAGGCGAGGGCACCGGTCCGAGCCGGTCGCCGACCCAGTGGCTGTAGATCGCGGTCCAGGTGCCGTCCCCGCGGATCTTCTCCAGCACGCCGTTGACGAACCGCACGAAGTCGTCCTCGCCGTGCGGCATGGCGAGCCCGTGCCGCTCGTACGTGAACCGCGGCCCGACGATCTTCGTATACGGGTCCTGAACCTGGAGCCCGACCAGGATCAGGTCGGTGGTCGACACCGCGTCCACCTGCCCCTGCTGCAGCATCACCATGCAGTCGGCCCAGTTCACCGCCGAGACCGGCACCACGCGGTAGGCCGGGTTGGCCAGCGTCTGGATGGAGGTGGTCCCGGCGGCGGCACACGCCTTGCGCCCGGCCAGATCGGCGAGGCTGTTGACCGGCGAGGACTGATTCACCAGGATCCGCTGCCCGGCATCGAAGTAGTCGGAGCTGAAGGCCACCTTCTCGGCCCGCTCACAGTCGACGGTCATGATGTCCGCGACGATGTCCACGGTGCCGTCGGTCAGGGAGCTGATGCGCTGCGCCTTGGTGATGGCCTTGTACCGCACCTTGTCCGGCGACCCGAAGACGGCCTTCGCCACCTCCCGCACGAAGTCGATGTCGAACCCGATCAGCGGCGGCGCCCCGGGATCGGTCGAGGGATTGCGGTAGCCGAACAGATAGCTGTCCTCATCGACACCCGCGATCAGATACCCGCGGCGCAGGATCTTGTCCATCGTGGACCCGGCCGGCATCCGCCCCGGCGCGGGCAGCGGGCCGTCAGGACGCAGCGAAGCCTCGCAGCCGGAGACCGACACGCCGCCGGACGGTCCCGGCGGCATGGTCGTCACGCCGTCGGGCAGCGGTGTGACGTGCGCCGGAGACTGGGCCGGCGATGTCGACGGAAGAGTGTCGCAGGCAGCAGCGAAAAGCGTGGTGACGCAAAGTGCTGCGGCCAGCAAAGCCGTTCGACCGCGGCGACTGGCAACGGCGTACATCGTCATCGATACTCCCTGAGGCGCCGGTCCGTTCCATACGCGGCGGCAGCCAACGCGACAGCGGTCAGCACCGCCGACGCGATCGCGAGTCCGGCCAGGTCGTCGTGGCCGGTGCGGACGTCGGCGAGGTAGCCGGCTTCCTCGGTACCGGCGCTTTGGCGGAGGTCCTGATCCAGGCGGGTGAAGGCGGCGTCCGAGCCGCCGGCCACGGGTTGGGTCAAGAGTCGCAGAGCCTTGACGTTCGCCGCGTTGTCCGGTTGCGGGTCGTTCTCGGCCGGAAGCAGGGCGAGGTGGGCTTGGGCCCAGGATCGGCGGGCCTGGCGGGCGTCGTCAGCCGAGGCACCATGGTCGTTCGCCAGCAGTGCGTCCAGACGGGCGGTGGCGGCGGCGAAGTCCTTCTCGTAGCCGCCGACGTCCTCGCCGCGGGCCGCCAGGCCCAGAAGCTCGTCACCGTGCGCCTGAACCGCCGCGAGGTCGGTGGCGATGACCGCGTTGGCGGCCTGCCAGCGCTTCTCGGCCTTGGCTACGGCGCCGCGCTCGGCCGAACCGGCGGCCAGCGTCCAGAGCGCGATCACCAGCACCAGCACGCTCGCGGTCAGCAGCCCCGGATTGAACTGGCGCCTGGTGCGGTTGCGGATGAACAGCTGCGCGACGACCAGAGCGGCCAGCGCCAGCGGGATGAGCGCGAACTCCAGACCGCTGCCGGACCGCGCGTCCTTCCCGTCGGCGGTGAGCCGGTCGCTCTCCACCTTCAGCACCTGCTGGGCGGCGGGCAGCAGCCGGTCGCGCAGCAGCGCCGACGCCTCGCGCAGATACGCGGCGCCGACGGGCAGGTTCTGCCGCGCGTCGGCGAGCGCGGTCCCGATCAGCTTGGTGAACAGCGGCAGGCCGGCCAGCAGCTCGCCGTCGGCCGCCCGCAGCTGCGCCGAACCCCGCGCGTCGGCGCTCACCGCCGCCAGGTTGGCCGACACCCGGCTCACGTCCGCGTCGTACCGTTCCTCGCCCGACGTCCCGGCCTGCGCGGCGGACAAGAACGTCTCAGCGGACGCCGCGTCGGCATCGGACAGGTCCCGGTAGATGTCCTCGGCGGCGACTGCCAACGGCTCGGCGGTGCGCACCGCGTGCCGGAGATCGGCCTGCCTGGTCGCCGCCGAGACCGAGGTCACCAGCCCGAGCAGCGCGATGAGCGCCAGCGTCGTGGCGCCGCCGACGCGGAGCCCGGTCCGGGTCGGCAGCCGGCGGCGCACCGGTGGCGCGAGCGGTGCGGGCGCCGCGGCAGTGTTCTGCGTCACGTCGAGGACAGTACTATGCGGGCCTTACCTAGGGGACACCTCCGTTCCCTCGAACGAGCGACGCTGCGACAGTGAACCAGGACTCTGAGTCGGCGGTGGCCTATGCTCGGCCGCCGGCGCCCATCGAGGCCGCTCCACGTCGGGTGGGTGGCCGCGCCCCTATAAGGAGCCTGCGTGACCTCGACTTCGCAGCAGCATCGGGCCTCATCCGTCTTCGCCGTCAGCCTGCTGACAGCCGCCGCGGCTTTCCTCGCCACCTCATCGAGCCACGCGGCGACCACGTCTTCGCCGCTCCCGGCGGGCGCTTACGTCTACGTCGGGAACGCGGGTTCCGACTCGGTGTCGGTCATCGACACTTCCACGCACGCCGTGGTCGCGACGGTCCCGGTCGGCTCCGCCCCGACCGCCGTCGCCGCCTCGGCCGACGGCCACCGGGTCTACGTCACCGACTCCGGTTCGGCAGCCGTCTCGGTCCTGGACACCGGCGCCGCGTCCGGACCGGCGGTCGTGGCGACCATCCCCGTCGACCGCCAGCCGCAGGCCGCCGCGCTGTCCCCCGACGGCCGCCGCCTCTACGTCGGCAACGACGTGTCCGGCACCGTATCCGTCATCGACACCGCCTCGGGCACCGTCACCGCGACCGTCGCCGCCGGCCCCGGCGCCGAGGGCCTGGCCGTCTCCCCCGACGGCTCGCGCGTCTACGCCGCCGACACCGGCGGGTCCTCGGTCACCGTCATCGACGCCGCCACCGACGCCGTCGTCGCCACGGTCCCGGTCGGCGCCACGCCGGTCGGCCTGACGGTCGCGCCGGACGGCAAGCACGTCTACGTCCCCGACTACAACGGCGCCGCGCTGTCGGTGATCGACACCACGACCGAGACGGTCGCCGCCACCGTGCCGATCGGCGGCCGCCCGCACTCGGCCGCCGTGACCCCCAACGGCGCCACGGTCTACGTCACCGACGCCGCGTCGGGCACCGTGTCCGTGGTCGACACCGCGACCGCGACCGTCACCTCGACGTTCAGCGTCGGCGCCGCGCCGCACGGCATCGCGCTGAAGATCGCTCCCGGCGGCTCGTCGGCGTATGTGGCGAACTTCGGTGCGGCGAGCGTGTCGATCGTGGATCTGGCCTCTGACGCGATCACCGCCACGGTCCCGGTCGGCAACAATCCGGTCGACCTGGCGGTGTCGGTCATCAAGCCCGCCGCGACCACGCTGACGGCCGGGACGGCGTACCTGTCGCTGCTGCCGCTCGGCGAGGCGGGCCTGAACGCCACGCTGACCAGCGGCGGCGTCCCGGTGGCCGGGCAGACCATCACCTTCACCGACGTGGACGGCCGGGCGCTGTGCCACGCCACGACGAACGCGAGCGGCAAGGCGGTGTGCAACACGGCACCCGGTCTGCTGGACTCCGTCAGCGTTCTGCTGTGCGGGTATCAGGCCGCCTACGCGGGCAACCGGTACTACCTGCCCTCTTCCGCGCACGGCAACACCGCGCTGCTGTAGAGAGCTGCTGTAGACAAAAGCAAGACAGAAGCGGTGGGCTCCCGGAATCCGGGGCCCACCGCTTCTTCGCAGCAGCTCAGCTGTGCTTGAACACCACCGTCGCCGCCAGCCACACGGTCGAGCGACCGGTCCCGAACGCCGCCGCCGGAGTGGCCCCGGCCGCCGGTACCTGGTCCTCGGCCAACAGCTCCATATCGCTGGTCGGCGACACGTTCACCCGCTGTGTGAAGCCGCTTCCGGCGGTCAGGTTGTCGCCGAACCCGGAGTCGGCGTAGAACCCGACAGCCAGTTCACCGAACCCCGCCACGGCGCCGGTCGCCCCCGCGGAGACGGTCCCCGCCGCCGAGGTCGTTCCGGAGGCGTGTGACTGGACATCCACCGCCGCGAGCCCGGCGGCCGTCGACAGACCGGAGTATTCCAGGACTGACAGCCCCACGTCCGCCGACCCCGACACGGTGGCCGTCACCGTGGGTTTGGTCCCGCCGCCGGCCGTGATCGGGGCGCTCCACACGCTCATCTCCGTATTGTCGGAGGCGGTGAAGTGGGTGAGCTCGGTGTAGGTGTCGCCCGCCGAGTCGGTGACCTTGGTCGCCGTCGCCGCGGAGGTGTTCCACACCCCGACCTGGACCACCAGCCGGTTTCCGACCGTGACCGGCGCTCCCAGCGCGACCGCGGCCGTCGTCCCGCTCGGTTTGTGGATCGAGGCCTGTTGAACGAACGCCGGGGAGACGACGTTCGTCGGCACCACCGCGTTCGACGGCGCCGAGGCGGCGCCGGTTCCGGCGGAGTTGACCGCCGCGACCGTGAAGGTGTGGCTGGTGCCGTTGGTCAGGCCGCTGACGGTGGCCGACGTCGCGGGCGGGTTGCCGGTGACGGTCGTCGGCGCCAGCGCGCTGCCGTCGGCGTACGGCGTCACCGTGTAGGAGGTGATCGGCGCGCCGCCGTTGGCGGCCGGAGCCGACCACTGCACCGTGGCCGCACCGGAGCCGGGCGTCGCGGTGACGGCCGTGGGAGCCCCCGGCACGGTCGGCGCCGACGGGCTCAGGTGCACGGTCGCGGCCACCGAAGGCACCCCGGCCTTGTTCACGATGAACAGCATGTAGTCCCCGGGCGGGGCGATCGCGCCGCTTGCCGGGGCCTGCACCGACAGCGTCCCGCTGCCCGCCGTGAACGACAGCGGCACGAAGTGCTGGTCCATGTCCGACTGGTGGGTGTCGGCGCCGAAGGAGACCAGGTTGACGGCCGAGATCGAGGCGGCGTCCGGGGTGGCCACCGTCATCGTGCCGCCGTAGACGGCCGAGCCGGGGCCGGTGGTGATGGTCGGACGCGTTCCGTTGAACAAGTACGAGGGCGAGTACACCTGCGCGTTGAACTGGCCCGGGTCGGCCACGCCGGTCGGGTGGCCGCCGCCGGCGATCAGGACCGTGCCGTCGGGCAGCAGCACCGCCGTGGAGTGGTAGTTGCGGGCGGCGGCGATCGAGCCGACGACAGTCCACTGATTCGTCGCCGGATCCCAGATCTCGGACGGCAGCGTGCCGGAGGTGACGATCAGCTGGTCCGACGTCGGCTCGCCGCCGACCGCCAGGACCCGGCCGTCGGCGAGGGTGGTCAGCGTGTGGTAGACCCGCGGGTGGTTCATCGGCGCCGTCTGCTGCCAGGTCGGCGTGCTCGCGGTCAGGTCGATGGCGGCCGCCGCGCCGACCGCGTTTGTGGTGGTCTGGATGCTCGCCGAGCCGCCGCTGTAGAGGATCTTCCCCGGCCGGTACATCACCGCCGAGCCGTTCTTCAGCCCGCTGGGGCCGACCGGGGTCCAGGTCTGGGCGTTGGCGTCGAGCCAGTACGAGACGTCCTCCTCGGGGCCGATCGTGAAGATCTTGCCGTTCGGCGCGAGCCAGGAGAAGGGGTACTCCTCCTCGTGGACCTGCGGGGTGCTGATACCGGACAGCAATGTCCAGGTGTTCGCCGCCGGGTCGTAGACCTCGGGCGTCTCAGCCCACGTGTTCGCGTCGGTGGAGTTGCCGCTGATCGCGACGTAGCGGCCGTCCGCCAGCTCGGTGAGGTCCGGATACCAGCGCTGCTTGTGCATGTCGGCGACGCGGGTCCAGGCGTTGGTCGCCGGGTTGAAGATGTTGGTGTCGACGATGCCGAGCATGCCGGTCGAGGAGGCGCCGTAGCCGCCGGCCACCAGGACCCGGCCGTCCGGGAGTTTGGCCAGGCCGCTGCAGAACAGGCTGTCGGTCGGGGTGGCGGTCGTGAACGTCCCGGTGTGCGGATCGTAGACGTGGGTGGGCTGCGGGTTCTGCCAGCCGTCCCAGACCAGGACCTTGCCGTCGGTCAGGACGGCCGAGTGCACGGCGACGATCGGCCAGTTCTGCAAACCGCCGAACTGGCCGTTCGGCACCGGTCCCGGCACGACGGTGTTCGAGGGCTGCGACACCGGTCCGGCGCCGATCGCGTTGGCCGCGCTGACCGTGAAGGTGTGGGGCACGGCGTTGGTCAGGCCGGTCAGGGTCGCCGCGGCGGCCGGCGGGGCCCCGGTCACCACGGTCGGGGCGCCGGCGACGCCGTCGGTGTAGGGCGTGATCGTGTAGGAGGTGACCGGCGATCCGCCGTCGGCCGGCGCGGTCCAGGTGAGGGTGGCCGAGCCGTTGCCGGCGGTGGCGGCCACGCCGGTCGGTGCTCCCGGCGCCGTGGCGGCCCCGGAGCTCCCGGCCTTGAGGACCACGGTCGCGGCCAGCCAGATCGTCGAGGCCCCGGTGCCGAACGTGGCGTTCGGTGTGGCGCCGGCCGCGGCGGTCAGCTGCTCCTCCGCGACCAGTTCCATATCTCTGACGTGGGAGACGTTCACCCGGCTGGTGAAGCCGGAGCCCGCGGTCAGGGTGTTGCCGAAACCGGAGTCGGCGTAGAAGCCGAGGGCGAGCTCGCCCGCGCCCGTGGTCGCCGGGGTGGCCCCGGCGGCGACCGT
>JAEKKI010000250.1 GCA_019510485.1 Catenulisporales bacterium
CGCAGCGCCACCAGCAGCGCCACCGCCTCGCGCACCGAGAACCGCAGCGGCCGCACGATGGCCTCGGCGTTCTCCAGGTGGATGGTGCCGCCCTCGCCGATGTGCGCCTCCATGAGGTCATCCGGCAGGCCGCCGGGCAGGCCGCACATCCACAGCGTCTCCAGGTCCTTGCGGAGCTGCTTCTCGGAGACGTTGAACTCCCCGGCCACCTCGTTGAGCTTGGCGCCGTCGTGCTCCAGCAGGTAGGGGACCAGGTTCAGCAGGCGGCGGACCTGGGCCGCGGCGCCGCTCATCGGGTGGCTCCCGTCGTCTCGATGGTCGTCTCAGCGGTCTGCTCGACGGTCTGCTCCACGCCTCTCGCCGGCCCACGGGCACCCGGGACGGCCGCGTGCTCGCCGCGGTGCGTCATCTCATCGCTCGCGGCCAGCCCGTTGCCGGTCATGGCGGCGCGCAGCCGGCCGATCACCGCCGTCCGCAGCTCCGGCGGCTCCAACACCTGCACGTCCGGGCCGAACTCGGCGAGCCAGCCGGCCATCCCGGTGTTGCGGGGCACGGTCACCACGTCCCAGCCGGTCGGCTCGCCGTCGCGCAGCTCCGGCTCGCACTCGGTGGCGCGGCGGCGCAGCAGGAAGCCGGTGTCGGCCCGCAGCCGCAGCTTGGCGGTGCCGACGCTGCGGTTCTGGTGCCAGGCGAAGTCGGCGACCTTGGCGTGCACGTCCATGTCGTCGGGCACCGGCGCGGTCAGGTGGCCCGGCAGCAGCACCACCTCGCCGACGATGCGGTCCAGCCGGAACATCCGGTCGGCGCCGCGGGTCCGGTCGAAGCCCGCGAGGTACCAGTGGCCGCGCCAGGAGTCGATGGCCCAAGGCTCGACCTCGCGCAGGACCGGCTCCACCTCGCCGGTCTTGCGATAGCCGAACCGCACCGGCCGCCGGTCGCAGATGGCCTGCAACAAGGGCTCGAACGCGCCGGTCTCGGTGCGCACCCGGGGCTCGATCCCGGACTGGCTGATGTCGCCGACCTCGATGCCGGCGCTCTTCAGTTTCAGCAGCGCCGAGGAGGCGTCGGAGGCCAGCACCGCCTGCTGCCAGAAACGCGCCGCGACGCCGAGCACCGCCGCCTCGTCCCGCTCCAGCCGGAGCTCGGGCAGGTTGTAGGAGTCCTTGGGGATGCGGTAGCCGATCTCGTCCTCGAACAGGGCGCTGTTGGTGCCCGTCTCCAACGGGATGCCCATCTCCCGCAGCTCGTCCTTGTCCCGTTCGAACATGCGCTCGAAGGCGTCGTCGGTGGGGCACTCGCGATACGGCTCCAGGGTGGCGCGCAACCGCTCCTTGGTCACGTACTGCTTGGACGCGAGCAGGCAGATGACCAGGTTCACCAACCGCTCGGTCTTCGTGGCGGGCATCGGGGGTCTCCTAGCAACAACAACTCGGTTACGTCGTGAACGGTAGCGCTATTGGGGACGCGTTCGCAGCGCCTCCTTAACGGGTGGCGGTGGGCGAATACGAAAGGGTGAACAACCGTGCCGGTAGCGTGGGGCACGTGATCCGGTGGCGGCGTGGACGGGTGGCGGCGGTGCGCCGGGAATGGCACGGAGCCGTGGAACTGGATGTAACAGGTTCGGACGGCGCGGTGTTCCGCGCGCTGGCCTATCCGGCGCTGGTGGGACACCCCGAACCCGGCGACGAGGTGCTGCTTTCGACCGGCGCGTTGGCATTGGGGCTGGGGACTGGCGGCTATGCGTTGGTGGTGGCGATCCCCTCGCGGCTCCCGGCCGACACTCCCGCGCAGGGACACATGGTCAAGGCTCGCTACACACCCTTACAGACCCTAGTAGACGCCGCCGAGGAGCGGTACCCGCAGTTGACCTCCGCGACGTCGCTGGACGGGATGCCGGTGGTGGTGGCGGACCTGCACTCCGCATTGCCGGCAGTGCTCGCCGGAATCCGCGCAGATCGACCGTCAGCGCGCGTCGCCTATGTGATGACTGACGGGGGCGCTCTCCCCTTGTGGTTCTCCCGAACCGTCGACGGCCTGCAATCGGCCGGCTGGCTCGCCGGGACCGTGACGGTCGGCCAGGCGTTCGGCGGAGATCTGGAATGCGTGACCGTGCACAGCGGCCTGCTCGCGGCGCGCCACGTGTTAGAGGCCGATATCGCAGTGGTCACACAAGGTCCGGGGAATCTCGGAACCGGCAGCACCTGGGGCTTCTCCGGGATCGCGTGCGGCGAAGCGATCAACGCGGCGGCGGTGCTTGGCGGACGCCCGGTGGCCGCACTGCGCGTTTCCTCAGGGGACGCACGAGAACGGCATCGAGGGCTGAGTCACCACAGCGTGACCGCGTACGGGAAGGTCGCGCTGGCGCGTGCCGAGGTCCCGTTGCCGGATGTGGCCGACGAATTCTGGGACGAGGTCGCGGCCCGGGCGGCGACGCTGGCCGATCGGCACACGCTGGTTCCCGTGCCCGTCGAAGGTCTGGACGCGGCACTTCGGGCATCTGCGGTCCCCCTGCGCACCATGGGCCGCGGTCTCGACGAGGACTACCCTGCTTTCCTGGCATCCGCATGCGCCGGACGATTGGCCGCCGCCGTAGTTGTCAGCACAATGTGATGAACACAAAATGGCGGGGTCTGGAGAGGGGCATTCGTTGGGCAGCGAGAAGCAGGGGCAGGCAATTCCGGACCAGGCGGCTGAGCTGGAGGAGCAGGCTCTGGATGGGACGGCGGCACCGGACGCCGTGCCGGTCGCCCGATGGCGTGCGTTCGCCGAACGCCAGATGCGCGCGGTCCGGGTCCTGATCCTCACCTGCGTCGTGTTCGGCCTTGCCGCCGCGGCCTTCGCCTGGACCACGATCCGGGTCCACGACCGCCAGGTCAGCGCCGAGAATCAGGGGCGGGACGTCGCGCACGTGCTGGCCGCACCGGACACCCGCTCGGCGAAGCAGCCGTCGACCGGCGGCGGGACGGTGACCGTGTACTACTCCCCCATGCTCGGCCAGGCCGTCGTCGTCGAGCGGAGCCTGCCGAGGCTGGCCGACGGCCGCACCTACGCGTTCTGGTACCTCGACGGCTCCGGCGCCGCCCGCCCGATCGGCTCGTCGCGCTTCGACAAGCCGCGCAACGACCTGGTGGTGGCTTCGGTGCCGGGTTCGGTGCCGACCTCCGCGCAGGTGGAGGTCACGGTGGAGTCCTCCGGCGACGCGAAGCGTCCGACGACGCCGGCGCTGGCCGTGCTGCCGCTGGGCTGAGCGGCCTACTGCGCGACCACCGGCCACACCGAAGACGAGAGGCGGCCATCGGCGGAATCCGCCGATGGCCGCCTCACCCGTCGCGCGGCTCAGCGCACGCCGAGCAGGTCCACCACGAAGATCAGCGTCTCCCCCGGCTTGATCAGCGGGCTCGGGCTGCGGTCGCCGTAGGCCAGGTGCGGCGGGATGACCAGCTTGCGCCGGCCGCCGACCTTCATACCGGCCACGCCGCGGTCCCAGCCGGCGATGACCCGGCCGCCGCCGAGCGGGAAGGTGAAGGGCTGGCCGCGGTTCCAGGAGGCGTCGAACTCCTCGCCGGTGGAGTAGGACACCCCGGCGTAGTGGACGGTGACCTGCTGGCCGGGCTTGGCTTCCTCGCCCTCGCCGACCGTGATGTCCTGGATCACCAGATCCTCGGGCACCGGGAAGTCGGGGAAGTCGATCTCGGGCTTGTCAAGACTCATGGGCTTGGTGTTCCCAATCCTGATCGGGGATGGTCTTCTCGTTACGCTATCAGGGGCGATTGCGGTCGGTAGCGGGGCTACCCGGGCCGGCCGCCCGCGCCGCATCCGGCCCGGAGCCTACTGCGCGTCCAGGATGTCCACGACGAACACCATCGTGTCCGTCCCCTGGATCCCGGCCTGCGGCTGGCCCTTGGCGCCGTAGCCCTTGTCCGGCGGCACCACCAGCAGCACCCGGGAGCCGACGGTCTGGCCGACCAGGCCCTCGTCCCAGCCCGGCACCACGGCGCCGACCCCGATGCGGGTGGCGAACAGCGACTTGCCCTTGCTGAAGGAGGAGTCGAAGACCTGCCCGGTGCGCCACAGCAGTCCCTCGTACTGCACCACCAGCGTCTGGCCCTTCTTGACCTGCGGACCCTTGCCGACGATCACCGGCTTGTAGGTGCCGGCGGCCGGCGGGTTCTTGCCGGCCGGGATGGTCACCTTCGGGTCGGCGGCGCCGACCTCGGTGCCGACGGCCGGCAGGCTCGGGTCGCTCAACGCGTTCGGCCCGGTGGCGATGTCGGCGGTGGGCGAGGAGTAGACGCCGAGGATGTCCAGGTCGAAGATCAGCGTGTCGTCGCCCTTGATGGTGACGCTCCCGGCCTGCGTGCCCTTGTCCCCGAAGCCGAGCGCCGGCGGGACGGTCAGCTCCACCCGGCTGCCGGCCTGCTGGCCCTCCAGCCCCTGCTCCCACCCGGGCAGCATCTTGTGCTGGCCCTCGACCAGCACCGTCGCCGACCCGCCCTGGTCATAGCTGCTGCCCAGGTCCGAGCCGTCGCGCCAGAGCTTGGCGGTGTACTGCAGAACCACCGCGCTGCCGTCGGTGACCTTGGCGCCGGCGCCCTGGATCTTCACCTTCACACCCAGCTTGCCGTCCGGCTGGCCGGCCGGGATCTGGATGTTCGCCTTGGTGCCGAAGGCGTCCGAGCCCGGCGCGCCGGAGGAGGAGGCCGCGGCGGGCGTGGTGGCGGCGACCGGCTTGGACGCGGACTTGCCCGACGAGCAGCCGGTCAACAACACCAGGCCGGCCGCGACGGCGGCGGCGGCGATCTGAGTCCGGCGGGTGGCCACGGGACGGCGCACAGGGAACCTCGAATTGGTGCGAGCCGGGAAGCCCTCGGGCCCCGGCAGGGCATTGAGACGCGCGAGTGTGACGATCACACATCCCAGGGACCGCACCACAGTAGCGCGGCCCGCTCCCGGCCGATGCCGGGAGCGGGCCACAAAACGGTTGCAATCCGGCACACGCGTAGTGGTCGCGAGGCGGTCACATCGAGGAGATGAGCTTCTCCACCCGCTCGTCCACCGACCGGAACGGGTCCTTGCACAGCACCGTGCGCTGCGCCTGGTCGTTCAGCTTCAGGTGCACCCAGTCCACCGTGAAGTCCCGCCGCTGCTCCTGCGCCCGCTTGATGAACTCCCCGCGCAGCCGGGCCCGGGTGGTCTGCGGCGGCACCGACTTGGCCTGGAAGATCTCCAGGTCGGTCGCGGTCCGCTCGACCATGCCGCGCTTCTCCAGCAGGTAGTACAGGCCGCGGTTGCGAGAGATGTCGTGATAGGCCAGGTCCAGCTGCGCCACCCGGGGCGCGGACATCGCCAGGGCGTGCTTGGTCCGGTAGCGCTCGATCAGCCGGTACTTGATCACCCAGTCGATCTCCTTGGAGATCAGGTCCAGGTCCCCGCTCGACACCGCGGTCAGCGTGCGCTCCCACAGGTCGAGGACCTTGTCCACGGCGCCGGTCCGCAGCCCGCGCTTCTCGGCGAAGTCGCGCGCCTTGGTGAAGTACTCCTCCTGGATCTCCAGCGCGCTCATCTCGCGGCCGTTGGCCAGGCGCACCTTCTTCTGCCCGGACATGTCGTGGCTGACCTCGCGGATCGCCCGGATCGGGTTCTCCAGCGTCATGTCCCGCAGCGTGGTGCCCGCCTCGATCATCCGCAGCACCAGGTCGGTGGCCCCGACCTTGAGCATCATGGTGGTCTCGGACATGTTGGAGTCGCCGACGATCACGTGCAGCCGCCGGTACTTCTCGGCGTCGGCGTGCGGCTCGTCGCGGGTGTTGATGATCGGCCGGGAGCGGGTGGTGGCGCTGGAGACGCCCTCCCAGATGTGCTCGGCGCGCTGCGAGACGCAGTACACCGCGCCGCGCGGGGTGGCCAGCACCTTGCCGGCGCCGCAGATCAGCTGCCGGGTCACCAGGAACGGGATCAGCACGTCGGCCAGCCGGGAGAACTCGCCGTGCCGGCCCACCAGGTAGTTCTCGTGGCAGCCGTAGGAGTTGCCGGCGGAGTCGGTGTTGTTCTTGAACAGGTAGACGTCCCCGGCGATGCCCTCCTCGTGCAGGCGCCGCTCGGCGTCGGCGAGCAGGCCCTCCAGGATCCGCTCGCCGGCCTTGTCGTGGACGATCAGCTCGCGCACGGAGTCGCACTCGGGGGTGGCGTACTCCGGGTGCGAGCCGACGTCCAGGTAGAGCCGCGCGCCGTTGCGCAGGAAGACGTTGCTGGAGCGCCCCCAGGACACGACGCGGCGGAACAGGTAGCGGGCGACCTCGTCCGGGGACAGGCGGCGCTGTCCGCGGAACGTGCAGGTGACGCCGTATTCGTTTTCGAGCCCGAAGATCCGCCGGTCCATGTGAACCACCTTAAGCCGCGTAAGACCTTTGCGTCGTTTTTCGGCTATCGCATTGTCAGGACTCCGGGGAGCCCTCCTCGCCGAGGACGTCGTCCAGGGCGCCGAGCACGTCGCCGTCGGCGATCGGCTCGGGCTTCGCGGCGCCGTCGCCGTCGCCCTTGCCACCCTTGCCGCCGTTCCCGTCACCGGCATCGTCACCGTCGGTGCCGTCGGTCCCGAGCAGCCGCGCGAGCGCCGGGCCGGTGATCCGCCGGAACTTGCGCACCTGCGGCCGGGTCCGGTCCAGGACGGCGACCTCCAGCTGGTTCGGCGCCAGCGTGCGCGGCTCGGTGCCGTCCCGGCCCAGGGCGTCCACGGCGGCGTTCAGGACGGTCTCCAGGCTGGCGTGCTCCTCGAAGGCGGGCTCCAGCACCGCGGTCACCGCGTCGGCCGCGCCGCCGAGCACCTGGAACCCGCGGATGTCGGTGACCTGGCCGTCGAAGGTGACCCGGTAGCCCTGGTCGTCGGCGGCCTTGTCGGCCACCTCGGCCACCGCCAGCTCCACCTCGTACGGCTTGCCGGAGCCCTCGCTGAACATCGTGCCGAGCGCCTGGGCGTAGGTGTTGGCCAGGGCGCGGCCGGTGACGTCCCGGCGGTCGTAGACGTAGCCGCGCATGTCGGCGTGCCGGACGCCGGCGATGCGCAGCTGCTCGTACTCGTTGTAGCGGCCGGCCGCGGCGAAGGCGATGCGGTCGTAGATCTCGGAGATCTTGTGCAGGGCCCGCGACG
>JAEKKI010000251.1 GCA_019510485.1 Catenulisporales bacterium
GAAGGCGGCAGCCATCTGGGAGCGGCCGGCGTTGTGGACGCAGACGAACAGGACGCTGGGCTTGGTGGCGTCGGTGGTCATGAGACGGTGCCTCTCGGGTTGTGGATGTCGGCCGCTTCGGCTCCGGGCAGGTAGCCGATCAGGTCGCCGATGAGCAGGTCGAGCTCGTCGCGGATGCGCCGGATCTCGATGGGCGGCCGGCCGGCCGGGTCCGGGACGTTCCAGTCCAGGTAGCGCTTGCCGGGCAGCACCGGGCAGGCATCGCCGCAGCCGACGGTGACCACGATGTCGGCCGCGGCCACGAATTCGTCGGTCAGGGGTTTGGGATACTCGGCGGACAGGTCGGCGCCGATCTCGGCCATCGCCTCGATGACTTCGAGTTCCAGCTCCGCCGCCGGCCGCGATCCGGCGCTGCGAATGCCGACCCGGCCACGGGTTCGCTTGGCCAGCAGCGCGGCGGCCATCTGGGAGCGTGCGGCGTTGCGGTCGCAGATGAACAACACCTGCGGGACCGCGTGCGGATCAAAGCTCTGCGACTGGACCAGAGCCGTGAGCCGGTCGTCGGCGAACCGCTCGGTCAGTGCGGGTAGGAACGCGCGCAGTCGGACGCTGGCGGCCAGGGCTTGGTAGGACTCGAAGACGTACCGTTCGACGGTGGCGTGGGTGAAGGTGCCGAGGTAGCAGTCGGCGAGTCGGGCGGCGATCTCGGACAGCTCTCGCTCGATGCTCGGCTCATTCGAGTTCTGAGTCATCGTGCCTTCACCGGGACCTGTTCGGCCGGATCGGTAAGCGCTTCGAACTCACTCACCGGATGCGTCATCGCCGCCGGATACAGCGCCGCCACCAGTGCTATTCCGATGGCCGCGCCGAGGATCTGGAAGCCGACGAACCCGGCGACCGAACCCGGGGCGATCCCCGCGAAAGTGTTCGTGAACGCCCGCGCGATTGTCACCGCAGGGTTGGCGAAGGACGTGGAGGACGTGAACCAGTAGGCGGCGCCGATGTAAGCGCCCACCGCCGGCGCCGCGATCGCCCCGCGCCCGGTCCGTACCAGCGAGAAAATCAGCATGATGAGACCGGCGGTAGCCACAACCTCGCCGAGCCACACATGTCCCGAGGCGCGGACATGTGTGGAGGCCGTGACCGGGCTCAGGTCGAACATCAGGTTCGCCAGGATCGAACCACCGACGCCGCCGGCGATCTGAGCCGGGATATATACGGCGACGGCTTTCCAGTCTGTGCCACCGGCAGAGCGCCGCCCCAGCATGAAGTCGGCGAGCGTGACCACCGGGTTGAAGTGCGCACCGGACACCGGCCCCAGCATCAGGATCAGCGCGGCCAGCCCGAAGACCGTGGCGGTGGAGTTGGCCAGCAGCTGAAGCCCGACGTCGTGGGTCAGATTCGTCGCCATGATTCCCGACCCGACGACGACCGCGACCAGCAGCCCCGTCCCCAGGAACTCGGCGAGCGCCCGCCGCGCCGGCAACGGATTCACGAGGCCGCCTCACCCGGCATCAGAAGCATCGCCAGCTGGGCCAGCGCCTGGGGACGCACGCGCGAGTAGATCGAGGTACCGCGCCGCTCGGAGTCGATGAGCCCTGATTCACGCAACACCTTCAAGTGGTGACTGATCGTGGGCTGGGTGACATCGAAGTGCGCGGCCAGGTCCAGCACACTCGCCTCGCCGCCGGCACGCGACGCGATCAGCGAGAACAGCCGCAGCCGCACCGGATCGGCGAGCGCCTTGAAGACGTGGGCGAGCGCGGCGGCTTCGATCTCGGTGAGCGGATCACTCGCCAGCGGGACGCGGGCGCCCTCCAGCAGCGGCAGTTCATTAATCGACACACCTGAATATTGACTGAAGTCAATAAGAAGAGCAAATCGGGGGTGCGGAGGCTCTCCCGTCCACCCCACGACAGCGAATTTCGGCCGCTCTGAGCCATTCGGGTGACGGCCGTGACAACGCCGGAGGGTACTTTTTACGTGCTCCATATAGCAGTCACCGTGGAGGGCAACCGGGAATCGTGAGCTTAGGGGCGGCGTCCAGGTCGACGATCGGTCACCGCCCAAGACGTTCCCCGAACCGGCCGCATTCGGTCAGCCGACGCGCGACATCCCGTTCGGCGACCGGCTACGGCCCAGGGCGGTCCCCGAACCGGCCGCGCTCGCTCACCACCAGGCCGACCGCGCCGAGCAAGCAGCACAGGGCGGCCGCGTCCAGGGCGGCGGCCAGCCCGGCGGCGTGCCAGAGCAGCACCGCGCCCAGCGGGGCGAGCGCTTTGACCAGCGTCATCGGGACGGCCCAGGTCGCGGCGAGGGTGGCGTAGGCGACGGTGCCGTAGCGATCGCCGAGCATCGCCGGGCGGGCGATCGTCGCGACCCCGTAGCCCAGCCCCAACGCGAGAACGCAGGCGATCACTCCGACGGTGCCGCGTCCGACCACCGGCAACAGGAAGGCCCCCGAAGCCTGGACTCCGAACGCCACCGCAGTGACGCCGCCGGTGGACCACCACTGCCCGGCCGCGGTCGTGGCCAGCCGCCCGGCGACCGAGAGCACGCCGACCAGGCCGGCGACGGTCGCGGCGAAGCCGGGGCTGTGCCCGAGTTCCCGCAGCATCGTCACCAGCAGCACCGCGATCGCCGACAGCGCACACGCTTGGACGACGAAGGAGGCGGCCAGCAGCCAGAACACGCGGTCGCGCAGCGCATCGTGGATGATCTCGGCACGCTGCGCAGCGGCTGTGGCTCCTCCGCGTGCCGGCTCCCGAGCCGCCGGCCTGCGCACCATCGCGTGCAACGGAATCGTGACGGCGCCGTGCCCGATCGCCAGGACCGCGATCGCGGTACGCCAGCCGAACGCCTCGTTCAGGAACCCGGCCAGCGGGAGGAAGATCGTGGCGGCGAACCCCGCAACCACCGTGACCGCGAGCAGAGCCCTGGCACGCGTCGCCGCGTCGAACCACGACACCACGACCGGAAACGCCGCGTCATACAACACCCCGGCCGACACCACGCCCAGCGCGATCCACACCGCGTACAGCTCTAGAACATTCGTGGCCTGAGACCACACGAACGCCAGCAACGTAGCCGCCGCCGACCCGGCGGTCATCAGAACTCTGCCACCGTGGCGGTCGAGCCACCTGCCCACCGGGACAGCGGCCCCGGCTCCGGCCAGCAAGGAGACGGTCATCGCACCGGTAACCGTAGTGGTGCTGGTACGCAGCGCGGCGGCCGTCGGAATCAGGAACACGGAGAAGGAGTAGAACAGCACGCCGTAGCCGACCGTTTGGGTGACCGCTAGCAACGCGACCAGTCGCCAACGGTAAGAATCTGGGTCGTGTACGTCCGCGTCGGGCGCGTGCAGAACCTGCGTCATGAGGCTGATATAGCTTCCAGCTGGGCCGGCGCGGCATCCACGCTGACTGTCGCACCAGTGATCTCATCAGCGCCGGAAAACACAGCCATCCGCTTCTGTCCGGTGGCGAACAACGCTCCGGAGGCAACGGCCGCCTCGAACGTCCGACCGGTCGGCGCACCGTTCTTCATGATGTTCTCCAATCGGAGGCAATCCGCGGCGAGCGGCAGCGGCTCATCTTGAAACAGCACGCTTCGATTGCGCTCTCTCTTCGATAGCTCAATGAGCTGCGATGAGCAACGAGGTCCCGCCGCAACCGGACCCCGACGACGGCGCCAGCCGCAACAGCCCGAACCAGCCAGTGCCAACGCACTGCTCAGCAAACCGCCGACGATCCCGAAGCCACCCACGCTTGGCCGCTTCCGACCTATCGCAAAATCGTCCCGTAACCGACCGCCGTCGCCGACACCCCACGCGACCCGCGCCGGAGCGTCAACCGCAGCAGCTCGAACCGGCCGACGCCACACCCACCGGCGCCAACGCCCCGCTCAGCAGACCACGACGAACCCGTAGCCAACCCACGATTTCGCCGATCCCGACGTCCCGCAGCAAGACCTCCCGAAGCCGCTTACCCCCGCGACCGGCACCGACGACATCAGCCACAGCAGCCCGAACCGGCCGACGCCGCAGCGGTCAAATGACCGGCAGACCGCCAGCGGTCCCGATGAGCAGCCCGCGCTCGGTCGTTTCCCCGTTCCGCAGCAAGACGTCCCACGACCAGCAGCCATCGCCGGCACCCTCGCGACCGGCACCGTCGGTATCAGCCGCAGCAGCTCGAACCAGTCGGCGTCGCTTCGACCAGCGGCAACGTCCCGGTCAGAAGGCCGCCGCCGATCCCGGTGGCCGGGCCGCGATGGCCTGGTTCCGGTGTTCCGCAGGACGTTCCGCGACCACCGGCCGTCGCCGACTCCCCGGCGACCGACTCCGCCGTGGCCGACGTGCCGCAGCACCCTGCTTCCCCCGCCGCCCCCTGCGGATCGCTGTTACAAACGCCGGTCTCCGGCAGCTCCAGTTGCACGTCGCGTGCCGCCTCCACGTCGCCGGCCAGGAACGCCACGATCGAGCGGACCTGTTCGAAGCCGGTGGCCATCAGGAACGTCGGTGCGCGGCCGTAGGACTTCATGCCGACCGCGTAATAGCCGGGCTCGGGGTGTGCGAGTTCGGCCTCGCCGTGTGGTGGGACGGTGCCGCAGGAGTGTTCCTCGGGGTCGATCAGGGGCGCGAGGGGGCGGGTCGAGCCGAGGGCCGGGTCCAGGTCCAGGCGTAGCTCCGATGCGATCGTGTGGTCGGGGCGGAAGCCGGTGGCCGACACGATGCGGTCGGCGGTCGTCTCCCGGCCGTCCAGTGCGGTCACCTTGATGCCATCGCCTGTCGGGCGGACGGCGTCGATGCGAAAGCCGGACAGAAGTTTGACCTGGCCGGAGTCGATCAGGGTTGCCAGGCGTGCGCCGAGTGCCCCGCGCGCCGGGAGGGCGTCCGCCTCGCCGCCGCCGAAGGTGCGGGGTCCGATGTGGCCGCGCACGATCCAGCTCACCGTGGTGCCCGGGTCGGTCTCGGCGAGGGTGGCGAGGTTTATCAGGGTGTTGGTGGCGCTGTGTCCGGACCCTGCGACGAGCGTGTGCTTGCCGGCGAAGCGATCGCGGTCGCTGCCCAGGACGTCCGGTAGCGCGGAGTCGATGAACGCCGACGCCTCGTCCTCGCCGAGCGCGGGCAGGCCGTCGGCGCCGAGGACGTTCGGGGTGCGCCAGGTGCCGGAGGCGTCGATGACGGCGCGGGCCAGGATGCGGACCTCACCGTCGTCTGTGCTCGTGCGGATCTGGAACGGCGCCTGTTCGCGGCCGGCGGTGCGGACCTTGTCGATGCCGCGCCGGCCGATCGCGGTCACCCGGTGGCCGAAGCGCAGGCGCGGGGCGATCGCAGGGTGCTTAGCCAGCGGGGCCAGGTACTCGTCGATGAGTTCGTGGCCGGTGGGCAGCGCGTCGAAGCCAGGGTGCTGCCAGCCCTCGGACGCCAGCAGGCGCCGGGCGGCGGCATCGGTGTCGTAGCGCCAGGGGCTGAACACCCGCACGTGGCCCCATTCCCGGATCGCCGCCCCGACCTCGGTGCCGGATTCCAGAACCAGGAAATCGATGCCACGCTCGGCCAGGTGCGCGGCGGCGGCCAGGCCGACCGGCCCGGCACCGATCACCACGACCGGCAGGTTCTCATCGGTGTTGATCATCGCGCCTTCTCCAGTTCGTTCTCGAGGTTCTCGAAATCCCACAGACCGCCTCGGACAGTTCGCCCGCGCCATCGACGTTCACGACGAACGGGTTCCCCTCGTCGCCCGCTGACCGGTGCCGCAGCACGGACCCGCGACGCCCTCCACCTCCACATCGCCAGCCGACGCGAGCGCCAAGGCCGTCGCGACGCGTGTACTCAGCCGCAGCCGCAGTTGCCGGAGGCGACCGCCACCACCTTGGCCTCAGTCCCGCAGCAGGAGCTCTCGGCCTTGGCTTCCCGCGCGGTACCGCAACACGGACCCGCGACGCCGTCCACCTTCACGTCGCCGGACGAAGCCACCGGGCCGCCGCAACAGCCGCCACCGGCCGGTGTGGTGAACGCTTCGGCCTGGTCGCCGAGGAACCCGCCAGTACTAGCTGTGGTAGTGCCGGTCTGCTCACTCATGCCTTTTCTCCTCTCACGTAGATGCCGCGAACGAATCAGCGGATCCCCAGCCCCCGAGTCACCGCAGCAGTACGCGCCGCCTCCAACCGACGCCGCGACCGCTGCGCACCGGTCGTGACTCCCTGAGCCCCGTCGCCGTCGCAGAACCTCACGTCGGCGGTCTTGTCACTCTTGCCCTGCAGCCGGAACATCGCGTTCCCCTTGTCTTGACGTTTCTCGAAGCAAGACACAGCTTGCCCACTGTTTTGAAATCTGTCAATCTAGAAGCATGTCGAAACTGAAGACGCTGCCCGTCCTGGAACCGGAACAGGAGGCCACCCCCTGCTGCGAGCCCCTCGCGGAGCAATCGCTGTCGACAGCGGACGCCATCGCCCTGGCCCCGGCGTTCAAAGCCCTGGGCGACCCGGTACGGCTCCAGCTGATGTCCCAGATCGCCAGCGCGGAGGACGGCGAAGTGTGCGTCTGCGACCTGACCCCCGGCTTCGACCTGTCCGGCCCGACCATCAGCCACCACCTGAAGGTGCTGCGCGAAGCCGGGCTCATCGAGGGCGAGCGCCGCGGCACCTGGATCTACTACCGCGCCGTCCCGACGAGGCTCGCCGATCTGTCGCGGCTGCTGGTCAGCCCGGTTGCCGCGACGAAGTAGCAGGGACCAGGCCGCCCCGAACCGGGCAACACGGAAGAAGCATCCTTATCAGGATCCACAGATACTAAGCGCGACATCGCACTATCAGCTCCCGCAACCCAGGCCGGGACCCTGATAAGGAGACCGCGTTGAGCGCCGCCACCCTGGAACCGACCGACCTTCCCGAGCGCAGCTCCCTGTTCGTCGACGGCGACTTCCCGCGCCGCCGCGCCCTGGTCCTCCTGCTCAGCCTGCTCGGCGGGCTGCTGGTCGCCTACGCGTGGTCGGCGAGAACCGCGGACGACACCATCGGCTTCAACACCGCCAACACGCTGTTGGGCCACGACGCGCACAAGACCCCGATCACCAGCATCGCCGCGGGCGTCCTGTTCGCGTTCGTGACCGGGCTGGCCGGCTCGTTCACCGCCTGCACTGGCTCGCGGTCGGCATGGTCCCGATCTCAGCCCTCTACGGTGCGCTGGTGGGCCTCGTGGGCACCCACATGCCGCAGTACTCGACGAAAGCCTCCAAGGGCATCTCGCCACGCACCGCACAGTCGATGATCACGTTCGGCACCATCGGGCTGGTCATGCTGGTGCTCGGCCTGGCCGCACTGGGCCTGATCCCGGACCCGCTGGCGGCCGTTTCGCGCCGCTTCCGCAACGCGCCGCTGGTCCTGATGGGCGTCCTGATCGGCGCCTTCCTCATCGGGCGGCCCTACCCGCTGTTCCGCGACATGTTCCGGCACGCCGCCAAGACCCACAACCCGCTCTACGGCGCCACGGCCTTCGCGCTGCAGTCGATCGGCAACATCATCGTCATGGCCCTGATCTTCCTGCTGCTCTCCTGGGGACTGGGCGGGCGGATCCAACGCTGGCTCGCGGCCAAGCCGGGGCGCACGAGCGTCGTGACCGCCGCCGCGTTCGTGGTCGCCGGGGCGTTCACGATGGTCTATTGGGACGTCCGCGTCCTCGGACGACTCGGGTACATCTGGTTCCCGACTCCTCCTTGGAAGTGAGGTCCCGGCTCAGAACCCTGAGCCGAGCCATCGCCCTCACGCCGTCGCGCCGAGTATCGAGTTGCCGTCCCGGTCGAAGTCCGCAGCGTTGACCGCCGCATCATCGGCTATGCCGCGTTGTTGAACGCCGCCATCAAGCCACCTGGCTGCACGACGAGCACGATGAGCTTCAGCGGTGCCAGAGCTCTGCCATGCTCGGAGAGCCGGATCCGCGCGGCCGCCAGAGGATCCGCGATGACCCGCACGGAGACCGTCCGTGTGGTCTACTGGACGGCACTGCTCGGGATCACCGTGCCGCACGCCTCGCCAGCTGCCTCGCCTTCCTGGCGACCCTGGCGCTGGTCATCCGCCGCGAGATCCGGAACGTGCGAGCCGCAGGACGTGTCGGCTGACCACGGCGTATCAGATGTCGAGCACCTTCAAGAACGCGTCAGCGATCAGCGCATGCCCGGCGAGGTTCGGATGGATGCGGTCGTCCGCCCAGTCCTCGGAACGCGTGCTCTCCAGCGCGGCGTCGAAGACGGCCTGCGTCGGGACGTGCAGCGCGTCGAACTCCTCGGCCAGCGCGCCGAACGCGGCGACGAAGCGGTCGCTGACCGCACGCTGGGGCTCGGCGCGGTCGGGCTCGATGAGGTAGGGGTCGGCCAGAACCAGCCGACAACCGGTGGCCTCGACGGCTCGCCGGAGCAAGTCGCGCACCGTCTCGGTGAACTCCTCCAGCGGGACCGCGAGATGCGGGTACCCCTGGAAGCCGTTCCAGACGT
>JAEKKI010000011.1 GCA_019510485.1 Catenulisporales bacterium
CAGCAGGATGGCGACCGCGGCCAGTCCGACGGTGGGCCAGAACGAAAGGTGCCGGTGCAGGTAGGCGATCAGCGTGAAGCCGATGACCTGGTGCAGCAGGTAGAGCGGGTAGGTCAGGGCGCCGACGGTGGCCAGCGCGCGCCACCGCACCCATTCGAGCTTGTGCAGCGCGACCAGGGCCATCAGCGTGAAGAACACCGCGCACGCCACCAGCATCGGCCACCGGGGATAGGCCCAGCCGACCTCGGGGAACGCGGCCGGGTCCGGGACGAGCAACGACTGCGCCGTCAGGAACGACACCGCGACCAGTCCCCACAGCAGCAGGGTCGGCCCGAAGCGCCACATCAGGAAGAACGCCACGCCCGCGATGAAGAACGGCGCGTACTGCGGCTGGACGACGGCGTTGAGCGTGCCGTTGCCGCTCATCTGCCCGAACATCGCCAGGAACGCCCACAGCCAGCAGAAGTACATGACGCGGCGGTAGGTCACGCCGAACGCGACGACGATCGCGAAGATCATGTAGAAGCGTAGCTCCGCGGCCAGCGTCCAGTACACCGGGTCGACGTCCTGGACGCCGTAAAAGCTCTGCGTCATGGTCAGGTTCATCAGCACCTGGTGGATGAGCCCCGGCCGGCGGTGGAAATGCAGACTGGGGAACGCCAACAGCACGAAGACCGTGGCGAGTACCGCGAACCAGTAGGCCGGGAACAGGCGCGCGATCCGGGAGGCGGCGAACTGGCCGACCGTGCGGCCCCAGCTGCTCATGCAGATCACGAATCCGCTGATCAGGAAGAAGAGCTCGACCCCGAGGTCGCCGTACGTCGCGAAATGCACGACGCCCTCCGGCGCGATCTGCTTCAGGTGCGTCACGCCGTAGGGGTAGATCCGGGGTCCGCCCAGGTACAGCGAGCCGACGGCCAGCCAGTGCCGGGACACGACGAGCGCGGCCGCGATGAACCGCAGGAGGTCCAGGGCGTAGAGCCGCTGTCCTCGGGGCTTGGCGGCCGCGGGCTTCGACGCCGCGGGGGAATCCAGCACTGTCTCAGACTCCGACGTCCCGGCCGATCCCGACTCCGCGACGATCGCCGACCCGACCTCGCTCATCGCCCCCACGCTTCCCACGCCGACTCCACCATTTCGCGAACGCCAAACCGGGCCGACCACCCGAGCTCCGCCCGGATCCGGTCGGCGGCGGCCACCGAGCGGGGGGGATCGCCGGGGCGGCGGGGCTCGACGACGCCGGTGAGGTGCGGATCGCCGACGGCGGCGCCGACGGCGTCGATGATCTCGCGGACCGACACGCCCACGCCGCGGCCGGCGTTCACCGTCACGGCGGCGGCCGGGTCCGCCAGCAGCCGGCGGACGGCGGCCACGTGGGCGTCGGCGAGGTCGGCGACGTGGAGGTAGTCGCGGATGCAGGTGCCGTCGGGGGTCGGGTAGTCGCCGCCGAAGATGCGCGGAGCCCGCCCGGCGGCGACTCGTTCGAAGGCCATCGGGATCAGGTTGGCCGCGCCGCGGTCGGCCAGGTCGGGGCTCGCGGTGCCGGCGACGTTGAAGTAGCGGATGCTCACGTAGCCGAGCGGTTGTGCGGCCGCCGTGGCGGCGATCAGCTGCTCGCCGACGAGCTTCGTCAGGCCGTAGGGGCTCAGCGGCGCGCAGGGGGTGTCCTCGGTGATGTAGTCGACGTCTGGCATGCCGTAGACCGCGGCGCTGGAGGAGAACACGAGGGAGCCGACGCCGTTGGCGCCCATCGTCTCCAGCAGTACGCGCAGGCCCTCGACGTTCTCGCGGAAGTAGAACAGCGGCTCGGCGACGGACTGCGCCACCTGCTTCTTGCCCGCGAGATGCACGACGCCGTGGATGTCGTGCTCCCTGATCGTCGCGTCCAGGACATCGCCATCCAGGACCGAGCCCACGATCAGCGGCACGCCGTCCGGCATCCGCTCCTTGTGCCCGGTCGACAGGTCGTCCAGCACCGCCACGCCGTGGCCGTCGGCGATCAAGGCCCGTACCACGTGCCCGCCGATGTACCCGGCGCCACCGGTGACCAGCCAGGTCATCGCGGCGATCCTCCGGTCAGCGAGGACTCCGGCGTCTCGTCACGGGCATGCTCGGGCGCGTCCTCGCGAGCCGTCTGAACCGGCACCCGGGGCGCCGAGGCGTCGACGGGGAGTTCGGCGAGGTCCAGGCGGTCGGCGCCGGCCGGCGGCTGCGCATCACGCAACGCGATCGACCGGGCCAGATCCGTGAACCGCCGCTCCAGGTTCCGGAACCGCAGGAAGGTGTTCACCGAGTAGAACGCGAACGCCACGACCAGCAGGTACAGCACCAGGTCCGCACCGCGCCCGACGCCGACCTTGTTCGCCAGCCACGTGGTGTCGTCGGGTCGCAGCACCGCGTCCAGGTTGAGGACCAGGAACAGCACGAACCCGATGCGCTTGACCGCCTGCGTCCGCACCGAATGCGAGCTGCGGATGAAGAACACGAACAGCACGAAGGCCGTCGCGATGAGGATGATCTGGATCAGCATGGCGTCACGCCCCTCGCTGCCGGACCGACAGGTCGAACAATATGTTGACGCCGTTGATCAGCGACTGGCCCTTGGACCGGGAGTAGTCGGTGTACAGGATCGTCACCGGGACCTCGCGGACCTTGAGCCCGGAGCGGGCCAGGAAGCCGACGATCTCCGAGGCGTGGGCCATGCCGTTCATCGTGATCCGCAGCCGCGAGGCGGCCTCGCGGTTCAGCACTCGCAGCCCGTTGTGTGCGTCGCTGAGCTTGAGCTTGCGCGCGGTCGGGCTAAGCGCGACCACAGTGCGCAGCACGATCCGCTTCAGCAGCGGGACCTGCTCGTTCTCCGTCAGGAACCGCGAGCCCAGCACCACGTCGGCGCCCTCGGAGCGGGCCACCGCGAGCATCGCCTCGGCGTCCTCCACCCGATGCTGACCGTCGGCGTCGAAGGTGACCAGGTAGCGCATGCCCGGCTGGGCCAGCGCGTAGGAGATGCCGGTCTGCAAGGCGGCGCCCTGGCCGAGGTTCACCGGGTGGCGCACCAGGTGGGCGCCGGTGTGCGCGATCCGCTCGGCCGAGTCGTCGCGGCTGCCGTCGTCCACGCACACGATGTTCGGGAACGTCTCACGCGTGCGCTCGACGACATCGCCGATGACGGCTCCTTCGTTGTAGACCGGGATCACGATCCACACGTCGTCGTAGTCGGCCATCGCCGCGCACCTCCTTCTTGGTCTGGGGAGGCCGTCCCGCGTCATTCGGGTTCCGGCTTCGGCGGGCGCGTCGGGTGGCGGCGGTGCTGAGCCGGTGCCGAGCCACCGGCGGCCCCGATACCCGGCGACGACCGCTCATGTTACTTAACAAATCGCGGCCCCAGGCGCGGGCGACGCGATCGCGGCCCGGCGAAGGGGCCGCGGGCCGGGCTCCGGGCGGGCCCGGGCCGGATCAGATCGTCCCGTTCTCCACCGCGTTGACGATCCACGGGATCACCTCGTCGAGCATCTCCTCCAGCGAGGTGGCGGCCTCGAAGCCCAGCACCCGCTTGGCCTTCTCGGTGGCGGGAACCCGCCGCTGCACATCGTGCTCGAAGGGGTCGTCGCTGACGAGGGTGAGCGGGACGTCAGGGCCCTTGATCTTGCGCCAGATCGCCTCGGCCAGCTCGACCACCGAGTGCCCGGCCGGCGTGGACAGGTTGAAGTCGTCGTTCAGCGCGTCCGGGTGCTCCATCGCGGTCACGATGCCGCGCGCCAGGTCGCCGCCGTACGTGTAGTGGCGGATCTGCTCGCCGGTGCCCAGGATGCGCAGCGGGTCCTGGCCCTTGACGATCTTCTGCACCAGGTCCGGCACCACGTGGCTCATCGCCAGCTTCACGTTGCCGGACAGGATCTCCTCGTCGCCCAGCGCCCGGGACTCGCCGATGCCGACGCAGTTGAACGGCCGCACGATGGTGTACGGCAGCTTGTACTGGTCCCACGCGGCGCGCGCGAAGTACTCCACGGCCAGCTTCTGGAAGCCGTACGACGACAGCGGCGGCGGCACCCGGCGCTCGGAGCCCTCCACCGACGGCCACTCCTGCGTCGACTCGAAGACCATCGAGGAGGACATGTACGTGACCTTCTTCAGCCGCCCGCTGCCGCCGGCGTGGGCCTTGATGGCGGCGTCGCAGGACGAGGCGATGATGCGCTCGTTGGTGGCCAGCAGGTCGTAGGCGTAGGTGTGGAAGTAGGAGATGCCGCCGATCAGCGCGGCGCCGGCGATGAAGTGGTCGCAGTCGGCGAGCAGCTCGGTCATCAGCGGCGTGTCCCGGACGTCGCCCTCGACGAGCGTGTATTCGGGGTGGTCGTCGTACGACTTCACGATCTTGCCGTACTTGGAGAAGTTGTCGATGCCGACGACCTGGTAACCGCGCGCGAGCAGCTCCTCGACGACGTAACCGCCGATGAAGCCGGCCGAGCCGGAGACGAGGACTTTCTCAGACATGGAGTTCGCTTTCTGGGTTCGGGGTAGTGCTGCTCGGTGCTGCTCAGTGCTGTCGGCTCGGGCTCTCGGGCTCTTCCGGGATGCTCAGCGCTCCCGGGCCCTGGCCCGCAGCTCCTCGACGCTCAGCGGCGGTCCGAAGGCGAAGCGGTACCACCGCAGGTACTTCGGCAGCCATTTGCGCAGCTGGAAGTTGGAATCGCCTTGCGCGCGGTCCAGCCAGATCGTCGGGATCTCGGCGACCGGGCGGCGCAGCCGGCGGGCCTTGGCGGCCAGCTCGATGCCGATCTCGAAGCCGTCCCGGGAGTCGATGCCGACTTCCCGGACGAAAGCCGTGGAGTACGCCTTGAAGGAGTTCGTGGCGTCGCGGGTGCCGACCCGGGCGAACCAGGCCAGCGAGCGCCCCGCCGTCCCGGACATCAGCCCCTTGAGCAGGGGGCCGCCGACCTGCTGGCCCCCGGCCATGTAGCGGGAGGCGGCCGCGACCGCCACCCCGCGCTCCACCAGCCGCGCCAGGTCGTCGATCTGCCGCGGGTCGTCGCAGCCGTCGGCCATGGTCACCACGGCCGCCGGACTGCGCGCGGCGTCGATGCCGAACCGGATGGCGTTGGCCGGGCCGCGTCCGTGGGTGTTGACCAGGGCCTTCAGCCGCGGCTCCTCGGCGGCGTACTTCTCGATCACCGGAATCGTGGTGTCGTCCGGGGAGTCGACCACGACCAGGACCTCGCACGGCAGCTGCACCGCTTCGAAGAGCCGGTCCAGCACCGGCACGATGAACTCGCCCTCGTTGTAGGCGGGGATGATCACCGAGACTTTGGGCTTCAGGTCCTCGCTCATACCCGGACCCCGTTGCCGAGGATGTTCCAGATGTCCGCGACCGGCACCGCCGGCCTCAGCTCCCGGTACTCCGCGTGCGGGGCGCCGACGATGAGCAGGTCCGACTTCTCCAGGACCTCCTCCAGGCTCACCAGCGAGGGATCGGTGCTGACGAGCGGGTCGGTGCACAGGACCGCGCCGGCTTTGAACTTGAGGATGCGCTTGAGCTTGTACGACAACGAGGAGCGGGTGTCGTCCGAGCCGCCCTTGAAGGCCATGCCGAGGATGCCGACGGTCATCTCCTTCAGGTCGTACTGCGAGTCCAGCCGGTCCACCACGTACAGCGGCAGGCCCTCGTTCGTGGTCATCGCGGCGTAGCCGAGCGTGAAGTTGTTGTTGTGGAAGGCGGCCAGCTGCATGGCGTCCTTGAACAGGCAGGGCCCGGCGGCGAAGCCCGCTCCGGGCATGTCCGCGGCGCGCGGGTAGTCCTGCGCCAGCCCCTGCCGGATCCGCTCGAAGTCCAGGCCGCGGTCGTTGGCCATCATGTAGAACTGGTTCACCGCGGCGAACTTGATGTAGCGCCAGGTGTTCGTGAACAGCTTGGCGAGCTCGGCCTCTTCCGGGCTCAGGTGCACGATCTTGTCGGTGAGCCGGCCGAACAGCGCCTCGGCCCGGTCCTGCGCACGCTCGGTGCGCCCGGACACGATCTGCGGCAGCTCGAAGAGCTCTGTCATGGCCTTGCCCTCGGCGATGCGCTCGGGACAGAACGCGACGTCCACGTCGACGCCCAGCCGCGCGATCATCCGCTCGACGAGCTCGGTGACGCCGGGATAGACGGTCGAGCGCAGTATCAGGATCTGGCCGTCCCGGAAGTACGGCGCGCAGGTCTCCAGCGCCCGCGGGATCGCCGTCTGGTCCGGATTCAGGTGCTCGTCCACCGGCGTGCCGATGACCACGACGACGTGCTCGCACCCGGCCACCACCGCAGGGTCCGTCGACGCGCTCAGCCGCCCCTCGGCCACCGCCCGCTTGATCAGCGGCCCGGCCCCGGGCTCGTCGAACGGCAGCCGCGCCTCGTTGACCGCCGCCACCGCGTCCGGACTGACGTCGTACACGATGACCGACGCCCCGCGGTCGGCCAGCGCGATGGCCAGCGGCAGCCCGACGTGCCCGCCGCCGCCGATGACGACGACGTCGTGGGCGAAGTGGCTGTTCGCCTCGAACGGCATGGGCTTACCACCATCCTGTTTCTCTTCTGGCCTCCGCACCTTATAACGCCGGGTGCGGTCACTGCGCGGCGATGTGCCGGTGTCATACACCACAGGAAATGCGATAGTCCGCCGGAAAGAATCAGGCGGACTATCGCGGATTTGTTCGACAGAGCTCTGTCGGCACTGTTCAGTGCGTGCCGACCAAGATCACGCCGGTGGCGAACACCGCGAGCCAGATCGCCCCGATCGCCATGATGACGCGGTCCTTCAGCATCACATCCTCCGGTTCCCCGGCACGGCCTCCATCGATGAACATCGCGTAACGCAGGAAGATGAACACCCAGGGGATGACCGAGATCTCCAGCCACGGCTTGGCCGACTTGTGGTGAGCGGCACTGGAGGCCAGTTGGAACGCCCACAGCGAGTAGGTGATCACCGTGACCGTGGCAGCGGCCTGCCACACGAACCGCAGATAGGACTGCGAGTACTCCGACAGCGACTTGCGCGAGGACGCCGCGTCCTCACCCATCAGCACCATC
>JAEKKI010000180.1 GCA_019510485.1 Catenulisporales bacterium
CAGGTTCATCGCGTACATCAGCAGTTCGATAGAGGCGTTCTTCCCGTCCTCCTCGCTGACGTTCAGGTCCGGGTCGTCGTAGCCGGTCATCGTGTTCGACCACTCGAAGAGCCGCCAGCGGTCCTCCTGCGGGACGCCGATCAGGTCGGCGATCGCCTGCAGCGGCAGTTCGCCGGCCAGGTCCGTGACGAAGTCGCCGCCGCCCTTGGCCACCGCCTCGTTCACGATGCGGCGGGTCCGGTCCTTCAGCACCGATTCCAGCGCGTTGATCGAGCGGGGGGTGAAGCCGCGCTGGACGATGTTGCGCATCTTGGTGTGGTCCGGGGCGTCGGCGTTCAGCATGATGACCTTCTGCATGTCCAGGTCCTCGCGCGTCACCTTGGGCCCGAAGCGGACCAGGGCGGTGTTGGGCGAGGAGCCGAACAGCTCCGGGTGCGTGGAGATGTACTTGACGTCCGCGTGGCGGGAGGCGACCCAGTACCCGTCGTCGCCGAACGGCTGCTTGGAGTCCGGGGTCGAACACCACCACAGGCGCTCGGTGCGCCGCAGTTCGGCGAACTCCTCGAACGGCATGTGCGCTTCGTACAGGTCGGGGTCGGTGAAGTCGCGGTCGACGGGGATCGCGGGCTTGGTCGAGACAGACATTCGGCGCCTCCGGCCGCGGGTTCTGACGGGTTGTCAGCTACAGGTCTGAAGGCACGGTAATAACGTGTTCTAGTTTTCGCAATAGCCATCTGAGCCGGGCTGGGCGGGGCGGATTTAAGCCAACGGATCCGTTGGCGAAACCCTCACATGGGCCAACGGCGCCCATTCGCACCCCAACCCCTGAGGAGTTGGTCACACTCGGCTTCCGAGTCCGTTTTGTCCGCTTGATGATCGTTAGCATGGCGGCTGGCACCGAAGCCAGTCCGAACGTCTCAACGTCAACGGTATCGGTAGCCATCTCGTCAGCTACTTCCTTTGAGAGGCTGGGCATGGCAAGCGGAGCGAAGGGCGCTAGAGGCACCCTCTACCGCGGCCGGGAAGGCATGTGGAGCTGGGTGGCGCAGCGCGTCACCGGCGTCCTGGTGTTCTTCTTCCTGTTCGCACACGTGCTCGACACGGCCCTGGTCCGCGTCAGTCCGCACACCTACGACCAAGTCATCGGCACCTATAAGAACCCGGTCGTGAACCTCCTGGAGGTCGGCCTGGTCGGCGCCATCATGTTCCACGCCTTCAACGGCCTGCGGCTGATCGCCGTCGACTTCTGGAGCAAGGGCCCGAAGTACCAGCGGCAGCTGCTGTGGGCCGTCGTGGGCCTGTGGGCGGTCCTGATGCTCGGCTTCCTGGAGCCGATGATGCAGCACACCTTCCACGAGTGGTTCGGGTGGTGAGCCGCTGATGTCGGCACATGTGACGATCGAACCCCCGCGCACCGGCAACCCCGGCCGCTCCCGGCGCGTCCGCACCCGCAAGGGCCCCGGCCAGGTCACCCGCGGCAACTTCGAGCTCTACTCGTGGCTGTTCATGCGGGCCTCCGGCGTCCTGCTGGTCTTCCTGGTCCTGGGCCACCTGTTCATCATGATGGTGGCCGACGGCGGCGTGGAGAAGATCGGCTTCGCCTTCGTGGCCGGCCGCTGGGCCTCGCCGTGGTGGCAGTTCTGGGACCTGCTCCAGCTCTGGCTGGCGATGCTGCACGGTGCCAACGGCATGCGCACTGTCATCAACGACTACGCAGACAAGGACCGCACCCGCGCGATCCTCAAGGGCCTGCTGTACACGGCCGCCGTGCTGACGGTCTTCCTCGGCACCCTGGTCATCTTCACGTTCGACCCGAACATCAAGGGCTAGGCACAAGCGCATGGCACCTCAGGTCCACACATACGACACCATCATCGTCGGCGCCGGCGGCGCGGGCATGCGAGCGGCCCTGGAGGCCTCCAAGCGCAGCCGCACGGCCGTGCTGACGAAGCTCTACCCGACCCGCTCCCACACCGGCGCGGCCCAGGGCGGCATGTGCGCCGCGCTGGCCAACGTCGAGGACGACAACTGGGAGTGGCACACCTACGACACCGTCAAGGGCGGCGACTACCTGGTCGACCAGGACGCCGCCGAGGTCATGTGCAAGGAGGCGATCGACGCCGTCCTGGACCTGGAGAAGATGGGCCTGCCCTTCTCCCGGACCCCGGAGGGCAAGATCGACCAGCGCCGCTTCGGCGGGCACACCAAGGAGCACGGCAAGGCGCCGGTGCACCGCTCCTGCTACGCCGCCGACCGCACCGGCCACATGATCCTGCAAACGCTGTACCAGAACTGCGTCAAGCAGGACGTCGAGTTCTACAACGAGTTCTACGTCCTGGACCTGCTCCTGCACGACGACGAGGACGGCACCAAGTACGCCGCCGGCGTCGTCGCCCTGGAGCTGGCCACCGGCGAGATCCACATCTTCCGCGGCAAGGCCGTCATCCTGGCCACCGGCGGCTTCGGCAAGGTCTTCAAGACGACCTCCAACGCCCACACCCTGACCGGCGACGGCATGGGCATCGTGTGGCGCCGCGGGCTGCCGCTGGAGGACATGGAGTTCTACCAGTTCCACCCGACCGGCCTGGCGGGCCTGGGCATCCTGCTCACCGAGGGCGCCCGCGGCGAGGGCGGCATCCTGCGCAACGCCGACGGCGAGCGCTTCATGGAGCGCTACGCCCCGACCATCAAGGACCTGGCACCGCGGGACATCGTCGCGCGCTCCATGGTCCTGGAGGTCCGCGGGGGCCGCGGCGCCGGCCCCAACAAGGACTACGTCTACCTGGACCTGACGCACCTGCCGGCCGAGCAGATCGAGGAGAAGCTGCCGGACATCACCGAGTTCGCCCGCACCTACCTCGGCGTGGAGCCGACGACGGAGCTGGTGCCGGTGTACCCGACGGCGCACTACGCGATGGGCGGCGTGCCGACGAACATCTCCGGCGAGGTGCTGGCCGACAACGACACCGTGGTCAAGGGCCTGTACGCCGCCGGCGAGGTGGCGTGCGTGTCCGTGCACGGCTCCAACCGCCTGGGCACGAACTCGCTGCTGGACATCAACGTCTTCGGCCGCCGCGCCGGCATCTACGCCGCCGAGTACACCGAGAAGGCCGAGCTCAAGCCGCTGCCGGCGGAGCCGGAGCAGGCCGTGGTGTCGATGGTCGAGGGGCTGCGCACCTCCACCGGCCGCGAGCGGGTGGCGCAGATCCGGGCCGAGCTGCAGACCACGATGGACCAGAACGCCGGCGTGTACCGCAACGACGAGACGCTCGCGCAGGCCGAGAAGGACGTCAAGGAGCTGCAACGCCGGTACAAGGACGTCGCGGTCCAGGACAAGGGCAGGCGGTTCAACACCGACCTGCTGGAGGCCGTGGAGCTGGGCTTCCTGCTGGACCTGGCCGAGATCCTGGTGCTCGGCGCCCGCAACCGGACCGAGTCCCGCGGCGCGCAGGCCCGCGAGGACTACCCGACGCGGGACGACGTGAACTGGCAGAAGCACACCATGGCCTACCGGGAGAGCGACGGCGACGGCGGATACCAGATCCGCCTGGACTACAAGCCGGTCATCGTGACCCGCTACCAGCCGACGGAGCGTAAGTACTGATGAGCACCGCGACAGTGCAGGACAAGGTGGCGACCTCGGCTTCGGGCCGGGCCGGCATCGAGATGATGACCATCACGGTCCGCGTCAAGCGCTTCAACCCGGAGCTGGACTCCGCGCCGCGCTGGGTGGACTACCAGGTCGAGGCCGATCCCACGGCACGCATATTGGACTCGCTGCACAAGATCAAGTGGGAGCAGGACGGCTCGCTGACCTTCCGCCGCTCCTGCGCCCACGGCGTGTGCGGCTCGGACGCGATGCGGATCAACGGCAAGAACCGGCTGGCGTGCAAGGCCCTGGTGAAGGACCTCAACCCGAACAAGCCGATCACCGTCGAGCCGATCCAGGGCCTGCCGGTGCTCAAGGACCTCGTGGTCGACATGGAGCCGTTCTTCCAGGCGTACCGTGACGTCAAGCCGTTCCTGATCGCGCACGGCAACGAGCCCACGCGCGAGCGCGTCCAGTCGCAGACCGACCGTGACCGCTTCGACGACACCACCAAGTGCATCCTGTGCGCGGCGTGCACCACCTCGTGCCCGGTGTTCTGGACCGACGGCCAGTACTTCGGCCCGGCGGCGATCGTCAACGCGCACCGGTTCATCTTCGACTCGCGCGACGACGCGGCCGACGAGCGTCTGGAGATCCTCAACGACCGCGAGGGCGTGTGGCGCTGCCGGACCACCTTCAACTGCACCGAGGCGTGCCCGCGCGGGATCCAGATCACGCAGGCGATCGCCGAGGTCAAGCGCGCGCTGATCACTCGAAGGGTGATCTGACAAACGAACGTCATCTCAACGGCCCGCCGGAGGTTACTCCGGCGGGCCGTCTGTCGTTGTGGGGGCTGGTGGGGGGCCTGAGTATCCCGCCGGCCGACGGTCGGACGGCGGCAGAAGAGGAAGAGAGCGCCAATGCCCATCATGTTCACCACCCTGTTCCCCAGGTCGACGGCGCGTCGACTAGGGGCCGCCACCGCCGGCGTGCTCCTGTCCGGGACGGCACTCACCGCGGGGACGGCGACCGCCCAGGCCGCCGGCCCCGGCGAGTTCTCCCTCCAGTTGCTCGGCGGTTTCCGTCTGACGCGGGTGGACACCACCACCGGCACGACGAACAACGGGGGGCTGCTGTGCACAACCAGTTCACTTCGCGGGGAGCCGGTGAGCATTCGCGGGATGGGAGGCTTGAAGGACCCGACGGCTGCGTGCCGGGAACTCGTGGCGGTCAACGGCGACTTCACCCGCTTGGCGGTACATCCGACGTGGCTGCCGCCGGCGCTGTTCGCCCCGGTCAAGGTCGAGGCGCACGGAACGTGGAACGGCACCCAGGTCGACTACAGCCGCGAGTTCACGAACAGCGGCTGGCTGGTCCGGCAGACCGGCGACGTGTTCGTGTTCTGAGCTGACAGCCGGCGCTCACAACCAGCCGCGCTGCTGCGCCGCCCGGACCGCCTCAGTGCGGTTCCGGGCGGCGGTCTTCTGGATGCAGGCTGAAAGGTAGTTGCGGACCGTGCCCTCCGACAGGTGCAGGCGCGCGGCGATGTCGGCGATGGTGGAGCCGTCGGCGGAGGCGGCGAGGACGTCGCGCTCGCGCGGGGTCAGCGGATTCTCGCCGGCGGCCAGGGCGGCGGCGGCCAGATCGGGATCGATGACGCGCTCACCGCGCAGGACCTTGCGGATAGCGGCCACCAGCTCGGCCACCGGCGCGTCCTTGACCAGGAAGGCCGAGGCCCCGGACTCCATGGCCCGACGCAGGAACCCCGGCCGGCCGAAGGTCGTGAGGATGACGATCCGCACCTGGGGCAGCGCCCGGTGCAGAGCGTCAGCCGCGTCCAGCCCCGACATCCCCGGCATCTCGATGTCCAGCAACGCGACGTGCACGTCGGCCGCCCGCGCCGCCGCCACCACCTCATCGCCGCGCCCGACCTCGGCGACCACTTCCATGTCGTCTTCGAGGTTGAGCAGTGTCGCCAGCGCGCCGCGGACCATGGCTTGGTCCTCGGCGAGGAGGAGGCGGACGGTGGGCTGGTCGGTCATGGGGAGAACCTACCGGTGAGCATTCCTCCTATGCGGCGAGCGTGAGGAGCGGTGAGTGGACCCGGGATCGTCTGGAACACGATGCGGGCCCGGCCGGATCCCCTTCCCGGCCGGGCCCGCACCATACTGGTCAGGGATTCAGGTCGAACAGCCGGACCGGCTGACCCTCCCAGCGGTCCGGATCCATGGTGGCGACGAACGCACCGTCCGGGAGTTCCGGGGTCGGCTCGGCGGCGAACCGGGCGTGCGCCTGAGCCCACGTCGTCTCGGCGCCGCCCAGGGCCAGGACAGCGGGCAGGTTCAGCTCCAGCAGCACCACCGCGGGCATGCCGGCCACGTACTCCGCCAGGCCGGGCCGGATGCGGTCGGCCTCCACCAGCGCGCACGCCGGGGCGTACAGGTACCAGCCCGGATCGTTGTGCGCTCGGTGGATCAGCCGCGAGACCATTCGGTCGCCGGCGCCGATGGCGACGATCGCCGTCTCGTCCATCACCAGATGGACGTCGTCGCTCACGCCGTGCCCCGCAAGCCCAGGCGGCGATCGATCTCGCCGTCGAGCTCGGCCTCCTCGGCCGGCGACGGGTCGTAGCCGTTGAGCTCGAACAGCACCGCCTTGGCCTGGGCCGCACGCTCGGCCCGCTCCCGCGGGGTCAGCACCTTAGTGGCCAGCCTGGCCAGGTAGGCCCGCAGCGACAGTCCCTCGGCAGCGGCGACCTCCGCCAGGCGGTCGCGGGCCTCGGCCGGTATGCGCACGTTGGCGTCGGGCATGGTCGGAACTCCCATCGGCGGGGTACGGGTACGTACCCGTTAGGCTACCGCCTCGGAGGGCGCCGCAGGGATCTTCAACGCCCACCGCCGACCGAACCCCCTACCGGCGCCGCGGCCACCAGCCGGAAGTCCCCGTCCGGACCGCCCACCGCCAGCCGGCCGCCCACCGCGTCGAGCCGTTCGCGCAGCCCCGCCAGGCCGTTGCCGCCGAAGGCGTCCGTGGAGCTGATGGCGGTGGCCAGGCCGCGGCCGTTGTTGCGGACGGTCAGGATCATCTCGCCGTCGGCCCGTTCCAGGGTCACGCGCACGCGCGTCGCGCCGCTGTGGCGGATCGCGTTGGTCACCGCCTCGCGCAGGCTCCAGGCCAGGGCGGCCTCCGATTCGGGGTGGATCTCGCCGGTGGTGGCGGCGACCGCGGGGTCGGCGTCGAGCTTGATGTCCGCCGCTTCCAGCGCGGTGTACGCCGAGGCCATCTCGACCGGAAAGGTCGGGCGACGGTAGCCGCTGACCGCTTGGCGGATGTCGGTGAGGGTCTGGCGGGAGACCTGCTCGATCTCCGCGACCTCCTTCAATGCCGTGTCGACGCCGAGGAGGGATCCGTCCGGGGAGGCGTCCCGGGCCTTCGTCAGCATCCGCTGGGCCAGTTCCGCCTTCAGCGTGATCATCGACAGCGAATGGCCGGTGAGGTCGTGCAGGTCCCGCGCCAGGCGCAGCCGCTCCTCGTTGGCGGCCAGGTGGGCGATCTTCTGCCGGGCCTCGTTCAGCTGGCCGATCAGCAGGGCCAGCTGGCGGATGCCGATGGTGGACATGCCGGCGAAGAAGGTCGGGATGGCCAGCATCAGCCAGTCGGAAGCCGTGGCGTCGGCGGAAAGGATCACGCACACCGTCATGGCGCCCAGCACCGTCAGCACGCCCCGGACGGCGCGCTTCTGGTCCAGGGACAGCGCCAGACCGGTGCCGGTGCCGACGTAGATCCACATCCCGGCGAAGTCCGCGTTCACCCACAGCGTGGTCGCCGTCGCGATGACGGCCATGGAGCCCAGCAGCGGGAAGCTCCCGCGGGAGGTCCGCACCGGCGTGCCGACCCTGCCGTCCCGTGGGAACACCAGGAAGGACAACGTCGTGTACATCCCGGCGAAGGCTGCCAGCAGCGTGTAGTTCAACAGCTTCCACTGCGGCGTGTGACCGGAGTGGACCACCTTGATCAGCGGGTCGATCAGGTAGATCAGCCAGATCGCGGCGATGAGCCATTTGTAGCGGCCCGGCTTGCCCACCCGTGGGTTGCTCATCTCGATGTCCAACTCGCCCCGCACGCCCATCACCTCCGTTCCGCGCACGCCACCCATGTCGCAGGTCCCTCGTCCCGGATCCGCATCCGGGGACGAGGGACCAGCCGATCAAGTCACCGTCACTGTTCCCTGGCCGACCGGTACGACACCACCGCCAGCGCCGCGAACACCGCTCCCCACGCCAGCACGATCGCGATCGACCCCGCGGAAACCGTACCGCTGCTGATGATGTCCGTACCGAGCTTGTGCGCCTGGTACGTCGGGAACCACTTCCCGATCTTGTCCATCCAGCCCTCCAGCGGGAACCACAGCCCGCCCAGGATCGCCATCGGGAAGAACACCAGCATCACCGCCGGCTGCGCGGTCTCCGGATCGAAGCGGTAGCCGATCGCCACCGCGAGCGAGACGAAGATCATCGAGGCCAGCCACAGCGCCACCGCGTTGACCGCCCACTTCCAGGCGTCCATGTGCACGTCGAACACCAGCCCGCCGAGCGCGAACACCACCAGCACCGACGGCACGGTGGTGACCAACGAGGTCACGATCTTGCTGAAGACATAGCCGCCGCCCGGCAGCGGCGTCAGCCGCAGCTGCCGGGTCCAGCCGGTCTTGCGCTCGGTGGCGATCCGGATCGAGTTGTTCATCATGGCCCCGGCGAAGGCGCCGTAGGTGGCCATCGCCAACATGTAGTACGCCTTGAACTCGACCCCGTTGGTCTCCTTGGTGTTGTTCCCGATCGCGATGTACAGCACCGCCGGCATGGCGATCGCGAAGATCAGGTACCGCGTGTTGCGCAGGACGCGCAGCACGTCCAGCTTGGTCAGCGTCAGCGTGGCGTTCATCGCGCACCCTCCATGGCCACAGTGTCGGCGCCGTTGTTGTCCTCGGCGGTGATCGCCAGGAAAGCCTGCTCCAGGCCCAGGCCCTGGATCTCGATGTCGGCCGGCCGGTGGCCGGCGTCCAGCAGCGCGTACAGCGTCGCGTCCGAGTCAGACGTCTGCAGCCGCACGATGTCCGCCTGCCGCTCCACGTGCACCAGGTTCGGCAGCCGGTACAGCACCTCGTCGGCCACCCCCGGCAGCCGGAACGACAGCCGCTTGGCGCCGGCGCCGGCCTTGATCTGGGCCGCCGAGCCGTCGGCGAGCAGCCGGCCCTTGTTGATGACGATGACCCGCTCGGCGAACTGGTCGGCTTCCTCCAGGTAGTGCGTGGCGAACAGCACGGTCTTGCCCTCCAGGGCCCGCTCGCGCATCGTCGCCCAGAACGCCTGCCGGTTCTCCACGTCCATCCCGGTCGTGGGCTCGTCCAGGACGATCAACGGGCTGTCGCCGATGATCGCCATCGCGAACTGCACCCGCTGCTGCTGGCCCCCGGACAGCTTGTCGACGCGCCGTTCCGCCAAGTCGGCGATGTTCGCCCGCTTCAGCGCGTCTGAGACCGGGATCGGCCGGGGGTGCAGCTTGGCCCACAGCTCCACCTGCTCCTTGACCGTCACCTCGCTCATCAGCCCGCCGGACTGGAGCATCGCCCCGACCATGCCGTGCTTGATGGCCTGGCTGGCACTACCCCCGAAAAGCGCCACCCGGCCGGAATCGGGCCTGCTCAGACCCAGCAGCATGTTCAGCGCGGTCGACTTCCCGGCACCGTTCGGGCCGAGGAAGGCGATGGTCTGCCCGGGCTGCATGGCCATGGTCAGGCCGTTGACGGCGTGCACCGGGCCCTTGGGCGAATTAAAGGTCTTGCTCACGTTCTCGAACTCGACTACCGCCCCGTCCGGGCTTCGAGTGTCTCGTGGCATCTCAACTGGTCCTTCGAGTGGTGGGCCATCAATTCCCGTTCGACGTCCATGACACCACCGCGACCAGGGCCGGGACCATTGTGAAACCTCGTGAACCGGGCATGACAGCTGTCATGGGCAGTGCGGTGACAACCGGCGCGACCAGCCGGGCAAGAGGCCGAGCCGCTACTGCGCCAGCACCGCCCGATACAGCTCACTGACATGCGCGGCCTGTTCGGCGACGCCGTACCGCTCCAGCACCCCGGACGGCGCCGACCGGTCCACCGTGATCAGCTCCGCGGCCTCGCACAGCGCCGCGCCGAACGCGTCGGGCCGGGACGGCACCCGGGCCGCGCGGTCGCCGAGCTCCGGCAGGCCGTCCAGCGCCGGGGAATCGGCGTAGACCGTCGGCAGCCCGCAGGCCACCGCCTCCAGCGGCGCCAGCCCGAAGGTCTCCGAGGGCGAGGGCGAGGCGAAGACGTCCATCGCCGACAACAGGTCGCGCACCTCCAGCACGCCGCCGCCGACGTCGCCGGCGAAGTGCACCCGGCCCGGCATCAGCTCGGCGGCCAGCCGCTGCAGCCGCACCCGGTCCGGACCGCCGCCGACGATCAGCGCGATCGCGCCGTCGATCCGGCTCGTCGCCTCGATGAGCACCTCGAAGTGCTTCTCCGAGTCCAGCCGGCCGACGCCGCCCACCACGAAGGCGCCGGCCTCCACCCCGAGCATCTTGCGGACCAGGCAGCGCGCGGCGGGGTCGAAGCGGAACTCGCGGACGTCGATGCCGTTCTCTATCACTTCGACCCGGTCGATCCGCCAGTCCCGCAGATAGTCCGCGACCGCCTGCGAGACCGCTATCGTCACCCGGCCCATGCGCTCGGAGGCGCGATACAGGGCCCTGACGCCCAGCCGGTCCTTGGACTTGCCCTCGATCAGCGCGCGGCCCAGGGAGTGCTCGGTGGCGACGATCGCCCGCAGCCCGGCCATCCGCGCCGCGAGCCTGCCGTACAGGTGCGCGCGGTACAGGTGAGTGTGTACGAGGTCGAAGCCGCCGTCGCGGATCAGTTTCACCAGGTTGGTCAGCGAGGCCAGATCGCGGTTGGTGGGCATGCGCAGGTCGTGGACCCGGAAGCCGTCGGCCCTGATCCGCTCGCCGACCAGGCCGCCCTTGGTCAGGCAGGCCACCTCGCACTCCTCCGGCTGGTGCGGGAGCAGCGTGGCCAACTGGCGCTCCGCGCCGCCGGAGGCCAGGCCGGTGATGATGTGCAGGACTCTGGTCATGCCCAGCCGCCTTCCTTCTCCTGCGCCGGTGAAGCGGGATCGGGTAAGGCAGGGTCGCTGCCGCGCGGGCAGCCGGAATCGACCGCTCGCGCCCTTTTCTCCCCCCGTGAACCACGTACGCCCCATGTCGTGGTTCACCGCCGGACGTCCCCATAGGCGGATACTAGGAGGCCTCTTTTGATGTGACAACGCCCGGCGCGGGCGACTGGGCCGCTTCGTCCCTTGTTCGGCCCATGTCAACCGTTCAAGGCCGGTCCCGGGGCGGCGGATCGGGTCGAAGCCTGACGGGTGTCTCAGGCTTCGCAGGTGCTCAGCGTCTCGACGACGGCGCCCCAAGCAGGCCGCCCAGCAGCGATCCGTCCCAGCCGGCCGAGGGCGTCGTCGTGGGGCTGCCGGAGGTCGCGCCGCCGGTCGGGGTCCCGCCGGAGGTCGGCGCGCTGGTGGCACCGGAGCCGCCGCCAGCCGGGCCGCCCGAGCCGCCCGGGCCGCCCAAGCCGCCGGTCGTCGTGTGCTGCGACGCGGTCGCCCCGCCGGTCGGGGAGTTCGCGGGTGAGCGGCCGGCCGCGGCCGATCCGGCCGGACCAGCCCCGCCGCAGACCACCTTGTCCTGCGCCGCGTAGGAGGTGTGGAACACCTGGCGGACGGGGGCCTGATCGGCCTTGGTCAGGATGCGGGTGACGTCGATCTGGAAGCCCGGGACGCCGTCGCTCGGCGCGCACGCGGCGCCCGCCGAGGCGGTCGTGGTCTTCGGCGGCACCTGGGCGTAGTGCGACGACATCTCGGTCTGCACCGTGTCGTAGGCCTTCTGGCCGAGGACCGCGACCGTGACCGCGTTGTCGGTGCTGGCGGTCCACAGATACAAAGGCGCGCCGGAGTCGTTCTGGAACTTCAGGTCCACGTCCGGGTAGGACACCGCGGCCTCCATCCCGGGCGGGAAGTGGTCGGTCACGGTCGCGTGCGGGTGGTGTTCGACGTCGTCGAGGCCCGCGAGGTATTCGGCGTTGAACAGCGCGGTGGCCACCAGGGAGATGCCGGCGCCGGCGTCTTGCGCGGTTTGGCTCGGCGCGCGTTCGGCCGGGACGAAGCCGTTCGCCGCCGAACGCGCGCCGAGCGCCTGGTTCAGGCTGAAGATCTCGCCCGGCTGCAGGATCCGGCCGCGCAGCAGATCGGCGGCGCGCTTGACGTTGGCGGTCCGCGCCGCGCCGGCCGGGAAGGGCGCGGTGTAGGTGCCCATCACGTCCTTGATCCCCAACGCCTGTGCGGCCTCGGTGGTCAGGGCCGGCGGCAGCGGGCCGAGCGGCACGGTGACCACTCGCTGCGCGGCGGCGGTCCTGGTCAGCGCCGAGAGCACAGAGTTCTGAATCGCCGCGGGCGCGTAGCCGGTCCCGTTCTTGCCGGGCACCAGCACCGGCTTGCCGCCGGCGACGATGAACGCCGCGTCGGTCGGAGGTTGCTCCAGTCTGGCCAGTGCGCCGTGGTCGATCTCGCCGCGCACGCCGGCCGCGTCCAGTTTGGGGACGAGGGCGCCGTGGCCGTCAGGGGCGATCACCAGATGGCGGCCGAGCACCGCCGGCTTGAGAACGGTCCGGATGTTTCCGGTGACGAGCGTGATCGGAGCGGACATCGCCGGGCGCGCGAAGTCCTGCATCGCCTGCGCGACGGCCGCCGGGGTGACGGTCGGCTCGACGTCGTGGACGAGCAGGGTGATCGGCGGGGCGGGGAAGGTCACCGACGGGGGTGTGGCGACGGGCGCCGGGGCCGGAGCGCTCGGGGTCGGAGCGGGTGTGGGACCCGGCGTCGCGCTCGGCATGGCAGGGCTCTGTTTCGGGTCGGCCACGTCGTGTGAGGCGGCCGGCGCGGTTTTGGCGCCGATCGCGTATGCGACAGGCGCGATCGCCAATGCGGTACCGGTGCCGGATCCACCACCGCGGCCGAGCGCCGTCGGACGGACCGCCTGGACCCCGCCGTCGAAGGCGGCGGCGACCGCGTTGACGGCGGCGTCCAGGTCCACCTGGCGCCCGGGTCGCGGCGCGATCGGCGTGGGGACGCCGCCGGGGAAGGTCACGCCCCCGTCGACCACCGGTTTGTTGAAGGCGGCGGTGGCCTTGGCCACCGCGGCGCGCAGGAGGTCGTGGTCGACGCGCACGCGCAGCGGTACGTCGCGGCCCTGGCCGAACAGCGCCGGGACGGCCACCATCGGATCGTCGCGGTCGGATGCGGCGGCGGTCACGGTGCTCTCGTAGTCGATGTGCAGGCCGGATTCCTCCGGCGGCAACTGGAAGATCGTCCCGCCGGCGGTCAGCAGCAACGGCGCGGACAGCCGGGGCGCCAGAACCGCGGCGAGTTTGACCTCGGCCGCCGAGCGGGACAGCCCGCCGATGCCGACGCCGTCGACGAACGTGCCCTGGGGCACCTGACCCTCCAACGCCACCGCGGCGGCGTAGGCGCCGCCGAACGCGAGCATGGTGGCGACCGCCGACACCAGCATCAACCGGCCTCGCCGCCGTCCCGGACCGCGGACGGTGCGGTGATGGCCGGGGTGGTGATCCGTCCAGTGTCCGGGCGGCATGACCGCGGTGTCGTCGTCGCGCGGCCTGGTCGCGCGCGCCGCGCCGGACCCGGTGCCGGTGCGTGGCGGCGGCACGGGCCGCAGCGCTCTCGGCGCCGAAGCCCGCCGGAAGTCCGCCGCCGAGAACGCCGCCGCGCTCATCGGCACCAGCGACTCGGTAGCGGGGTCGTAGAACGACGACTCGCCGGAGGAATCGTGGAAGATCCCGCCGAGATAGCGCATCCCGACCGGACTGCGACGTGCGGCGTCGTAGCCGGGGAACTGCGTCGGCACACCGTACCGGCCGGCGGCCGGCGCGGCGGGCGCGTGCTGGCCGGGAACCGCAGGAGGCTGCGACGCCTCGGCGCCGGCACCGATGCCCGGACCGGCGGCGGCAGCCGATCCGACACGCCCACTCGCACCCGCACCGATGCCCGAGCCGGTGCCGGTCGCGGCACGACCGCCCGCACCCGCGCGCGCACCCGCCTCGGCCACACCACCCGCGCGCTGCGCCTTCAGTTCGCGACCGATGGCGTCGAAGTCCCCGAAGAACTGCTCGACCGTGTCCGACAGCAGATCCGCCTCGGCCCGGCTGGCCAGGTCCGGCGGCACCGACGCGGTGAGCCGCGCCGGCCGCGCGCCCGGCGCGGCTCCCGGCATCGGCACGACCATGGTCGCCATGGTCAGCGCCAGCACGTCTCCCGGCAGCGCGTTCGGCCGCGCGGGGCTGACGTGGTGCAGTATCTGCGCCGCCTCGACGACCGCCTCGATCGGCGCGTCGGAGCGCAGGGTCGTGGCGGGCACCGGCGGCGCGTCCGGAAGCTTGATCCGCAACAGAGCGCTGGCCTGAGCCGCCGGGACCACGCGCAGCGGACCCTCGTTCGGGCCCCACTGCGGCTGACCGTCCGGACCGGCCGGACCGGCCGGAGCCGCCGGCGGGCGCGTCGGCGGAACCAGCCCGGCGGCCCGACGACCGTCGACGAACCGGGGCGCCGGCGAGCCGCTCGGACCACCGAACCCACTCGACGCCGGCCCCGTGCCGTAATCACCCCCCGACCCGTAGTCGAGCCCGGAACCACCACCGTCGCGCAAGCCGGGCGCACCCGGCGCCACCTCGTCCCGGAACAGCGGCCCGCCGCCGAATCCGTAGTCGGGAAGCTCATCGGAGCCGACGTCCGCTGCCTGGCGTCGGAGAAACTCGTCGTTCAAAATCGGTTCGCCTCTGTCAAGGTCGGTCGCGCAGGGCCATCGGGCAGGGCCTACTAGCTGTGCCATCTAGCAGCGCGCCACCGGCCACCGAGAGTATTGCTCCGGTCACAGTACTGTGATCAGGGGTGGTCACAGGGGCGTACGGGTGACATTGCCACGACCGTGCGGCGCTGACCCGCCGAAATCCGGCCAGGCTTCACTCGATCGAGCGAGTGTTGTTCCGCCCGGGGTCCGCCCGGAAACCGGGCGGCGAACCCCGGGGTCAGTGCACCCGCTCGCGGGCAGCCTGAGCCTGAGTGAGCCGATCGGTCAGCTGCCGCTGATATCCGAGCACGCCGACACCGAACGCGATCACCAGACCGCCGTAGACGAAGATCTGCGAGGACGTCGTGTTCGCCAAGATCAAGTCGCCTTTGTCTCCCAGCCCGAACATCAGCCCGGCGACCACGAACAACCAGCCGCCGGCCGCGACACCCACCCCGAGCGGCCGCCGCAGCACCGTCACGGCGACCGCCAGCAACGCCGTCAGCAGCACCAGAGCGAGCACGGCGCCCCATGGCAAGGCGAAGCCCGCCGAACCGCCGCTGGAGACGGAATCGCCCGCGTCCTTCAAGGACGGCCCCGAACCGCCGACGCGCACCGTATCGCCGGAGATCATCGTGCCGACCAGGCCGACCACCACACCCGCCGCGCCGAGGCCGCACAGCAGCAGCATCCGCCCGCGCCCACCGCTCACATCCGTATAGCCGGCCAGCACCAGGCCGACCACACCGACCATCCCGGCCAGCACGACGAACACCGACACGCCGGCCAGCGCGGCACCCGAGACTTCCATCAGACTTGCGCGGTCCCGTCAGCCGGCGCGATCCCGGCGAACAGATCCTTCTCGAACTCAGCGTCCGACCGCTCCGCGACGCCCTTCACGATCTGGAAGTACTCATGCGACATGAACTCCAGGCCGATGGCGTTCGACAGCGCGAAGAAGCCCTCTTCCATCGAGATCTGCGTCGGATACGCGTGCATCCCCTCGCGCTTGTTCCGCATGTAGGCGCTGCCGTCGATGCACGTCGTCACCAGTGCGTCGTCGGTGCCGAACGGCAGGTCGTCGACCGAGTCCACGGCCAGGAAGCCGCTGGTGTCCCCGGCCTCCTTCATCATCCGGATCCCCTCGGCCAGCACCGACTTGGGCACCGCGCTCCAGTAGATCTTCGTGATCTCCCACGCCGGCCCGAGCTCCGGCGCGTAGGCCGGGTCGGCGGCCAGCTCCGCGGCGCGCATCGCCACCCGGTGCGCCTGGATGTGGTCCGGGTGCCCGTAGCCGCCGTTCTCGTCATAAGTGACCAGCACCTGCGGCCGGATCTCGCGCACCACCGCCACCAGGTGCCCGGCGGCCTCGTCGACGCCGGCGTTCCAGAACGCGCGCGGCTTGTCGTTGGCCGGCGTGCCCATCATCCCGGAGTCCCGGTAGCGGCCGAAGCCGCCCAGGAACCGGTGGTCGTCCACGCCGAGCGCGGTCATGGCGTTGGCCAGCTCGACGACCCGCACCTCGGCCAGCCGGTCCTCGCGGTCGGCGGCCAGGTGCGCCAGCTCCGGCACCAGGATCTCGCCCTCCTCGCCGGCGGTGCAGGTGACCAGCGTGACGTGCGCGCCCTCGGCGGCGTAGCCGGCCATCGTGGCGCCGGTGCCGATGACCTCGTCGTCCGGATGGGCGTGCACGAGCAGCAGCCGCCGGGCCGCCGTGGGGGTCGCGGGCGGCTGGGCCGCGGGGAACGTCGAGGACGCCTCCGACGGCGCCGTGGGGTTCGCGGTCATAGGGGAAAGGGTACGCATACCTTCCTTCCGGATTTCGGAACGGCCCGGTGCCGTACCGGCCGCATAGCATGACGGCATGACCGACACCCCCTCATTCCCCAGGCACTCGGCTCGCACCCAGCGCTTCACGCTCGGTGTGCCGCGCGCGTTCAGCATCGCCCCGGACGGCTCCCGCATCGCGTTCCTGCGCGGCAAGCACGGCACGGACACCGCGACGTGCCTGTGGGTCCTGGAGCCGGGCTCGGGACAGGAGCGGCTGATCGCCGATCCGGTGGCCCTGTTGGGCGGCGCCGACGAGGAGCTGACCGAGGAGGAGAAGGCGCGGCGCGAGCGGTCGCGGCAGGGCGCGGCCGGCATCGTCGGCCTCGCGGTCGACAACGAGGTGCGGATCGCGGTCTTCGCCCTGTCCGGGCGGCTGTTCGTGGCCGACCTGACCGCGGTCGAGGGCGTCGCCGGCGCCGTGCGCGAACTGCCGGTCCCGGCCGGTGTGATCGACCCCCGGCCGAACCCGCAGGGCACGCACGTGGCGTACGTCGCCGGCGGCGCGCTGCGCGTGATCGGCGTGGACGGCGCCGACGACCGCGCGCTGGCCGAGCCGGAGACGGACACGGTCACCTACGGCCTGGCGGAGTTCATCGCCGCCGAGGAGATGGACCGGTTCCGCGGCTTCTGGTGGGCGCCGGAGGGCGACCGGCTGTTCGCCGAGCGCGCCGACGAGGCGCCGATCCAGACCTGGTACATCGCCGACCCGGCCAACCCCGACAGGACGCCGGCGAACGTGCGCTACCCGGCCGCCGGGACGGACAACGCGACGGTCTCCGGCGTGGTCCTCGGCCTCGACGGCTCCCGGGTCGACGTGCGCTGGGAGGACGCCTCGCCATACCTGACCGCGTTCCACTGGTCCGGCGGCGGCGATCCGGTGCTGGGGCTGATGAACCGGGAGCAGACCCGCATCACCTACGCGCTGCTCGATCCGGACAGCGGCATGATCAGCATGCACAGTGAGGAGTCGGACCCGCGGTGGGTGGACATCTTCTCCGGCGTTCCGGCGTGGATCTCAGGTCCTGACGACGGCGACGACGACGCCTCGGCCGCGCTGGTCACCATCGGCGCGCGCGAGGGCGCGAACCGCGTCCTGCTCGACGGCGAGCCGCTCACGCCGCCGGAGTTGCAGGTGCGCGCGGTGCTGTCGGTGGGCGAGCACGGGGTGTTCTTCACCGCCTCGGCCGACGACCCGGCCGAGATCCACGTGTTCCTGGCCTCGCGCGACGGCGTGGTGCGTCAGCTCACTGAGACGTTCGGCGTGCACTCCGCGGTCTTCGGCGCGGACCTGGCGGTGGTCGGCTCCGCGGTGTTCGCCGAGCCCGGCTCCACCGCGCGCGTGGTGCGGCTGGACGAGGACGGCGACCTGAAGGACCTGGTCGCGGTGCGCAACGTCGCCGACACCCCGGAGCTGAACCTGAACGCGACGATGGTCCGGCTCGGCGGGCGCGACCTGCGCGGCGTGCTGCTGCTGCCGAACGGCCACGTGCCCGGCACCAAGCTGCCGGTGCTGCTGGACCCGTACGGCGGCCCGCACGCGCAGCGCGCCATCGCCGCGCACAACAGCCACCTGGCCTCGCAGTGGCTGGCCGACCAGGGCTTCGCGGTGCTGGTCGTGGACGGCCGCGGCACGCCGGGCCGGGGCCCGGAGTGGGACCGCGCGATCCACCGCGACTTCGCCGGCCCGACCTTGCAGGACCAGGTCGACGCCCTGCACGCGGCCGCCACGCGGCACCCGGACCTGGACCTGTCCCGGGTGGCGATCCGCGGCTGGTCCTACGGCGGCTACCTGGCGGCCCTGGCCGTGCTGCGCCGCCCGGAGGTGTTCCACGCCGCCGTGGTCGGTGCCCCGGTCACCGACTGGCGCCTGTACGACACCTGCTACACCGAGCGCTACCTCGGCCACCCGGACGCCGAGCCGGCGGTGTACCGGCGCAACTCGCTGGTGGTCGGCACCGAGCCCAGCGGCTGGGCGGCGCCGCGGCGCCCGATGATGGTGATCCACGGCCTGGCCGACGACAACGTGGTGGCCGCGCACACGCTGCGGCTCTCGTCGGCGCTGCTGGCCGAGGGCCGGGCGCACGAGATGCTGCCGCTGTCCGGGGTCACGCACATGACGCCGCAGGAGGTGGTGGCGGAGAACTTGCTGCTGCTGCAGGTCGACTTCCTGAAGCGGTCGCTGGCACGGCAAGCGGAGTAGCCATCGGGGTAATCCCTGACTGAGCACGTACTTCACGGTCGCGGCCGCTCCGCCGGCCGCGACCGGTGAAGTAGCCTGGCCCCCTCACTCCACGGGCTGTCGATCAGGGGGCTAAGCAGGCAATGGACGGCTCAATGCTCGACGGCCGCTACCGGCTCCAGGAACTCCTCGGCCGCGGCGGCATGGGCCAGGTGTGGCGGGCGTTCGACGAACGCATCGGCCGCGAGGTCGCGGTGAAGATCGTGACCGCCGCCACCCTCACCGACGACGCGCTGGCCCGCTTCGACCGCGAGGCCCGCATCGCCGGCAAGGTGTCGGGACCCGCGATCGTGACAGTGCACGACTACGGGCACGACGCCTTCCGCGGCGAGACCGTGCCGTATCTGGTCATGGAACTGGTCGTCGGCCGCACGCTCGCCGAGCGGGTCCGGGCCGACGGGCCGCCGCCGCCGGCCGTCGTCCTGGACTGGGGCCGCCAGATCTGCGAGGCGCTGACCATCGCCCACGCGGCCGCCGTGATCCACCGCGACATCAAGCCCGGCAACGTGATGGTCACCCCCGCCGGCGCCGTCAAGGTCCTGGACTTCGGCATCGCCCGCTTCATCGAGCAGCAGCAGACCCAGGCCGACCTGACCGCCACCGGCACGATCATGGGCAGTGCGCAGTACATGTCCCCGGAACAGGCGCAGGGCCGGCACCTCGACGCCCGCAGCGATCTGTATTCGCTGGGCTGCCTGCTGTTCTTCGCGCTCACCGGCCGGGCGCCGTTCGAGGCGGACTCGCCGATGGGGCTGGCGTATCAGCATGTGAACACAGCGCCGGAGCCGCCGAGCCGCTACCGGCCCGGCATCCCGCCCGCCGTGGACGCGCTGGTGCTGGACCTGTTGGCGAAGGAACCCGAAGCGCGGCCGAGCGACGCGCGGGCGGTCGGCGAGCGGATCCGGGCGATCGCCGAACGCGACACCGGCCGGCGGATGCCGGAGCAGGACACCCGGCCGACCGGCATGCGCGGATACATCGGCGATACCGCGGCACTCGGTGAGGGGCGCGCACAGAGCGGCGGTCGCGTCCCGGAGCACGTCTTCGAGGCGCCGGCGGCCGGTGCCGGACCCGAGGCCCCGACCTTCCCGCTCGACGGGACCGCCATGATGCCGCCGGAACCGGTTCGCCGTTCCCGCCGCGGGTTCCTCACGGGAACCGCGGCGGTCGCGGTCAGCGGCGCGGGCGTCGGCACGTGGCTGGTGCTCGGGCACGGGTCGTCGGCGCCGAATCACCCGGCCGCCGGCCCCGGTGCGACCGCCGGCCCCGGCTCCAGCTCTGGTTCCAGCTCGCCGAGCCCCAGTCCCAGCCCCACTCCATCTCCCGTGCCGCACGATCCGACCTTCGTCAGCGAGCTGACAGCCCACACCAAACCGACCGCCCACGTCGTCTTCGATCCCTCGGGCCGGATCCTCGTCAGCTCCTCGCAGGACGGCACCGCGAGGCTGTGGGACGTGTCGGATCCGGCGCACCCGCGCGCGCTCGGCGTCTGCGCGCAGCACACCGACACGGTCTGGAACCTCTCCCTCAGCCCTGACGGCACCACCTTGGCCACCAGTTCCTTCGACAAGACGGTCGGCCTGTGGGACATCCGCGACCCGAACGCGCCGCGGCTGACCAGCCAGGTCCACCTCGGCAGCAAGGCGTTCGGCGTGGCGTTCAGTCCGGACGGCGAGACGGTGGCGGCAGGCATGGAGAGCGGCGCCATCCATCTGATCGATGTGCGCCGGCCGACCGACCCCGCGGGGCAGTGGACGCTCGCCGGGCACCCCGTCGTCGCGTACAGCGTCGCGTTCAGCCCGGACGGCCGCTTCTTGGCGAGCGGTTCCTTCGACAGAACATTGCGGATGTGGGACGTCCGCGACCGCGCCGCGGCCAAACCTCTCGGCGTCGGCGCCGGGCACACCGACCGGGTCTTCGACATCGCCTTCCACCCCGGCGGCGAGCTCGTGGCGGCGGGGTCGGGCGACCACTCGATGATCCTGTTCGGCGTGTCGGATCCCGCGCACCCAGTGGTCGTCGGCCGGATCAGCGAGCCCGACGAGGCGACCGGCGTGGCCTTCAGCGCCGACGGCCGGATGGCGGCCAACGGGTGCGGCGTGAGCACGCAGGTGCGGGTGTACGACATCAGCACGCCGAACGCGCCGAAGGGCTTCCAGCCGCTGACCGGTCACACGAAATACACACTCGGCGTCGCCTTCAGCCCCGACGGCCGGCTCCTCGCGAGCGCCTCGCAGGACAGCACGGTCCGGCTGTGGGAATTCTGAGCGTTCTGACAATAGTTTGCGATCTTCCGCCCGGGGACAACCTGTCCGGGTGACGAGACGTCTACCTGACGTAGTCGACCGGGAAGGTGGGTCCATGAACCGTATTTCCGTTTTGGCCGTTTCCGGGCTGATCGGGGCCGCCGCACTGACGGCCGGCTGTTCCAGCTCCGCGAGCAAGGCCCCGGCGGCGACCGGGTCGACGACGTCGGCGGTCAGCAGCACCCCGGCGTCGTCCAGCTCGTCGAGCTCCCAAGGGGCGGTGGGCCCGGCGAGCTCGTCATCGGCGAGCCCGCCGACGCGGTCCTCCTCCACGGCCTCCAGCGCGCCGAGCACGGCGCCGTCCAGCTCCGCCTCCTCCCACGGCAACCGCTGCACCGCGGGCGAGATGCCCGCGGGCACCTGGAAGGTGGTCGCGGGCAGCGAGGGCGCCGGCCACGTCGCCGCCGACATCTCGCTGCGCAACACCTCGACCCACTCCTGCACGGTGGCCGGCTACCCCGCGATCTCGATGCTCGCCTCCGACCAGCACCCGCTGCCGACGAACGTGGTCCGCTTCCCCACCGCCGTGACGACCGTGACCGTCGCCCCCGGCGCCTGGATCCACTCCGAAGTCCGCTATTCGCCGAACATCCCGGGCCCCGGCGAGCCCCAGACCGGAGAGTGCGAGCCGATGACGGTGCACGCGCTGGCGCAGCTTCCCGGCGACACGGCCTGGGCGAAGGTGACGCTCCCGACGCCGACGGCGGTGTGCGAGAAGGGGACGCTGGAGGCCAAGCCGTTCGCCAGCGGGCAGGCGAGCCCGAGCGGCGGCTGACAGCCGAGAACGGCCGGCGCGGGAACCTTCCCGCGCCGGCCGTAACTCCAGCTTCACATCACTCCGGTGGCGCCAGGCTCAGCCCTTGCCCTTGGCGGCGTTCCCCCGGCTCCGGCCCCGTACCTGCGCGTTCAGCTCCAGCTTCCGGATCCGCACCGCGTCCGGCGTGACCTCCACGCACTCGTCCTCGCGGATGAACTCCAGCGCCTGCTCCAGCGACAGCTGCCGCGGCGGGATCAGCGTCTCGGTGACGTCGGAGGCCGAGGAGCGCATGTTCGTGAGCTTCTTCTCCTTGGTGATGTTCACGTCCATGTCGTCGGCGCGCGAGTTCTCGCCGACGATCATGCCCTCGTACACCTCGGTCGTCGGCTGCACGAACATCGTCCCGCGCTCCTGCAGGTTCATCATCGCGAACGGCGTCGCGGCGCCGGAGCGGTCGGCCACCAGCGAGCCCGAGGTCCGGGTACGCAGTTCGCCGTACCAGGGCTCGTAGCCCTCGAACAGCGCGTGCGCGATGCCGGTGCCGCGGGTCAGGGTCAGGAACTCGGTGCGGAAGCCGATCAGGCCGCGCGAGGGGATCACGAACTCCATGCGGACCCAGCCGGTGCCGTGGTTCGTCATGGTCTCCATGCGGCCCTTGCGGTTGCCCTGGATCAGCTGCGTGACCGCGCCCAGGAACTCCTCGGGGGCGTCGATGGTCAGCCGCTCCACCGGCTCGTGCAGCTTGCCGTCCACCAGCTTGGTGACCACCTGCGGCTTGCCGATGGTCAGCTCGAAGCCCTCCCGGCGCATGGTCTCCACCAGGATGGCCAGCGCCAGCTCGCCGCGGCCCTGCACCTCCCAGGCGTCCGGACGCTCGGTGGGCAGCACCCGCAGCGAGACGTTGCCGACCAGTTCGCGCTCCAGGCGGTCCTTCACCAGGCGCGCGGTGACCTTGGTGCCCTTGGTCGGGCCGCGGCCCACCAGCGGGGAGGTGTTGGTGCCGACGGTCATCGAGATGGCCGGCTCGTCCACGGTGATCAGCGGCAGCGGCCGCGGGTCCTCCGGGTCGGCCAGGGTGTCGCCGATCATGATCTCCGGGATGCCGGCGATGGCGATGATGTCGCCCGGGCCGGCCTTCTCGGCGGGCTTGCGCTCCAGCGCCTCGGTCATCAGCAGCTCGGTGATCTTGACCCGCTCGATGGTGCCGTCGTGCCGGCACCAGGCCACCTGCTGGCCCTTGCGGATCTCGCCCTGATGCACCCGGCACAGCGCTATGCGGCCCAGGAAGTTGGAGGCGTCCAGGTTGGTCACGTGTGCCTGCAGCGGCGCGCCCTCGGTGTAGGAGGGGGCCGGGATGGTGTCCAGGATCGCCTTGAACAGCGGCAGCAGGTTCTCCGAGTCCAGCTCCCCGCCCTGGCCGTGGCCGGAGGAGCCGGGCACCGGCCGGGTCAGCGAGGCCTTGCCGTCGCGGGCGATGGCGTAGACGATCGGGAACTCGATCTGCTCCTCGGTGGCGTCCAGGTCCATGAAGAGTTCATAGGTCTCGTCCACCACGTCGGCGATGCGCGAGTCGGGCCGGTCCACCTTGTTGATGACCAGGATCACCGGCAGCTTGGCCTGCAGCGCCTTGCGGAGCACGAAGCGGGTCTGGGGCAGCGGGCCCTCGGAGGCGTCCACCAGCAGCACCACGCCGTCCACCATGGACAGCCCGCGCTCCACCTCGCCGCCGAAGTCGGCGTGCCCGGGGGTGTCGATGATGTTGATCACCACGTCCTCGCCCTCGGGACCGCGGTAGTGGACCGCGGTGTTCTTGGCGAGGATGGTGATGCCCTTCTCGCGTTCGAGGTCGTTGGAGTCCATGGCCCGCTCGTCGACGTGCTGGTGCTCGCCGAAGGCGCCGGACTGCCACAGCATCGCGTCGACCAGCGTCGTCTTGCCGTGGTCGACGTGCGCGACGATCGCCACGT
>JAEKKI010000181.1 GCA_019510485.1 Catenulisporales bacterium
CGCCGGCGGCCACGACAACATCACCGCCGTGCTCGTCCCCTACCCGGTTCAGGCGCCCGCCGAGCCGGCCGCATGACAGGAGCAAGCCAGCAGCCATGAGCCAGTACCCGGACTTCGCCTTCGAGATCAACCAGAACGAGTTCCTGGCCGCCGGCGCGCGCGAGGTGCACGCGGTCGTCACGCTGACCGCCACCTCGGCCCCGGCCGGCACCGGCGGCGCGCCCGGCCCGGCCGTCGGGTCCCCGGCCGGCTCGGCGTGCGCCAAGGACAACGTCGAGGTCATCATCATCGACTGCTCGGGCTCGATGGACTACCCGCGCACCAAGATGATCGCCGCCAAGGAGGCCACGAAGGTCGCCATCGACACCCTGACCGACGGCGCCTACTTCGCCATCGTGGCCGGCACCGAGGGCGCGCGCGTGGTCTACCCCACCGGCGGCCACCTGCTCCGCGCCGACTACCAGACCCGGGCCCAGGCCAAGGACGCGGTCTCGCGGCTGTCGGCCAACGGCGGCACCGCGATGGGCCGCTGGCTGGCCCAGGCCGGCCGGGTCTTCGACGCCCACCCGCACGCGATCAAGCACGCCATCCTGCTCACCGACGGCAAGGACGAGTCGGAGACCCCGGCCGATCTGGCCCGCGCCATCCAGGCCAGTGTCGGCAACTTCACCGCCGACTGCCGCGGCATCGGCGAGGACTGGGAGGTCAGCGAGCTGCGCAAGATCGCCGATGCTCTGCTGGGCACTGTCGGCATCATCCGCGAACCGTCCCGGCTGGCCGAGGACTTCCGCGAGATGACCGTGAACTCCATGGGCAAGGAGATCGCGGACGTGGCGCTGCGGCTTTGGGCGCCGAAGGGAGCGCTGGTCCGCTACGTGAAACAGGTCAGCCCCAACCTGGCCGACCTGTCCGGCAAGCGCGTCCCCGGCGACAACCCGCTGACCGGTGACTATCCGACCGGCGCCTGGGGCGCGGAGTCCCGCGAGTACCACATCTGCGTCGAGGTCGAGCCGGGCAACGTCGGCCAGGAGAAGCTGGCCGGCCGGGTCCAGCTGGTCGCCAAGGACTCCGGCGGCGCCACGCTCCTGGGCGAGGGCAAGATCCGCGCGGTCTGGACCGAGGACGAGGACCTGTCGACCCGCATCAACAGCCGGGTGGCCCACTACACCGGCCAGGCCGAACTGGCGCAGGCGATCCAGGAGGGCCTGGACGCGCAGTCCTCCGGCGACCTGGACACCGCGACCGCGCGCCTGGGCCGGGCGATGGACCTGGCGGTGGAATCAGGGCGCGAGGACACGGTGAAGATGCTGCGCAAGGTCACCGAGGTCGACCCCGCGACCTCCAAGGTCCGGGCGAAGGCCAAGGTGGACAAGGGCGACGCGATGGAGCTGGACTTGGGGTCGACCAAGACGGTGCGGGCCAAGCGGAACTAGGTTCGCAGGGGGAGATGACGATGACGATGGCCACGTGTCCGGACGGGCACCAGTCGGTCGCGACCGACTACTGCGACGAGTGCGGTTTGTCGATCGGCGCCCCGGCGCCGATTCCCAGCGCCGTATCGGCTCCGGCGCCGAACTACGGCACGGCCGGCGAGCCGTGCCCGAACTGCCTGCTGCCGCGGCAGGCGGGTGACACGTTCTGCGAGGGCTGCGGTTTCGACTTCGCGAACGAGGCGCCGGCGCCGACGGTCACCGCGCCGACGACCGGCCCAGCCGGCCCAGCCGGCCCGACCGGCCAGCCCGCGGCGCCACCGGATCCGATGGACCTGGAGGCCGAGCTCCGCAAGGCCGAGCAGGCCGCCGTATCGCAGGGCTCGCAGACCGGCCGGTCCGCGCCGGCTCCGGCAGCGGACCCGCTGGCCGGAACCCTGGCCGCGGATCCGTCAGCCGGCGGCACGGCCACCGGCTGGGTCGCCATCGCCGGCGCCGACCGCGCCTACTACGACGCGGTGGTGGCCGAGGGCGAGATCGACCCGACGGCGTACCCCTTCCCGGCCTACTGCCCCGAGCGCCGCTTCGCCCTCACCGGCGACACGGTCCGCATCGGCCGCTCGGGCAAGAAGGGCCCCGTGGAGATCGACCTCTCCGGCCCGCCGACCGATCCCGGTGTGTCGCACCTGCACGCCGTGTTCCAGAAACGCCCCGACGGCGGCTGGGCGGTGGTGGACCTGGAGTCCATGAACGGCACCGTCCTGAACGACGACACCGCGCCGATCCCGCCGAACCAGGCGTTCCCGGTCGAGGCCGGGTTCCGCGTCCATGTCGGGGTGTGGACGACCCTGACTCTGGTCAAGGCGCCGTAAAGGCCGACACCGCACCCGATCTGAACCCGGCCGCCCGGCTGTACGTGCCACTCGGTGGAGGCGGAACAACCTCCACCGAGCCAAGGGGGCACGACCATGTCCAAGCCGGGAATCCCCGTCAGTGCCCGGCGCGCCACCGGCCTGGTGTCGGTGGCGGCCCTGCTGACCCTCGCCGCGGCCTGCTCTTCGGGCAAGAGCTCGCCGTCCTCGGCCACGTCCGGCACGTCCGGTGCGCCGAGCAGCGGGGCCACCGTGAACACCGGTACGGCCGGCGTCAGCGGCGCGAAGACCACGGTCCTGACCGCGCCGGACGGCCACACGCTCTACTACTTCACTCCGGACACCGCCGGCGGCCAGCCGACCTGCACCGGATCCTGCGCCGCGATCTGGCCGCCGCTGGTCGCCGCGAGCCCCTCCGAGGCCTCCGGCGTCACCGGCAAGCTCACCGTCGTGGCCGGCGCCAACGGCAGCCAGGTGGTCTACAACGGCCATCCGCTGTACGAGTACAAGCCGGACACCGCCGCCGGACAGGCCAGCGGCGAGGGCGTCATGGGCAAGTGGTTCGTCGCCACGCCGGCCCTGCCGGCCGGAGCGGGATCGACGGGTTCGCCGGCGCCGGCGCCGACCAGCCCCTCCAGCTCCGGAGGCGGTTACGGCTCGGGTGGCGGCTACTGAGCGCTCAGAGCGCTTACTTATCGCGCTTGCGCACGGTGTCGACCCACAACGCCGCCCCTCCGGCGGCCGCGATGGCGATCAGAATGACCCCGATTATGGTCCCGCTCATGAAAAATCAGCGCTCCCCTCTCAGTACCTGAACCAAGGTAGCGACAGGGGAACGTAAGAGCGAGACAGATAAGCCGTCAGCGGCTGTACACAGCCACGAAATCCCGCTCCTCCGTCGAGAAGTACCGCCGCTCGGTCCGGGCGAAGTCCAGCAGCTTCGTCGACACCGGGTTCAGCGGGTCCTTGGTGCCGTCGTAGGTCATGTAGGAGACCCACTGCTGGTTTATGTCCAACTCCATGGCGCGCACCGCGCCGGCCCGCTGTAACAGCTCGGCCAGCGTACGGACCGACAGCGCCGGGCCCATCGCGTACACCACGTTCCCGTCGGCCGTGACCCCTATCCCGGAACGCCACACGAAGTACGCGTTCTTGACCGTCACGCCCCACAGGTTCTTGTCGTCGCTGTCCACCGTCGGGTTGACCTGGCCGTTCTCCACCAACAACGACAGGTTCTGCCGGACGCCGACCACGTTCGGGCCCATCGCGAAGCGCTGACCGCTGTTCCAGGGCCCGACGTCCATCGAGCCGTCCTTGTAGAACACCTCCGAGGCCTGGCCGTCAACCAGCTTCCCGAAGGTCTTGCCGTTGAGATAGAAGCCGCCGTGCGCGTCGTTCGGCTTGTTGAGCAGGAACGCGCCGTTCCAGGTCGCGATCAGGTTCTTCAGCTGGTCCCCGGCCAGGTGGTCGGTCTGGCCGAAGCCGGCGGTGCCGGGCTGCTGGGAGCCGGGGTGCAGCACGAAGTTCGCGTGCTTCTGATCCATCCAGGCCACCGCCGACAGGTACTGCAGGTGGTCGGGGTCTGAGCGCAGCTTGGCGATCTGGATGATCGGCACGCCGTTCGCCACGACCGCGGGCGTCCAGTCGCCCTCGCCGGGCGCCGGGTTCGGCACGAACGGCTTCATGGCGGGCAGCACGTGCTCGTCCTTGGCCAGCGTCGGCGCGCCCGGAGTCGGCGTCGGGGGCGCCAGCTCGGCCAGCTGCGACGGCGACAGCGTCCCGCCGGTCTTGGGCTTGTCGTTCTGGTACTGCTGGTTCTCCAGCCAGGTCACCGCCCAGCCCATCTTGTGCCCGCGCGCCCACTCCGCCACGCGCGCCTCCGTGCTCATGTTGCCCGGTTGAGTCAGCGCGCCGTACAGCGAGTAGCCGGTAACGGCGAAGAAAACCGCCAGCACCCCGGCTATGCTCCGGCGGATGATCTTGCGACGGCGGCGCTGGGCCGGGGTCAGCCGGTCTCTGCGGCGGCGGCCGCGCCGGCCGCGGCCCTCGCCGGCCGGAACCTCGGTGTCGCCGCCGGGGCCGCCGTCGTAGCGCTCGGCGACGAATCCGTCCTGAAAGCTGCTCGACAGCTCGTCGTCGCCCCCTGAGAACCCCGCACGGTCGCGCGCCCGGCCCGGCGCGCCGACCGGCCGCAGTTCCTCAGCGTCCTGAGGCGCCCGGCGCCGGGTGCCGCGCGGGACGTGCGTGTCGTCTAGGTTCTGATAGCTCGGGTTCTGCTGATAGCTCGGGTTCTGCTGAAGGCCGGCGTTCTGCGTGGCGTAGTCGTCCCACGGGGTCCGGGGCTCGGTCGGCGGCGGCCCCTGGCGCCGGTCCTGGGCCGGGCGGGGCCGGGGCACCTCACCGCCTCGGGGCGGCCCCTGCGGCCGGTCCGAGTGCGGAGGGACTCCGCTTCCCGGATAGCCGTCGCCGGTCCTGCCCGTCGGTGCCGGTGTCATCCACAATCCTCTCGCTCCGGTCCCCGATCCAGCCACAGAGTATGGCCATTCGTTGATGGGTGCCGCTGCCTTGCCGATTTACGCGTCTTGATCTCAGACGCGGAAACGGCCTTTGTGGTTGCGAGACGGGAATCGAACAGGCGTGTTCTTCCACACTCCTATGCTGTGTCTTTGCCATGTCTTTGCTCTGTCTATGCCGTGCGCGACCGCAGCCGCCGCAGCATCCGGGCGTCGGCGAACCCCACGGCGTGCGCCGCGGCCTCGACCGTCGCGCCGTGCCCGATCAGATGCTCGGCGCGTTCCATCCGCAAGGTCTGCTGGTAGCGCAGCGGCGTCAAGCCGGTGCTCTCCACGAACTGCCGGGTCAGGGTCCGCTCGCTCACGCCGCAGGCGCGCGCCAGGTCGGCCAGTCGCAGCGGCTGGCTGAAGGCGCCGTCGATGCGGTCCTGTGCGCGGTGCACCGCGTCGCGCAGGTGCCAGCGGTGCCGCAGCATCGCGCTGTCCTGCGACTCGGCGCCGGAGCGGCGCGCGTAGACCACCATCGAGCGGGCGACCCGGGCCGCGGCCGCCGGGCCGTGGCGGCCGGCCACCAGGTGCAGGGCCAGGTCGATGCCGCTGGCGATACCGGCGGAGGTGACCACGCGGCCGTCGGTCACGTAGATCACGTCGCGTTCCACGCGCGCGTCGGGATAACGCGCGGCCAGCTCGTCCCGCAGATCGTGGTGGGTGGTGCAGCGGCGCCCGGCCAGCAGCCCGGCCTGGCCCAGCAGGTCGGCGCCGGAGCAGACGCTGGCCACCGTGCCGCCGGCGGCGTGATGCGCGACCAGCCGGCCGAGCATGTCCCGGCCGGGGCGCGGACCGCCCTTGAGCATCGGGGAGCGCCAACCCGGGACGACCAGCAGGTCGTCCGGGCCGGTCTCGGGCCAGGTGGTGCGGGCCCGCAGGCCCACCCCTTGCGCGGTGGGGACGTCCTCCTGCTCGGCGACGAAGTCCAGCTGATAGCCGAGACCGAGGTCGTCGGCGGTGGAGAACACCTGGGCCGGACCGGACAGGTCCAACAGGTGCAGCCGGGGCATGAGCAGGAAGACGACCCTCACGATCCGGTCACCTTACCCGGCCGCCGCCGCATGCCGCGCGCCGACCACCTCGTCCACGGTCGCGATGGTCGCGAAGCGCCCGGCGAGGGCGTAGACGGTGCGTTCGCGGACCGCCTCGGCCGGCAGCGTGCGCGGGTCGGCGAGGAGTTCCTCGGGCGTCCGGTCGGTCGGCGCGTCGGGATGGCCGATCGCGTTCGTGGCGGTGGCGTCGACCACGAACGTCACCCGGTACCCCAGGTCGGAGCCCACGCGCGCGGTCGTCTCAACGCACTGCTCGGTGCGGATGCCGCAGACCGCGAGGTCGCCTACGCCGCGCTCGGTGAGCAACCGCTGGAGTTCGGTGGTGGTGAAGGCGTTGTGCGTGGTCTTGACCAACCGCGGCTCGTCGGCGCGCGGTTCGCGCAGGCCGTCCAGGAGGCGGACGTGGCCCACGGCCGGGTCGAAGGCGTTACCGGTGCCCGGCTCGCTGTGCAGGACCCAGACCACCAGATCGCCGGCGCCGCGTGCGTGGTCCACCAGGCGGTTGACGTCGTCGGCGATGTCCGGGTTGTCGATGATGCGCCAGATCGGCCGGGCACGGAACGATTCCTGGACGTCGACGACGATGAGTGCTCGCTGTGTCATGGCCTCACTGTCGCCGGTGTGGGCCGGTGCGCGGCAGGCCTGTTCCGGACCGGATGCGGAACGATCCGGTCTCGGTATCTGTCCTGGTGCGTCGGCATTTGCGGGTTTTCTCAGATGACGGTTATGTAACCGGTCTATACCTGAGGGTCTTGTGGTCTAGACCGCTCGATGCTTTCGTGGTTAGCGTGTGCCCACAGCACCACCCGAAGCACACCCTCCCTCGCCCTTCTGACAAAGGTGGAACCCCGGTGAAGCGTCTCGTCACCCTCGCCGCGACCGGCCTGGCCGCGTCCCTCGCCCTTGCCGCCTGCTCCTCCAGCAAGTCCGGCGGCTCCTCGTCGGCCGACGGCGGATCCAAGGACTCCGCCAAGGCGGTCACCATCTCGCTGCTCGCGCCGTCCTACGGCAGCAGCGACAAGGACGACACCAAGCTGTACTGGCAGCAGATCATCGACGAGTTCCAGGCGAAGTACCCGAATATCAAGGTCGACCTGCAGATGGCGACCTGGGACAACCTGCAGACCAAGCTGACCACGGCGATCCAGAACAACGACGCCCCGGACCTGTTCGAGGGCGGCGGCTACGCCGACGTCGCGGCGCAGGGTCTGCTGTACAAGGCCGCCGACGTCGTCTCGCCGCAGACGCTGAGCAACCTGATCCCGCACGTGGCCGAGCTCGGCCAGACCAAGGGCCAGGACGGCCAGAAGGCCCAGTACGGCATCCCGTTCACCACCTCCACCCGCGCGTTCTTCTACAACACCGACCTGTTCAAGCAGGCCGGCATCACCGACGAGCCGAAGACCTGGGCCGACGTGGCCGCCGACGCCGCCAAGATCAAGGCCCTGGGCAAGACCGGGTTCGGCCTGCCGCTGGGCTCGGAGGAGGCGCAGGCCGAGACCTACCTGTGGACCCTGGGCAACGGCGGCGGGTACAAGGACGCCTCCGGCAAGTGGGCGATCAACTCCCCGCAGAACGTCGCGACCTTCCAGTGGCTGAGCGACAACCTGGTCAAGCCCGGCCTGACCGAGTCCGACCCGGCCACCAAGAAGCGCACCGACCTGTGGAAGGACTTCGCCGCCGGCAACATCGGCATGATCAACGGCTCCCCGGCGCTGATCCCGATCCTGAAGCAGGGCACCATCGGCGACAACTGGAAGTCGGTGCCGATCCCGGGCAAGACCGGCCCGCTGACCTCGCCGCTGGGCGTCGCGGACTTCATCGAGGCCTTCAACGCCAAGAAGGACCACAAGGACGCGGTCGGCAAGTTCCTCGACTTCGCGCTGCAGAAGAAGTACCAGGAGCAGTTCGACAACGAGTACCTGCTGCTGCCGGCCACCCAGGACGCCGCCACCGAGCTGTCGACGCAGACCCCGGCCCTGAAGCCGTTCATCGACGCGCTGCCGGCCGCGGCCTGGTACCCGAGCTCGGACCCGGCGTGGGACCCGACCTCGCAGAAGATCAAGGACATCGTCGGCAAGGCGGTCACCAGCGACCCGAAGGGCGTCCTGGACCAGATCCAGGCCGTCGCCAACGGTGGCTGAGTCGTTGGGCCGCGGCGTGGCCCGCCGCGGTGCCAGGCCGGTCCTGACCGGCCTGGCACCGCTGGCCTGGATCGGCCCGGCGATCGCGCTGATCGCCTTCGCCGTGCTGTGGCCGGTGGTGAAGATGGTCCAGTCCTCGACCCGGCACTGGTCGCGCTACGGCGTGGACCTGGGGTCGAACGGGACCGACAACTACAGCAAGCTGTTCGACGAGCAAGACCTCGGCGGGGTGCTGATCCGCACCGGGATCTGGGTCGTGGTGGTGGTCACGGTCACGGTGCTGCTGTCGCTGGGCGTCGCGCAGTTGTTCAACCAGCGGTTCCCGGGGCGGACGGTGGCGCGCTGGGCGCTGATCGCGCCGTGGGCGGCCTCGGTGATGATGACGGCGATCGTCTTCAAGTGGATGCTGTACCAGGGGTACGGGTTCATCAACATCCTGCTGGACGACGTCGGACTCGTGGACCGTGCCAGCCCGACAGCGGACTGGCTGGGGCACTCGACGTCCGGGTTCGTGTGGGAGATGGCGGTGGCGGTCTTCGTCTCGATCCCGTTCACCAGCTACACGGTGATCGCCGGGTTGCAGACGATCCCCGGGGAGGTCTACGAGGCCGCCAAGATGGACGGCGCCGGGAAGCTGCGCACCTACTTCTCAGTGACCCTGCCGTTGCTGCGGCCCTCGTTGATGGTGGCGACCGTCATCAACGTGATGAACGTCTTCAACTCGTTCCCGATCATCTGGGAGATGACCCGGGGCGGGCCCGGTTACGACACGTCCACGACGACGGTGTTCATGTGGGTGCTGAAGAAGGGCGGCCACATCGGCGAGTCGGCGGCGTTGTCGGTGGTCAACTTCACGCTCGTGATCGTGATCGTGTTCGCCTTCCTCAAGGTGAGCAAGTGGAACAGTGAGGCTGAGGGATGACGGCCGTGACGACGGACGCCGCCACGACGGCGGGCGAGGCGCGGCGGCGTCGTAGCGATGCGGCGGGGCCGGGTCCGCGGCGCGGGCTGCCGAGCGTGCGGAAGATCGCCCTCGTCGGCGGTGCCTATCTGATCGCTCTGATCTTCATCACGCCGTACCTGGAGATGTTCCTCACCGCGCTGCGGCCGGTGAAGGAGGGTGCTGATCCGACGATCATCCCCAAGCACTTCGAGTGGTCGAACTTCACGTCGGTGTTCTCCGGGGAATCGAGCTTCGGCACGAACATGCGGATCACCCTGGAAGTCGCGTTCGGGGCGACGTTCCTGGTGCTGCTGGTGGCGCTGCCGGCGGCGTACTACACGGCGCGTAAGAAGTTCCGGGGCCGGAAGCTGTTCCTGGCGCTGGTGCTGGTCACGCAGATGTTCCAGCCGACGGCGATGGTGATCGGCATCTACGGGGAGATGCGCGACCTCGGGATGATCAACTCGGTGTGGGCGCTGATCATCGTGGACGCGGGGTTCAACCTGGCGTTCGCGGTGTGGATCCTGTCGGCGTACTTCGCGGCGATCCCGGTCGAGCTGGAGCAGGCGGCGATGATCGACGGGGCGACGCGGTTCGGGGCGTTCCGGCGGGTGACGATCCCGCTGGCGATGCCGGGGATCGTGACGGCGTTGATCTTCACGTTCATCGCGGCGTGGAACGAGTTCATCGTGGCGCTGACGTTGACGACGAGTCCGGACAAGGCGCCGTTGTCGGTGGCGGTGGACAACTACATCGGGCAGTACACGGTGGACTACGGGCACTTGTTCGCCAGTACCGTCATCGCCACGATCCCGGTGATCGTGCTGTTCGGGCTGATCGAGCGGAAGGTGGTCGACGGGTTGACGGCGGGGTCGATCAAGTAGCGCCCCGCTGCTGTCCGCTGCCGCCCGCCGACGTGTCCTGAGCCACGTCGGCGGGCACTTCGCTGTCCGGTTCGGGAATCCCGCCGGCAGCCGCGGCCGATGCGCACCGGCGGCCGGCCGCCGGGGGAGCGCGGGGAAAGCTGGTACTCGTGCCCTGACTGGCAATGGCACAGCAGGCGAAACGAACGGGTCCCCGACAGGTCGGGGGGCGACCTGTCGGGGACCTGCTACCAGGAGGCAGGTCCGGCGGCGGCGAGCTCGCGGAGGGCAGGTACGCGAGTGTCGCCGGGGCCGGGCCGCTTACTAGAGTTATCGGCAGGTTCGGCCGAGCACTTTAGGGTTCTGCTTTAGTTTTTTTCGCCGCGGATTTTCGCGGCGTGCCCGGCTCGTCCCTCAGCCCCGCCGAGCCGCCTGCTTCGCCAGCAACGCCTCACGCTTCTCGCAAAAACGGGACGCCGCGCCGTCGAGCCCGTCCAGGAACTCCACCAGCTCGGTCCGCGCGGCCTCGCCCTCCGGACCCAGATCGCAGCGCTCCAGCGCCTGCGTCTGGCGCAGGATCGGCATCACGACCTCGTCGTGATGGATCCGCAGGTCGTAGATGCCCGCCTTGGCGATCATCACCGACTTCCGCCCGAAGTCCTGCAGGCCCGAGCCGGGCATCTGGAACTGGCTCACCACGTTCGTCACCGCGCGCATGGCCTGGTCGGGGTCGAGTTCGAAGGCCGCGCTCAGGAGGTTGCGGTAGAACAGCATGTGCAGGTTCTCGTCCTGCGCGACGCGGGCCAGCAGGCGCTCGCAGTCCGGGTCGCCGGAAGCCTTGCCGGTGTTGCGGTGCGCGATGCGGGTGGCGAGTTCCTGGAAGCTCACGTAGGCGATCGAGTGCAGGGCGTCGTACGCGTCCGGCTGGCTGTAGCCGTTCGACATATGGGTCATGCGCTCGCGCTCCAGCGCGATCGGGTCCACGGCGCGGGTGGTGAGCAGGTAGTCGCGGATGGCGATACCGTGCCGGCCCTCCTCGGCGGTCCAGCGGTGGACCCAGGTGCCCCAGGCGCCGTCCTGGCCGAACTGGACGGCGATCGCGCGGTGGTAGCTGGGGAGGTTGTCCTCGGTCATGAGGTTCAGGACCAGGCTGATGCGGGCGATGTCCGGCAGCCGGCTCTGGTCCGGGCTCCAGGGCGTGCCGTTGAGCGGGCCGTCGAAGTTCTCGCCCTCGCTCCACGGGACGTACTCGTGCGGGAACCACTCCTTGGCGGTGGACAGGTGGCGGTCCAGGTTGGCCTCGACCACCTGCTCCAGTTCGGTGAGCAGGGCGGTCTCGGAGAGGCCGGGCGTGCCGGGGCGGCCCTGCCTGGGCAGGTCGGTGATGGTCATCGGAGCTGCTCCTACGCGCTGCGGCCTACTGGACGGGCCTGCGGACGGCCCTAACTTACGGGTTCGTAAGTTACGTTAGCGTAAGTCACGGCGGCGGCAAAGGTCCAGCGGTGTGGTACGGGAGCTGTCAACTGGGATTACTGGGGCGTATGAGCTGCCTCTCACCGGTGTTGACGATAGGCGCCGGCGGCGCGGGCGACCAGCTCCTTGGCCCAGGGATAGTCCGGCTTGCCGCTCGGCGAGCGTCGCATATCCGCCACCCGCACCAACAGCCGCGGGACCTTGTAGCCGGACAGCCGGGACTTGCAGAACTCTTCGAGGTCGGCATCTGTCAGCGAGGCCGAGGCGGTCTCGGCGCGCAGTTGGATGACGGCCGCGACGCGGTTGCCGAAGAGTTCGTCCGGCGCGCCGGCGACGATCGCGTCGAAGACGTCGGGATGCGACTTGAGCACGGCCTCCACCTCCTCGGGGAAGACCTTCTCGCCGCCGGTGTTGATGCACTGGGAGCCGCGGCCCAGGACCGAGACGGAGCCGTCGGCCTCCAGCGTCCCGAGGTCGCCGAGCAGTACCCAGCGGCGGCCGTCGTGCTCGAAGAACGCCTCCGCGGATTTGGCCGGGTCGTTGTAGTAGCCCAGCGGGACATGGCCGTGCTGCGCCACGTGGCCGACCTTGCCGTCGCCGGGGGCGGCCGGGCGCCTCTCCTCGTCGAGGAAGACCGTGGTGCGCTCGTTGACCGTGAACCGCATGCCGCGGGCCGGGCCGCTGCCCGCGGCGGCGTCGCCGTTGAAGCCGCTCTCGGTGGAGCCGAAGTTGTCGCGGATGAGGACAGCGGGCAGCAGCGACTGGAGCTGTTCGCGGACGGTCTCGGACAGGATGGCGCCGGCGGAGCTGATCACGATCAGGCTGCTGACATCCGTGCCGGCCAGCGGACCGGCGAGCGCCTCGGCCAGCGGGCGGCCCATCGCGTCGCCGACCATGGAGATGACGTTGGCCTTCTCCTCGGCGACGGTGCGCAGCACTTCGTGGGCGTCGAACCTGCGGTTCAGGACCACTTTCTGGCCCATGTTGAAGCTGATGAAGGTGGCGAGTTGGGCGGCGCCGTGCATCAGCGGCGCGACCGGGAAGGTGGCCAGTTGGCCGGCGGACGGATCGATGCCGTCGGCGATCTCCGACGGGTCCTTCATCGGCTCGCCGTAGGGGCGGCCGCCGGCCATGCCGGCGAAGAAGATGTCCTCGTGCCGCCACATGACGCCCTTGGGCATCCCGGTGGTGCCGCCGGTGTAGATGATGTACAGGTCGCCGGCGCTGCGCGGGCCGTGCGGTAGCAGGTCGTCGCGGTCGGGGGACTGGTCGCGGATCGCGTCCTCGTAAGCGATGGCGCCGGGGATCGGGCCGCCGACCGAGATGACCGTTCTCAGCTTCGGGGTGTCGGCGGCGATGGCTTGCAGACGCTCGCCGAACTCGGTGTCGACGACCACTGCGACCAGGTCCGCGTCGTTGTAGAGATAGCGCAGCTCGTCAGCCAGATAGCGGTAGTTGATGTTGATCGGCACCGCGCGGATCTTCAGGGCGGCGAGGACCGCGATCACGTACTCGGAGCCGTTGTACATGTGCATGCCGACGTGGTCGCCGACGCCGACGCCGCGGGCCAGCAGGAAGTGCGCCAGGCGGTTGGCCTCATGGTCCAACGCGCGGTACGTCCAGCGGCCCTGGCCCCGGACGACCAGCGCTTCCTTCTCGGGGATCTTGTCGACGACGCTTTCGAACAGGTCCGCGAGGTTGAACTGCATGGGGAGTCCTTACTCTGCCAGGTGTGCGCCGATGCGGAGGAGTTGGCGGGTAGCGGTGCCGAGGGTCTGCTCGATCTGCCGGCCGCGGACGAAGTAGCGGTGCAGCGGGTAGTCGGTGTCCACGCCGATGCCGCCGTGCAGGTGCTGGGCGGCATGCAGGACGCGCGAGCCCGCGTCGCCGGCGTGGAATTTGGCGATGGCGACCTCGGCGGAGATCTCGGAGCGGGTGGCCGGGTCCCCGCCGCGGGTCTCGTCATCCAGCAGCCACGCGGCGCGCAGCATCGTCAGGCGCAGGACCTGGGCGTTGATGTGCGCGTCGGCCGCGCGCTGGGCGACGGCCTGGAAGGAGGCGATCGGATCGCCGAATTGCTTGCGGGTGCTGGTGTAGCGGGCCGTCATGGCGACGGCTTCGGTGCACACCCCGGAGGCCTCGGCGGCCAGCGCCAGATCACCCAGGTCGCGGAGCCAGTCCAGGGCCTCGGCGCCGCGAGCCAGCAGGGCCGATCCGGGAACCGTCACGGCGTCGAGTTCGAGGTGTGCGTAGGGCTGGAGACCGGTGGTGAGAAGCGATGTCACCGTGAGGGCTGAGCGTGGCACGAGGAAGAGGGCGGATTCATCGTCCAGCGCCGCCGGAATCAGGATGACGTCGGCCAGGTCGCCGTAGGGGACCATGGTCTTGGCGCCGTCGAGTACGTAGGCAGAGCCGGAGTCGTGGTGGCGCGCCGTGGTGGTCAGGGAGTCGGGTTCGCCTGGTTCCTCCAGGGCCGAGGTGACCAGCTTGTCGCCGGCGGCGACTTCGGCCAGCAGGCCGTCGTGGCCGCCGAAACGCGCCAGCGGCAGGGCGCCGAGGGCGATCGCGGCGACGATGGGGACGTAGGCCGTGCGTTTTCCCACCGCCTCGGCGAGCAGTGCCAGGCCCATGATTCCCAGGTCGCCGTCTTCGGGCAGCAGCGCGCTGACGGCTCCGGCGGCGGTGAGCGCGCGCCAGGCCCGCGCATCGTGCACCGAGCCGATGCCGCTGCCCCGCGCCTCCTTCTCCAACCCGGCCAGGCGCTCGTTTCCGCAGTGGTCGGCCAGGATCCGCTCGACCAGCTCGACCAGCGCGGCCTGGTCCTCGGTGAGTTCGAAGTCCATGGCGAGCTCCTAGTCCCTAAATTTTGCCTAGTCCCTAAATCTGCCTAGTGCCGGGGGATGCGGGGCATGTTCAGCCCGAACAGGGCGATCAGGTCGCGCTGGATCTCGTTGGTGCCGCCGCCGAAGGTGAGGATCAGGACCCCGCGATACGCGCGCTCGACCCGGCCGGACAGCAGGGCGCCGGGGGAGCCCTTCTTCAGGGCGCCGGCCGCGCCGAGCACTTCCAGCATCAGGCCGTACGCCTCGCAGTACAGCTCAGTGCCCCACACCTTGGTCGCCGAGGCGTCGGCCACGTTGAGCTCCGCCGCCGCGGCCACCTTCCAGTTGAACAGGCGCAGCGCGGAGAGTTTCGCCTGGATCCGCGCCAGGTGCACCCGCACCCACTCGCGGTCGACGACCCGGGAGCCGTCGGCCAGCTTGGTCTGCCGGGCCCACTCCACGACGTCGTTGAACGGCCGCTCCAGCGATCCCGACGAGCACAGCGCCACCCGTTCGTGGTTCAGCTGAGTGGTGATCACGCGCCAGCCCTCGCCGGGCTCGCCGATGATGTTCGCCGCCGGGACGCGCAGGTCGGTGTAGTAGGTGGCGTAGGTGGACGCCTCGCCGATGGTGTGGATCGGGGTGTAGCTGAAGCCCGGGTCGGCGGTCGGGACCATCAGGATCGAGATCCCCTTGTGCTTCTTGCCGGTGCGCTGCGGGGCCTCGGGGTCGGTGCGGCAGGCCAGCCAGACGTAGTCGGCGTGGTCGGACAGCGAGGTGAAGATCTTCTGGCCGTTGACGACATAGTGCTCACCGTCCGGTTCCAGCACCGCGCGCGTCTTCAGGCTGGCCAGGTCGGTGCCGGAGTCCGGCTCGGAGTAGCCGATGGCGAACAGGCACTCGCCGGCCAGGATGCTGGGCAGGATCTCCGACTTCTGCTTCTCGGTGCCGAAGCGCATGATGGCCGGACCCACGGCGTTGATGGTGAGGAACGGCACCGGGGCGCCCGCGCGCTGGGCCTCGTCGAAGAACACGAACTGCTCGACCGGGGTGAAGCCCTGGCCGCCATACTCCTTCGGCCAGCCCACGCCGAGCCAGCCGTCGCGGCCCATCTGCCGGACCGCCTCCCGGCAGCGCGGGCCGCCGAACTCGCCGACGGACATCTCCTCGGCGACTTCCGGAGTCACGAGCTCGGTGAAGTAGGCGCGAAGGGTGTCGCGCAGCTGCGCCTGCGCCTCGGTGTACGCGATCCGCATGAGGTGAATTAGAACGTGTTACAGCTGCGATGGCAAGAGTTTCTGATGGATCATCAGATCGTGCCCGGCCATCGCCCGAACGGCTTGTGGGGCGGGCGGCCGGGGTCGCGCACTGGTCGGCTTGGGGGACGCGGCGATGGGACGTCGACCGGCTGAACGGAGCACCGATGAGCACGCCGAGCACCCCGAGCACGCCGAGCACGCCGAGCACGCCGAGCGGACCTGCGGGGGCCGGCGGGCCGGAGATGCCGCCACCGGTGCCGGACACGTCAGACGTTCCAAACGGCCAAGCAGCGCCGCCGGCGCATCCGGTCGGCCACGCGACGCCCTGGGAACAGCCGGCCAAGCCCCGCGCCGCCCTGGCCGTCCCGCTCGGCAAGATGCTCTACCTCTGCGTCGCGGCGCTCGGCGTGATCAACCTGTTCCTCGGCTACGTCGACAACGGCGATCTGGTCACGCTCAACCTCTACAAGGCCGGCGTCGCCATCTTCGCGCTCGCCCCGACGATGCTGTTCCTCGCCGGGCTGGTCGCACTGCGCGGCTGGCTGCCCGGCGAGCGGACGCCCGGCGCGCTGCCGGCGATGATCACCACCGCCATCTTCGTCACGCTGGTGACGTCCGCGTTCGGCTCCGACGGCGGCGGCGATCTGCAGACGCTGTTCCTGGTCTTCGGCGGCGTGCAGTTCGTGATCGCGTGGCTGGCCTACCTGTTCGACGCCGGCCTGATCGCCGACCGGTAGCTCACGTCTTCGCGTGGTCCCAGGACGCGGTCCGCTTGGGCCGGACCCGCACCACCACGCGCTTGTGCGCCTGCTGCTCGACGAACGGCCGCAAGGCCTCGGCGTCGGCGCCGAAGACCTCCGGATAGCGGGCGGTCATCGCCATGCCGAAGGCGACGACGCGGTCGTAGTCCTCGATCAGCTCCGCTTCGCCGTAGACCGTGACGCCGCGCAGCTCGTTGTACGCCACGCCGTCCTCGACCAGGCACGTGATCCGGGGATCGCGCCGCAGGTTCACCGCCTTCTGCGCCTTGCCGTAGGTCCAGAACGCTATGTCGCCGTCCAGGTCCGTGTAGTACATCGTCACCAGGTGCGGCGTGCCGTCGGCGTTGACCGAGGCGACCTGGAGCTTGCGCGCCGAGGACAGAAAGGATTCGATCTCATCATCGGACATCCGGATGCGATCCCGCTGGCTCATGGCGAAAAGTAGAACAGGTTTCTATTGATGGCGGCAAGACTCCCGGCTCCGGCGCGGTTGGTGAAGAACTATCTGCGGCGCGAGGTCAACGCCTCGGTGCACGGCGATCAGGGCCTGCACCTGGAGCGCTACTCCGGGCCGCCCGGCGACCCGGGCCTGTTCGGGCCGGACAGCGTCACCTGGCGCGTGCACGCCGACGCCCCCGGCATGCTCATGGGCGGCTTCGCCTCGCTGATGCTGCAATCGCTGCACCCGCTGGCCATGGCCGGCGTGGATCAGCACTCGGACTTCCGCGGCGACCCGATCGGCCGGCTGAACCGGACGGTCGCCTACGTGCTGGCGACGTCGTTCGGCTCCACGGCGGTGGCCGAGGCCGCGATCGCGCACGTCCGGGATCGTGTGCATCCGTACGTCCGGGGCACGGCGCCGGACGGCCGCGCCTACAGCGCGCAGGATCCGCACTTGCTGACGTGGGTGCACATCGCGGAAGTCCGCTGCTTCCTGGCCGGTTACGAACGCTTCGGCGCGCCGCGGCTCACCCCCGCCGAGCGGGATCGTTACTTCGGGGAGACCGCGGAGCTGGCCCGGCGGCTTGGAGCGAAGGACGTTCCGGAAACCGTCGCCGAAGTGGCGCGGTTCCTGCACGACATCCGGCCCGAACTGCACGCTACCGAGGCCGCGATCGAGGGCATCCATTTCATCCGCGCCTTCGGCACCAACTCGCGGGAGCGCGTGGCGGTGCGGGTGCTGATGAACGGGGCCGCCGCGCTGCTGCCGGACTGGGCCCGCGATCCGCTGCTGCTAGGCCGTTCGGATGCGGTTCGGTTGTTCGTCGACCGGCCGGTGGCGCAGGCGGCGGGGCGGGTGCTGCGCTGGGCGATGGAGCCTTCGGAGGTCATCTGGGCCGCCTACGGACGTATGGGGCTGCGCCCGCCTTGTCAGTGACTGGATCTACGGTGGTCTTATGGACGACTATCCGTGGGAGCCGCCGCTGTCCGGCACCGAGACCGAGGCGCTGCTCGGCGCCCTGGACCGGTTGCGCTGGACCTTCCGTTACAAGGCCGATGACCTGGACGAGACCGGGCTGCGGGCCCGCATCGGCGCGTCCACGCTGACCCTCGGCAGCCTGCTGAAGCACTTGGCGTGCTGCGAGGACTACATGTTCACGGCCAAGATGACCGGCGAGCCGATCGGTGCGCCATGGGAAGCGCTGGGCTGGGACGGCAGCGAGAGTTGGGGATTCACCTTCGCGGCCGGCGACCACACTCCGGAGGAGCTTTACGCCTTCTGGGACGGCGCCGTGGCGCGCTCGCGGATTCGGGTGGCCGGCGTGCTGGCGAACGGCGGGCTGGACCAGCCGGTGCACGCGGGCGGCGGGCGGGCGAACCTCCGTCGGCTGATCTGCGATCTGATCGAGGAGTACGGCCGGCACACCGGTCATGCCGACCTGCTTCGCGAGGCGGTGGACGGCCTGGTCGGAGAGGATCCGCCGGCCGGGTGGCGGCCGAAGAGCGGGGCGGGAGCTTGGACGAACGCGGCCGGCTGAGTCTGCGCATACGCCTGCCGCGCATATCAGGAAGCGCGCACCGGAGCTACGTGCTGCGTCAGCGGGTCGGGTCGTGACTTGCGCCCGGATCTGGTCGCCGGATCGCGGTTGGCTCAGCTCCGGGCAGCCCAAGCCTCCGCCACGATCGCCAGATCGCGCCAAGCCCGCGCCGGCCGCTCCAACTCCGCCGGATCCCCGTGATAAGCATCCAGCACCACCGTCTCCGACCCCAGCGCCCGCAACCGCTCCAGATCGTCGAGCACCTGCTCCAGACTCCCGATTCCGGCCTCGCGCTCGGAGTCGGTGACCGGCTTGTCGCTCAACCGCAGCCTGATCCGCGGCGCCAGCGTCGGCATCGCGCGTCCGGCCTCGTCGGCGAACGCCGTCAGCCGCCCGACCGCGTCGGTGATCCAGTCCATCGTGAACCCCAGCGGATGCCAGCCCTCGCCGGCCACCACCGCGCGGCGCAGCGCCGCGTCGCTGTTCCCGCCGATCCACACCGGCGGCCCGGGCAGCTCGTGGTGGGTCAGCGCGGGGGAGACGCCGTCGACGCCGCCGCCCCAGATCTGCCGCATCTCGTCCAGGTGCTCGTCGGTCAGCACGCCGCGGCGCCCGAACGGCACGCCGAGCGCCTCGAACTCCCGGCGGGCCCAGCCGACGCCCACGCCGAGCACGAAGCGGCCGTGCGACAGGCGGTGCAGGCTGGCCGCCATCTGCGCGGTGAGCGCCGGCTGGCGGTAGGGCATGATCAGGACCGTGGTGCCCAGCCGGATGTGCGAGGTGCGCCCGGCCAGCCAGGCCAGCGTCGTGAAGGGGTCGTGGAACGGCCCCGGATACCGTTCGGCGACGTCCGGCGTGACCAGTACGTGGTCCGACATCATCAACAGGTCGAACCCCAGGCCCTCGGCGACATGCGCCCAGCGCTCCAGGACCTCGACCGTCGTCGTCGGACCGAAATTCGGGACGTTGACCCCCAGCCGCACTGCGCCTGTTCCTTCCACTCGCCCTACCGGTCCGCCGCCGGAGGCGGCCCGACCCGATCTGTCAGCCTGACCAGTCCTGCAAACTACCGCGCCGCGGCCCGGTGTTCCCGGTGGAGTCGGAAACGCGTCAGGTTCAGAGCACCGGAGCCTGCGCGGGGATCTCCGGCAGCTCCCCGTCCTCGGCCGCCAGCGGCCGCGCCACGAGCTTGCGGTCGTCGCTGGTCAGGCAGCGGCCGGTGGCCAGCTCGAACTGCCAGCCGTGCATCTGGCAGGTGAGCACACCGCCGGCGACCGTGCCGAACCGCGTCAGGTCCGCCTTCAGGTGCGGACAGTGCCGCTGCACCGCGTAGCCGTCGGCCCTCGCCAGGTCCGTGACGTCGCTGGACTCGGCGTACCAGCCCTCGACGTAGGTCATGCGCTCTTCGGAGAGCGACTTGAAGAACGTGTAGATGTACTCGTTGTAAGGACCCTTACGCGAAGCCTGGAACCGGCAGGACAGGAACAGCTCGTTCACCCAGTCCTGGGTCCGGGTCCGCACCAGCTCCTCGATCAGCGGCCGCTCGGCCCGGAACCGGTAGCGGCACTCGGCTACGCCGTCCCAGGTGCCGACCGTGCGGCTCAGGAAGTCGAAGACGATCCGCTCGTCGACCGCGCCGCTGCCCGGATCGACGGTCTCCAGCAGGATGCGGCCGTTCAGCCCCGCGCAGGTGTGGTCGGCCCAGGACAGCAGCGGCTCGATCCACTCCTTCAGCTGGGCGACCAGGTCCGACTTGTCCTTCGGCAGGCTGTCGTGCATCGCGTCGATCTGAGCCTGTGCGCGCTGCTGGTAGCCGGTCAGGTAGGCGCGGCGCTGCCCGTAGATCTCCTCGATCCGCGCCTGCGGCACCTGCTCGACCTCGCACTTGCCGTCCGCGCCGAGGACCACGGTGGTGCCGGGGATGAACAGGTGGCCGTTGTCGTGGCCCTGCTCGCGCATGAACTCCAGGAAGGCCAGCTGGCTCGGGAAGACGTTGGCGGGGTCGTCGTCGAAGTCGTTGATGGCGAACAGACCGTCGCGCTCGTCCAGGAAGCAGGGCGGGCCGGCGAAGGGGAAGACCTGCTTGGCCTGGTACTGCTCGACGTAGCGCAGCGCGCGCGCCATGCCGTTCTCGCGCTTGCGGCGGCCGACCGTGGCTTTCATGCGCTCCGGGAAGTCGTAGACCATCGGGTACCAGATGGCGCCGGAGTACTGCAGGAAGTGCGCGTCGAAGGGGCCGAAGGCCGCGACCGGGCCGTCCTCGACCGGACGGGCGTCGTTCTGGTTGAAGATCCGCACCTCGCCGTCGTCGATCGCGATGCCGCTGTCGCCGATCGGGCCGTCGGTCGGGGTGGTCAGCGCGTCGATGAGGATCTTCAGGCCGCCGGGCAGCTCGGTGACCTCGCGGTTGCGGGTCTGCACGAAGTTCCGGAAGCCGATCTCCTCCAGCTCGTTGCGCAGGTCCGGCACCGGGAAGTCGGGCAGCAGGACCGTGGTGTCCTTCGACATATGTGCGGCCAGCCAGCGCGGGTCGAAGTGGTCGTGGTGCAGGTGCGAGACATACAGGTACTCGGCCGACCGGATCCTGGCCGGATCGGCGTCCGAACCGAACGCCGAGTTGTCCGGAAAGGGAAACCACGACGCGAAGTACGCCGGGGTGAACCACGGGTCACAGACGATCCGGCCGGCGGCAGTCTCCACCAGCATCCCGGCGTGACCAATCGACGTGATGCGCATCGATCCAACGTATCGCACCGCCGTACCCCCGACCGGTACTCTGCCAGCGGGGCCGATCACACAGGTCGGCCCGACCAATCGGACTACGGCGCGTAGCGCCTCCTTAACCGGTGGCGGTGGGTGACGGGCGGGCGTACCAGGGGGCAGTGAGTCTAGTGATCGTGGACGGGGTTCTGCTCGGCAACCGCACGGACAGCGACCCGGCGCTGACCCTGCGGCTGGCCGGCCTCGCCGACGAACTCGGCTACCGGGAGATCTGGCTGGGGGAGTCCACCGGCCACGACGCCTTCGCGCTGGCCGTGGCGGTGGCCGCGGCGGCGGGGGAGCTGCCGGACGGCTCCGGGGCCGACGAGACCGCGACGGCCGCGACCGCCAAGGCGCGAGCCGCCGGTGCCGTCGTCGGCACCGCCGATGAAGTCCGCCGCGGGAACCCGGCCGCCCGCAACCGCGCCGCCCTCACGCTGGGGCCGTTGCCGGCCGGCGTGCGCGATCCGGTCACCGCCGCGCGCGGTGCCGCCAGCGTCGCCACCCTCACCGGCCGGGAGATAGGCCTGGCGCTCACCGCGTCCACAGGTTTGGTCGTCGTCGACTGGCATGGCCGCCCGCGCACCGACCCCGCGACCGTCCTGGCCGAATCCCTCACCATCCTCAACCCGCTCACCCGCGGCGAGAAGGTCAGCTTCCAGGGCGTCTCGGTACGCTCCCGGGGCTTCAGTTCCCGGCTCGCGCCCTCCAGCGCCACGCTGACCGTCCTGGCCTTCGGACTGGAGGCCAGCGAAGTCGCCGTGGGCCGGGCGGATCGGGTCGCGGTGCCGCTGGCCACCGTCGAGCACGCCGCGCGGATCAAGGCGCGGCTCGCCCTGACCGCTGATCGGCTGAATCGCGCGGTGCCCCGGCTGGCGGTGTTCCTGCCGACGGTCGTCGACCCGGACGCCGCCTGCCTGGACTGGATCCGCCGCTCGTTGCTTCCGTACCTGGACGCCGACGGCTTCGGCCGGATGTTCGCCGAGGCCGGGCACGGGGAGCTGGTCGACCTGGCCCGCGGCGGCGCGCACGAGCGCTCGCTGATGGCGGCCATGCCCGAAGACGTCCTGCGCTCCATAGCCGCGATAGGCGACCTCAACCAGGTCTGCTCTGCTTTCGAGGACTATCGGCAGGCCGGCGTCGACGAGATCGTCATGCTCCCGGAAAACCACGCTCCAGGTGTGATTGAGCACACCATCCGGGCACTAGCCAAGTAAGAGGCCGCTGGCAGACTCTTTCTTGCGAGCGTGTCCCACAGCACACGTGATAACCGCAACAAAGGAGTTGCCACATATGACGGAATCAGGCGTGCCACCGCACACCCTTCCGCACCATGACCTGCCTGAGCTGACCGCGGAGATCCTGCGCGGCGGGGCGGAGAAGTACCACGCGGCCAACGCCGCGCGCGGCAAGCTGTTCGCCCGCGACCGGGTCGCCCTGCTGGTCGACGAGGGGTCGTTCGTCGAGGACGGCCGCTTCGCCAACGTGATGGCCGGGGACCTGCCCGCCGACGGCGTGGTGACCGGCACGGCCCGCGTCGACGGCCGCCCGGTGTGCCTGATGGCGAACGACTCGACGGTCAAGGCCGGGTCCTGGGGTGCCCGCACCGTCGAGAAGATCATCCGGATCATCGAGACCGCCTACCGCACCGGCGTGCCGATGGTCTACCTGGTCGACTCCGCCGGCGCGCGCATCACCGACCAGGTGGACCTGTTCCCGGGCCGGCGCGGCGCGGGCAAGATCTTCCACACCCAGGTCCGGGCCTCCGGCTCCATCCCGCAGGTGTGCGCGCTGTTCGGGCCGAGCGCCGCGGGAGGTGCGTACATCCCCGCGTTCTGCGACGTCGTCGTCATGGTCGAGGGCAACGCCTCGATGTACCTGGGCAGCGACCGCATGGTGGAGATGGTCACCGGCGAGAAGACCACGCTGGAGGAAATGGGCGGCGCGCGGGTGCACTGCGCGGAGTCCGGCGTCGGGCACTTCCTGGTCAAGACCGAGCAGGAGGCGCTGGAGACCGTCCAGCGCTACCTGTCCTACCTGCCCTCGAACTGGCAGCACCCGGCGCCCAGCGCCGAGCCCGCCGAAGCCCCGGCGAACATCGACCTCGCCGGCCTGGTTCCGGCCAGCGAGCGCCAGGCGTTCGACATGCGCCGCTTCGTCAAGGGCCTGGTGGACGCCGACTCGTTCTTCGAGATCCACGCGCTGTGGGCCCGGGAGCTCACCGTCGGCTTCGCGCGGCTGAACGGCAAGCCGGTCGGGATCGTGGCGAACAATCCCATGTTCAAGGGCGGTGTGCTGTTCGTCGACTCCGCCGACAAGGCCACCCGGTTCATCCAGCTCTGCGACGCGTTCAACGTCCCGCTGCTGTTCCTGTCCGACGTGCCCGGCTTCATGGTCGGCACGGCCGTGGAGAAGCAGGGCATCATCCGGCACGGCGCGAAGATGATCACCGCGGTCTCGGAGGCCACCGTGCCCAAGATCTGCGTCGTGGTCCGCAAGGCCTACGGCGCCGGCCTGTACGCCATGGCCGGCCCCGGCTTCGAGCCGGACGCCACGATCGCGCTGCCCACCGCCAAGATCGCGGTGATGGGCGCCGAGGCGGCGGTGAACGCCGTCTACGCCAACAAGATCGCCGCGATCGAAGACCCCGCCGAGCGCGCCGCCTTCGTCGCCGACAAGCGCGCCGAGTACGAGACCGACATCGACTTCGTACGCCTGGCCAGCGAGCTGGTGATCGACGACATCGTCGAACCGCCGGCCCTGCGCGGCTCCCTGATCGCCCGCTTCGCCGCGGCCGAGGGCAAGGACCGCTTCTTCTCCCGCCGCCGCCACGGCGTCACCCCGGTCTGAGCGGAGGAACTCCCATGGATCACCGTCTGAGCGAAGAGTACGAATCCCTGCGCGCCACCGTCGAGGAGTTCGCCCACGACGTCGTCGCCCCCAAGATCGGCGCCTACTACGAGCGCGAGGAGTTCCCCTACGAGATCGTGGCCCAGATGGGCCGCATGGGCCTGTTCGGCCTCCCCTTCCCCGAGGAGTACGGCGGCATGGGCGGCGACTACTTCGCCCTGTGCCTGGCCCTGGAGGAACTGGCCCGCGTCGACTCCTCGGTCGCCATCACCCTGGAGGCCGGCGTCTCCCTCGGTGCCATGCCGGTGCACCGCTTCGGCACCGAGGAGCAGAAGCGCCAATGGCTCCCCAAGCTCTGCTCCGGCGAGATGCTCGGCGCCTTCGGCCTCACCGAACCCGGCGGCGGCTCCGACGCCGGCGCCACCCGCACCACCGCCGTCCTGGACGGCGACCACTGGGTGATCAACGGCAGCAAGGCGTTCATCACCAACTCGGGCACCGACATCACAGGCCTGATCACGGTGACCGCGGTCACCGGCACGCTGAGCCCGACTGAGAATCACCCCGACGGCGGCAAGGAGATCAGCACCATCCTCATCCCGGCGGGCACCCCCGGCCTGACCGTGGCCCCGAAGTACAGCAAGGTCGGCTGGAACGCCTCGGACACGCGCGAGCTGTCGTTCACCGACCTCCGCGTCCCGGCGGCGAACCTCCTCGGCGAACGCGGCCGGGGCTACGCCAACTTCCTGCGGACACTGGACGAGGGCCGCATCGCGATCGCGGCATTGTCGACCGGGCTGGCACAGGGATGCGTCGACGAGTCGGTCAAGTACGCCCGGGAACGGCAGGCGTTCGGCCGCCCGATCGGCGCGAACCAGGCGATCCAGTTCAAGCTTGCGGACATGCGGCTGCGCGCGCACACGTCACGACTGGCGTACTACGACGCCGCGAGCCGGATGCTGGCCGGCGAGCCGTTCAAGGCCGAGGCGGCGATGGCGAAGCTGTACAGCTCGGAATCGGCGGTGACGAACGCGCGGGAGGCGACGCAGATTCATGGGGGGTATGGGTTCATGAACGAGTTCCCGGTCGCGCGGATGTGGCGGGACTCGAAGATCCTGGAGATCGGGGAGGGGACGAGCGAGGTGCAGCGGATGCTGATCGCTCGCGATATGGGGTTGCCTGAGGCCTGATCGCAGACGCCTGTTCGGGGGCGGTCTTCAAGGGTTGCCGGTGTTCCTCGCGACTGCTTGAGGCCGCCTCTGGCGCTACTCCTCGTCGTCGGCGTAGTCGCCGATGGCGATGTCCATGAGCAATGACTGCCAAAAGCCGGTCTCGTCCCGCAGCGCTGTCGTGTCGATCGCGTCGATCTCGATCCGCAGCCGGGCGGCGATCTCCTCGGCCTCGTCCACGGTGGATCCGGCGGTTGCTTCCTCAAGGGCGGTGACGCACGCGCTGAACTGTCGGGCCGAGGCGTTCACGTAGTTGAGGTTCTCGGTCTCCCCGTCCCACAGCATGATCTCGCCGGAGTCGCGGTCGATGTAGTAGGACCCGCCGTTCTCGGTGTCGCTGATCTGCAGCAGGTCGCGGCTGTCCACGGATCGTTCGCCGCCTTCCGTGGCGGCGAAGATCGAAGACTGTTCGGGCAGCCCGCTCGTAGCCAGGAATTCGCGGGCCCCCGCCGCGCGCACCGAGGCGACGTATTCCGGCGGGTACCGGTGCATTTCGATCACGGCGCTCATCCTAACCTTCCCAGGGTAGGCCCCAATTGCCGGATTTGGCGTCGCTGAAGATCTGCACTCGGCGGCGGAGCGCGGGTTCGTGTCATTGGAGCGTCCCGACCTCGCTCCTTGATCAGGCCACAATCCTCGTGCTACTAGTTGACCCGCCTAGAAGACCGCGACGAGAGGGCCGCACCGTGTCCCACCGAGATCTTCTCGGCCGAATATCGTCCGCCCTGGCACTCACGGGTGCGTTGATCCTGCCGACCGCCTCGGCGAAGGCCGCCCCCGCGGCCTACACCGACATCACCAGCCGCGTGCTCGCCGGGCAGGACGTCGTCCTGGCCGGGGACTCGATCGTCAACGTCCCGCCCGGGACGACGACGTACGGCGGGGTCTTCTCGGGTCAGGGCACGTTGACGATCGCCGGTTCCGGCACCCTCGTGCTGACGAAGAACAGCGACTTCACCCTGCCGGCGGCGCGTCGGAAGCAGAGCGTGACCACCAGCGGTGGGAACTGGCCGTATCCGATCGTCAGCAATCCGGACGCGCCCGCGATCGTCGTCAAGTCCGGTGCCACGCTTCAGTACGGCAACGGCGGGACCGCAGGGGTCATCGGGCACTTCCCGTACTCCTGGCCGAACATCAACCTCAAGCTCAACGAGGACAACATCCAGGTCGACGGCACGCTGGTGCTCAACCTGAACGGTCCGGGACTCAACCTCGGAACGCTCTCCGGCTCCGGGCTGGTCTCGCAGCCGCGCACTGCGTGGGACACGCTCGATCTCGCCGGGACGCAGCCCTTCAGCGGGGTGATCGGAATCGGCACCGGAGCCAATTTCGGCGACGCCTCCTACCGGGTCGCGCTGCCGTACGTGCGTGCCATCCTCAACGACGGTTCGGCCCTCGTCTTCGCGCGCGACTACACCCTGACCATCGCGCAGAACTTCTACGAGCAGAACTACGGCACCGACGTCAACTTCCACACCTGGCAGGCCGGGAAGATCGTGATGACCGGCGTCTACAGCTATTCCGACAGCGGACCCGACTCCGCTCCCGCGCTGAGCGACCCGAGCCTGAACACCCGGCAGATCCCGCACACGATCAACTTCCGGGGGATCAACATCGAAGGCGCCCACGTCCAGTGGGGCAATGGGACCACCACCCGGTTCTTCCTGCCCGCGACGCCGTCCAACTCTTACATCAACATCCACAAGAACGGCACCCTCGCGTTCGACTACGCCGGGCCGGTCACGCTGAACACCCCGATATCAGGAGGCGTTTATCACGGCTCGCTGAGCACCCCGGCCCAGGCCGACGTGACGCTGAACCCCACCAAGGGCAACGCCGTCACCTTCGCCACCGCACAGAACTACCACGGCACCACCACGATCGGGTCGGGCGCGACGCTGCTCCTGGGAACCGGAGCGGCCGGCGGTGACAGCGCCCTGCTGACCGGCACGCCCGCGGACGCGATCGTGGACAACGGTGCGCTGGTGGTGCGCAACACCACGAAGCCGGTATCCCTGTCGGCCATCACCGGCTCGGGATCGCTCACCCAGTCCGGTACGGCGACCACAACCCTTTCCGGAACCACCGCCTATCAGGGCACGACCACAGTCGCCTCCGGAACCCTGGCGCTCGGCCCCGGTTCGGGCGGGATCGGCACCAGCGCCGGCCTGACGCTGACCGGCGGCACATTCGACATCGCCGCTGCCGGAGACCAGACGATCAGAGGGCTGACGGGCAGCGCCGGCACCATCGCCCTCGGCACGCACGCGCTGACCGTCGCCAGCACCGCGGCCACGGCCTACGGCGGAACCTTCACCGGCTCCGGCGGGCTGGTCAAGACCGGGACCGGCACGCTGACCCTGACCGCCGGCAGCAAGACCGGCGGCAATTGGCGCGTCGCCCAAGGCACGCTGGCCCTCACCGGCGCCACGTTCACCACCGGCGGACTGAGCCAGGCCGCCGGAAGCACGTTGATGCTCACGCCGCCGGCGAACGGCCCGGCGCTGACCGTGACCGGACCGCTGAACCTGGCCGGCACGCTCGCGGTCAAGCTGCCGGGACCGGTGCCAGTCGGCCGGCAACTCACGCTGATCCACGAGAGCGGATCCGCTGACGGCGGCTCGGGTACGTTCGCCGGCCTCGCCGAGGGCGCCAATCTCACGGTCGACGGAGCCACATTCCAGATCAGCTACCACGGCGGTTCCGGCCACGACATCGTCCTGACCGCGGTCGCCGTCAACCCGGCCACGAGCAGCGCGCAACCGGCGGGCGCCGCGACCGCGCCCGGCGCCGACGCCGCGACCGCACCCGGTGCCAAGGCAGCCGGCGGAACCGCCGCCGGATCGGACAACGGCTCGGGCCTGTCGTTGCCGGTCCTGCTGGCGGCTGTGGCGGCCATCGTGGCGCTCCTGGCCGCGATCGCGGTCCTGTGGACCCGCCGACGCCCCGCCTCGGCTGCTCATGGCGACGGTGACCGGAACCGGCACCGCGCGGCACCGTCGAACCGCGACGAAGAGCCGCCGACCGCT
>JAEKKI010000128.1 GCA_019510485.1 Catenulisporales bacterium
CGACGACGATGTCATCGAGAGCGTGCGGGGCATTCCCCTTCGGTGGTGCGTGCTGACGTCTTGGCCCGCACCGGTCGTGGGTCTGCCGGGTCCAGGTGCTGGAATGCATCCCGGCCGCACCACGATTGTGCGCCGAGGCCGGCAGCGTGCGGAATCCGCCGAATGGGTTGTGCTTTGGCGGGCTCCGGCGTGTCGCGGCGGCCCGCGGCGGGGAAGGAATCGCAGCTGCGAGCGGTGATCTTCATCGAAGGTGCCTACTCGACGTGAGCTCTCCAAGCTCAGGCTCTTTAGTCATGAGCGGCTCTTGTGCGAAGTTTGATCTCAAGCCAATGTGTCAGCCATGTGGAGACCCCTCGCCCTGGCCGCCGCGGCGGCGTTGTTCGTCACCGGGACGCTCGCGGGCACCGCCGCGGCTGCCGGACCGACCCCCGTGGAGATCAACTATCAGAACCCGGTGACGGCGCTGCCGCCGATCGCCCGGCCCGCGACGCACAGCTGCACCGTCACCGCCATGCAGCATGACTTCGCCAACAGCTACGGGCAGCCCTTCGCCGGCACCCTGACGCCGCCGGCCGGCTGTCCCGGGCCCTGGTCGAAGGTGGTGCTGGACTGGTCCGGCAGCGTGGCGGGGCGGCAGTACGACCGGCTGGCGGCGGTGTGGGTCGGCGGGGCGGAGGTGTTCCGGACCAGCACCCCCGAGCCGGATCCGGCGGGCATCAGCTGGCATGTCGACCAGGACCTCTCGGCGTTCATCCCGCTGCTGCGCACGCCGCAGCCGCTGGTGGTGGACCTGGGGAATGTGGTGAACACCACCTACACCGGCATCTACCACATGACGATGACCGTGACGTACTACCAGGCCGACAAGCGCAACCCGGAGGCCGCGCACAGCGACGTGGTGGTGCCGGTGTCGCAGAGCACGTCCGCGCCCGGCTGGTGGAGCTTGAACCAGGGACAGACCGCGAGCACCTCCGTGACGGTGCCCCGCAACACCGTCGACGCGCGGTTGCAGGTGTACGCGCGCGGCGGCGGGTGCGAGGAGTTCTGGTACTCGAATGTGCCGGACTCCTACGCGGCGGCGCACCCGGACTACGGCCTGTGTGCCGGCGGGACGTACCGCGAGGTGGGGGTGCTGGTCGATGGCAAGCCGGCCGGGACCGCGCAGCCGTTCCCGGCGATCTACACCGGAGGCATCAGCCCGCTGATGTGGCGGCCGATCCCGAGCATCGACGCGTTTCGGACCCAGCCCTATGAGATCGACCTGACGCCGTTCGCCGGCGTGCTGGCCGACGGCGCCGCCCATACCGTGACGCTGGTGCCGCCGGCTGGGATCTCCGACACCTGGCTGATGGACGGCAGCCTGTTCGTGGATGTCGACCACGGTTCGGCGCAGACGTCCGGGGCGGTCACCGAGGACACGGTCACGCCTTCTCCGGCGGTGACCTACAACGTCGCCACGCAGGCCGACGGCAGTGACCTGATCACCGCCGCGGTCACCCGGGACTGGGCCGTCGCAGGGTACGTGGACACCTCGCGCGGCCGCGTGTACACCCGCGTGGTGCGGCACAGCGACTACTCGAACTCCAACGACGTCGCCCAGGCCGGCACGGTTCAGACCACGGCGCAGCGGGACTCCGGCTGGACCCGGACCACCACGACCGTCGGCCCCGGGCCGGGCCACCGGCAGGTGCGGCAGGACAACTGGTCGTACCCGATCGACGTGAAGAGCACTTTCGTCCCGGGCGCGACCTCCGACTCGTACACGGTCACCGGGCAGGTGAGCGTCGCCCGGCATCTGGCGACAACCGAGGCCGGCCCCGGGAACGCGTTCAAGACGCTGTCCGTCGTCGACGACGCGGTCCGGGCCAAGGGGAACCTGCAGCGGGAGGCCGGGGTCGCCGTGGCGGCCGACGGCTCGGACTCGGAGCGGTACGTCGGCGTGGACGGCGGTACGTGCTACGGGCACTTCATCGCCGCCGACCACGGGTACGTGACCCAGGATGTGGCGATCGGATGCCGCTGATCCTTACTGGCAAGTAACATGTCAGGGGCGATCCTGGTGGGTCGCCCCTGAACCCGTCCGCTACGCGCCATCGCACAAAGCAAGGAGACGACCATGGTCTTCTCGGTCCCGGTCACCGTCCGCGGCTACGAGCTCGACACTCAGGGCCACCTGAACCAGGCCGTCTACCTGCAGTACTCCGAGCACGCCCGCTGGGAGGTGCTGCGCGCGGCCGGCATCCAGCAGAACGAGATGGTCGCCGGCGGCATCGGGCCGGTCGTGCTGGAGGCGAACATCAAGTACCTGCGCGAGCTGCGCGGCGGCGAGGAGGTGGACGTCACCTGCGAGTTCGCCTGGGCCGAGGGCAAGGTGTTCCAGATCAAGCAGCAGATCGTGAAGAAGGACGGCACTGTCTGCGCCGATATCGTCCTGGTCGGCGGCATCCTCGACCTGCGGGCGCGCAAGCTGGTGCCGGACCCGGTCGCCGCGCTGCGGGCCATCGCGAGCGATCCGGCGTTGTTGGGGATCTGAAGTCATACCTTCACTAGATCGGTCGATCACGGTGTTCGGGGCGTTTCGCCCCGCGCCACTGGTCGTTTCTCTCGACGAGCGGCACGTGATCGGTGCCGCCGCTACACAGGAGGAAGTACCAGTGCTGAAGACCAAGAAGATCGCCGCGCTCGTCGCCGCCACCGGCGGTCTGGTGATGGTCGGCGCCGGCATGGCCAGCGCGGCGTCGACCGCCGACAGCTTTGCCCAGGACTCGCCCGGCGTGGTGTCGGGCAACAACGCGCAGGTGCCGGTGCACGTGCCTGTGAACGCGTGCGGCGGCACGGTGAGCGTCATCGGCATCCTGGACCAGGCGTTCGACAACCCCTGCGTCAACGAGGGCTGACGTCCCGCGCGGGCGCGCGCCCCGGGCGGCCCCGAGGATCCCTGGCGGGTCCTCGGGGCCGCCCCTTTGTGTTCCGGTTTCCCGTGCTGATTCGCGACGTGTCGGAAGGGTTGCCATATTTCACTCGTACGAACGATTCTCCGTTTAGTCACAAAAACCTCCGCACCCACCTGTCGTTAGTCGGATAGGTCAATCAGCTCGTCTGACAAAACGACAGGCGTCAAGAGGCAGGGGCTTTCATGCAGTCTCCAATGAAGCGGCGGATCGCGTTCGGGCTCACCACCGGCGGGCTGCTCGCCGGCGGCGGACTCGGGTTCGCGCACGCCGACTCGACCGGCACGGGGTCGGGGACCACCGGCACCACGGCCGGGGGATCGCCCGGGATCCTCTCGGGCAACACCATCCAGGTCCCGGTCGACATCCCGATCAACGTCTGCGGTGTGACGGCGAACGTGGTGGGCCTGCTGAACCCGGCCGCCCACAACGGCTGCGCCAACGAGGGCGGTGCCACGGCGACCGGCGGTTCCGGTTCCACGAACTCCGATGGTTCCACCAGCGGCTCGACCGCGAACGGCGGCGCGCAGGGCTCGCCGGGGATCCTCTCCGGCAACAACGTGCAGATCCCGGTGAACGTCCCGGTCAACGTCTGCGGCGACACCCTCAGCGTGGTCGCCGTCGGCGACGCGGCCAAGGGTAACCACTGCTCCAACGGGGGCGGCGCGACGGCGACCGGCGGTTCCGGCTCCACGGCCACCGGCGGCGCGCAGGGCTCGCCGGGGATCTTGTCCGGCAACAACGTGCAGATCCCGGTGAACGTCCCGGTCAACGTCTGCGGCGAAAGCGTGAGCGTGGTAGGCATCGGCGACGCGGCCAAGGGCAACCACTGCCACGCCGGCGGCGGTGCCGTGGTCCCGCCTCCGCCCCTCAGCTCCACCCCGCCGAGCACGGCGCCGCCGAGCAACCCGGTCACGCCCGGCGGCCCGATCGACTCGCACCCCGGCGGCTCGACGGGCGGCAGCGGCGGCAACGGCTCGCAGCCGGACACGTCCACCGGCGCGCTGGCCCACACCGGCGCCGACGGCCTCATGCTCGCACCCGTCGGCGCGGCGATGATCGGCGGCGGGGCGTTCCTGTACCGGAAGTTCAAGCCGCGCGGCAAGCAATGACGCCGTCGCACAGAGAGCCGGAGTAGCAACCGGAAGCCGGAGCCGGAGCGTGAACCCGAAGGGGTGTTCACGCTCCGGCTCCGTCGCGTCCGCCCAGGCATTTTCATCACCCTTTCAACGAGTGACGGCACAGTCGTGGGCAATACAGCAAGAGCGGGGCGCCGAACAGGAGAGTGCATGAAGACCGGCTGGATCGAGATCGCCGCCATCCCGGCGGCACTGCTGGTCCTCTACCTGCTGCGCTCCAACTACTGGGCCAGCGACCACGTACGGCGGGCCTGGTGCTGGATCAAGGCGTGGGCGAAGCTGGCGCCGTTCACCACCACGCTGTGGCTGCTGGTCGCCGTGCACGCGTGGATGCTCATCGGCCTGCCGGGCAAGCTGCGCGACGCGGTCCTGCTCACCCACTCCACGACCCTGTCCCACCTCAAGCGCGAGCCGCTGACCGTGCTGTTCGGCTCGGCGATGTGGACCGATGTCGACGAACTGCTGTTCCTGACCTTCACCGCGGTCATCTACCTGGCGCCGCTGGAGCGCTGGATCGGCACCCGGCGCACGCTGCTGGCGTTCCTGGCCGGCCACATAGGAGCCACGCTGCTGATCGCGCTGTGGATCGAGGAGACGGTGCTGATCACCCCGGAGCAAGACCGGGTGTACTCGCGCACCATCGACGTCGGCATCAGCTACGGCGCCTACTGCTGCGCGGCGCTGCTGGCCTACAGGCTGCGCTGGCCGTTCCGGATCTCGGTGTGGTCGCTGCTGCTGGCCTATCTGCTGTATCAGGCCTCGCTCACCGATTTCGACGCACGGGTCGACTACACCTCGCTGGGCCACCTGGTGGCCTTCGGTATCGGCCTGCTGCTGTGGCCGCTGACGCGTATCCGGCGCGCCCGGGAGCGCAGCCATGACCCGTGGATCAAGATCCCGGCGGCGACCTCGGCGCTTCCCGAGGTGGAGGCCGCAATCGATGATGAGGCCACGAGCCTGGCGCGGTGACCCCGCGGATGCCGGCGCGTGACGACGACGTCCACCTACGCGGCGACATTAGGCCGACCGAGTGCCCGCCCGGCAACCGCCGCCCCGCCCGGCGACGTCTGAGGAACATGCGCACCAAGACCATCATCGCCTTCCACGCCCACCCCGACGACGAGGCCCTCCTCACCGGCGGCACCCTCGCCCGTCTCGCGGCCGAGGGCCATCGCACCGTCATCGTCGTGGCCTGCGACGGTGCCATGGGCGCCGCCACCGAGCCCGGAGCCCTGGTGCGCCTGGACGAGCTGCGGGCCAGCGCGCGCAAGCTCGGCGTCGCCCGCGTGGTGCACCTCGGCTACGCCGACAGCGGCCACGGCCCGATCCTGTTCCCCGACCCCGCCGACCGTGTCCGCTTCGTGCGCGCGCCGGTCGGGGAGGCCGCCGAGCGGCTCGCCGCCGTCATCCGCGAGGAGGGCGCCGACCTGCTGCTCAGCTACGACCCCAACGGCGGCTACGGTCACCGCGACCACGTCCGGGTGCACGAGGTGGGCGCCCGCGCCGCCGAGCTGACGGGCGTCCGGGTGCTGGAGGCGACTCTGCCGCGCGAGCCCGCGATACGCATCGCCAGAGCCCTGCAACGAGTCCGCCTCCTGCGGCGCTACGACCTTGCCGCGCTCGACACCTCCTTCAGCTCCCGCGCCGACATCACCCACCGCATCGACGTCCGCCGCTACGCCGCCGCCAAACAAGCCGCGCTCGCGCAGCACCGCACCCAGCTCGGCAAGGGCCGCGGCGGGCGGCTGCACCGCGTCATGGCCGGGCTCCCGGTGCCGCTCTACGCGGTCCTCGCCGGGCGCGAGTGGTTCGTCGAGCGGCCGCGCCGCCCCGGTCCCCGCCCTATACCTGATTCTCGGGAGTAGCCGTGCATTCCGGCCTGCCCGAACCGCTGCCGCTCGGCACCCCGATGGTGCCGCCGGGGACCTTCGCCGGCGTCCCCGCCCTGATCACCTGCGGCGGGACCGGGCTGGGCCGCGCGATGGCGGCGGAGTTCGCACGCCGCGGTGCCGGGGTCGGCATCGCCAGCCGCGGCGGCGAAGGCCGGCGTCGGGAACCTCACCAAGTCGCTGGCCGTGGAGTGGGCACGGACGGCATCCGCGTCAACGCCCTGGCCACGGGCCTGTTCCCGCACGAGGAGATGCGCGCCGATCTCAAGGCCCTGCGCGCCGATCCGGCCGAGGACGCCAGGCGGCGCTGCGCAGCGGCCGCCGCCACGAGATCGGCTGGGCCGCCACCTACCTGTGCTCTCCGTTCGCCGCCTTCCTCACCGGCCACACCCAAGTCGTCGACGGTTATGTACGTGCGGTCAGTGACGGCAGGTTCGATGAGTCGTTGACCGCCCGTGGAGCCGGCGCACCTCGTCGCTCCCGGCAGCGCGCAACCTCGGAGACCTCCGCTGATGTCTCCTACCGGCCGTCGATCACACGGGATACCCGATCTCCGCGACGTCCTGCACGAGGTCGTTCAAGTCGACCTCGGGGTTCAACGCCGCCACGACCTCCCGGTTGAGCGGCAGCAGGTCATAGACATGGCGAACCGCAGACAGCTCCACCTCCGCCTCGAAGTACTCCTCGGCGAAGTCCCGATACGCTTCGGCGCTGCCTTCCACGAGCAGTTCGAACAGCCAGTCCGCGCTATCGGCGTCCTCATAGCCCGCGACACGGACATCCACCGGCCCGCAGCGCCACTCGCTATCCGAAGTCTCCCGCCAGAAGCACACCGTCGCACGCAGCGTCCCGCCGTCCGCGTCGGCGAAAGCCGGCTCCGCCACCTGCGCGTCGAACACCGCCGGAACAGTGTCGATCAAACCTGGCCACAGAGTCGGCGGCACGGAACGGAACGGGCTCACTGGCGACTCGTGATCGAACCCGCGGGCCCATGCTCCCGCCGGAGCGAAGACGATCGAGTAGTCACTGCCGGAGCCGTCGCGCATTGACGCCATCTCCTGACCCGGCGACCAACCCGAGTCGAAGGAGAAGTACCTGTACTGCCACTCCGGGCTCAGGATCGCGTCCAGCATCGCCATCGACCGCGAACGATCGCGGACAGTGGAGATGTCAGGCAGAGCGCGCACTACGTCGAAGACGGTCATGACCACATCCAACCGTCAAGCTCCGACTGCCCTCACCCCAGCCCATCCATGGGTCAGGGTCACACCCAAAACCCCCGCCATAACGACGGCGGCCACCATCTGCGGCGCGACTTCGTGATGCCGCCGGTCACGGCGATCGGGGAGCAGCTGCCGCCGCGCGGCTGACGGTGCGCGCCGGTAGGTTGCCGGTGTGGAAGCACCGAGTGAGCGGGCCCCGGCCGCCGCGACCCTGGAGGCTTTGGACCGCGAGCTGTGCGACTGCCGCGCGTGCCCGCGTCTGGTGGCCTGGCGCGAGCAGGTCGGCGCGGTGAAGCGGAAGTCGTTCGCCGACCAGCAGTACTGGGCCCGGCCGGTGCCCGGGTTCGGGCCGCACGACGCCGGTGTGCTGATCGTCGGCCTCGCCCCGGCCGCGCACGGTGGCAACCGCACCGGCCGGATGTTCACAGGCGACCGCTCCGGCGACATCCTCGTCGCCACGCTGCACCGTCTGGGCCTGGCGAACCAGGCCACGTCGGTGGCCGCCGACGACGGCCTGGAGCTGCGGGGCGTCCGCTTCACCGCGCCGGTGCACTGCGCTCCGCCGGACAACAAGCCGACGCCGGCCGAGCGGGACACGTGCCGGCCGTGGCTGGTTCGTGAGCTGCAACTGATGCGCTCGACGGTGCGGTCGGTCGTGGTGCTCGGCGCGTTCGGCTGGCAGGCGCTGTTCCCGGCGATCGCCGCGTCCGGTTACTGGAGCGTGCCGAGACCACGACCCGAGTTCGGGCACGGAGTGCGTGCCGATCTCGCGGCGGCCGACGGCGATGCGGACTTGACGGTGTTCGGCTGTTACCACGTCAGCCAGCAGAACACCTTCACCGGCAAGCTGACCTCTGACATGCTGCGCGACGTGCTGGCCGCTGCTGCCGCCGAAGCGGGGCTGACGATCACTTGACACGGATGACCAGCGCTACGACTGCCCGGACGACCGGCGGGACAGGACCACTGAACCCCCGGCCCCGGCGACGATCTCCTGGAGCGCCAACACATGCCGGTCGAAGGCCGTGCGGCCCTCGGTGGTAAGCCGGGCCGAGGTGCGTGGCCGCTTGCCGACGAAGGCTTTACGGATCTCGACGTAGCCGGCGTCCGCCAGCGTGGTGAGCTGTTTGGACAGGGCGGAGTCGGACAGGCCGATGCCGTCGCGCAGGACGGCGAAGTCCGCCCATCCGGTCGCGGCGAGGAAGGCGACCAGCGACAGCCGCGTGGGCGCGTGGATCAGCTCGTCGAACCGCGGTGTGCTCACCCCTGCCTCCCGGACCGGCGCACCAGCACGGCCGCTTCCCACCGCACGAGCATTGGCCCGACGGCAGCGAACGCCACCGCGCCGACCGCGGTGGCGATCGTCGCCGCCTGGGACGCCCCGGCCGCCTTCAGGCCCAAGCCGGTCGCCAGCGTCGCGCCGATCACGACCGCCGCAAAGCCCGCCAACCCGAGCAGTGTCCTGCGGGCGGACCCCCACCCCGCCAGGCCGCGGCGTAGCGGGGCGGCGCGGGCCGCGCGGCGGACCGGAACGTCGACGACGAGCGAGCCGACCACGAACACGGCGATGCCGATCCCCGCGACCACGCCGCGCCCGGACTCGACGGCCAGTGAGAACTCGACGATCAGGACGGCATATGCCCACCACCACCAGCCGGGGAAGACCTTCCGCCGGATCGCCTGCTCGCGACGCTGGTCGATCTCGCTCAGTGCGCGTGCGGCGTCCGCCGGCTCGACCTGACCGGTCATTTTCCCTCCTCGACAGTACTTTCCTATCGGGAAAGTAACTGGCGGCTCCCCGGCGCGCAAGGCTGATCGCCGCTGTGGTCGCATAGTCGCCATGAAACGGTTCGTCCTCACAGGGACCCCGGGTGCGGGTAAGACCACGGTCATCGACGCACTGCGGCAGCTCGGGCAGGCGGCGGTCGGCGAGGCCGCGACCGATGTGATCGACCGGGAGCAGGCCGCGGGGAATCCGGAGCCGTGGCGCGACGCGGGGTTCGTCGATGCCGTGGTCGCGGTGCAGCGGGAACGGGAGGCTGAGGCTTCCTCGCACGGTGCCGGGGTGTGTTTCTTCGACCGCTCGCCGGTGTGCACGCTGGCGTTGAGCCGCTTTCTGGGACGACCGACGAGTCCGGCGCTGGCCGCCGAGATCGATCGGATCCAGCGCGCTCAGACCTATCAGCGCACGGTGTTCTTCCTGGCGAACCTCGGTTTCATCGTGCCCTCGGCGGCGCGGCGGATCAGCTTCGAGGACGCGCTGGTGTTCGAGCGCGTGCATCGTGAGACGTATGGGGAGCTGGGATATCAGCTCCTCGACGTGGCGGTCGCGACGCCGGGGGAGCGGGCGGAGGCGATCTTGGAGATGGTGGCGGATCGCTAATCGCGGGCCGCGGGCCAGTCCACCGCGAGCCGGACGTGGTTCTTGACCACGACCAGGTCGGCCTGTGGCGGCGGCGCGTCGATCGGCCAGGCGCTGATGATCGGCGGTGGGCCGAAGCGGTGGTCGCGGTTCCAGGCGGCGGTCAGGGTGACCAGGCCGGCGGCCAGGGACTCGGCGTCGGGGCCGAAGGCATGGACACCGAGTTCGATGCGGCCGTCGGGACGGGGGCGGGCGGTCAGGTGGGCGAAGGCTGATTCGGTGGCGACGGCCGGGGTGCCCGAGCCCAGCGCCGGTTCCAGTGGTTCGGCTCCCGGGGCGTCCGGTGGTCCGGGAACGGCGGGTGCACCGGGGATGTGGACGGTGAGCTGGCAGTAGCCGGGGAAGGACGTGGCCAGCCACAGCGGCAGGGTGTCCCATGGCTCCCAGCGCCAGACGTGGACATCGGACCAGCGTTCGACGCGCGGGGTGCGCAGCAGCTCCTCGATGCGCTTCTCGCCGGGGAGCGCGTGGACGTCGTCGGCTTCGAGCGAGAGATCGCCGCCGTTGAGGATGAGCTCTTCATCGGCGTGGTGGCCCGCGCCCCGCATCTTCACGAAGCCGCACATGCGCGCCGAGCGGCTGACGAGGTGGTCGATGCCGTCGCGACCGTCTCGGCCGCCGACCCGGTCGAAGGCGACCGAGCGGGTCAGGCCGCGCAGCCGCAGCGGCACGACGAGGCGGCCGTGCGGCGTGAGCTCCTGTGCCCAGGCCGGCGGCAGGTCCCACGCCTCGACGGTCACCACGATGCGGTCGTACGGCGCGTGGGCCGGCACCCCGCTCTCGGCGTCGGCGGTGAGCACGCGCACCTCGCGGTAGCCGGCGTCGTCGAGGCACGCCCGGGCGCGCGCGGCGACGTCGGCGTCGATATCGACGGTGGTCACCTCGCCGCCGGGCCCGGCGAGCTCGGCCATCAGCGCCGCGTTGTAGCCGCCGGAGCCGATCTCCAACAGCCGCATGCCGGGCTCGATCGCGGCCTGCTCCAGCATGATCGCCTGGATGTCCGGCGCGCTCACCGAGCTGGTCGGCACCCCGCTCCGGTCGCGTTTCACGAACACCACCTGGTTCGCGTACGCCAGCTCCAGCGGCAGCCCCGGCGCGAACCGGTGGCGCGGCACGGCCCGGAACGCCGCCGCGACCCGCGGCGTGGCGATCGCTCCTTCGGCGATGAGGCGGTCGGTCAGGGCGGCGCGAAGGCTCGGAGCTCGGCGGTCTTCGGGGGTGGCCGGCCGCCTTCGCCCAGCGGGCTGCGGTCCGGTGTCCGGAGATTCTCTTGTGCCGTCCGCGCGTGCGGCCTCGCGGCCGTCCTCGCCCGGACCCGCCGTCGCCACCTGCGCCACCTCCTCGTCCCCGTCTCATGGTTCTTCCCCCGCGGAATACAGCGAGTAAGCCTTTTCATAACTGGTTCCCTCCTCCGGGTGCGGTGGCAGCGCCGGGTGCGGCGCCCGGCCGCCGTGGACGACCGTGCGTATCGCCCCGCGGCTGAGCGGCTGGGCGAAGCGGTCGCGCAGCAGCCAGCCGCGCACCGTGGACTGGTGGCCGTCGGCGGTGTGGCAGGGGTCGCGGCAGCTGCGCAGCACGATGCCGACCGGCTCGCCGGTGAGCGCGCCGAGCAGCAGCAGCGCGCCGAAGGTGGTGCCGGCGCCCGCGCGGTCGGTCAGGCACCGGCGGCCGCGGCGGGACATCGCCAGGTCCGCGGCCAGGCCGGCTTCGCCGTCGTCGCCCCGGGCCAGGCAGGTGAGCAGGTGCTCGCCGTCGTCCGCCGCGCGGGTCAGGCGGTCGATCACGTCCTCGGCCAGCCGGCGCGCGGTCTCGATGGCGGCCAGCGGGTCGGCCGCCACCTCGGCCGCGTGCCAGATCGCCCGGCCGGTTCGGCGGCGGACCCGGTCGGCGTTCTTGATCCACAGGTTCCGGGACGGGGTCCGGGAGGCGGCGTCGGCGGTCATGGTCAACCCCCTGGTGGTGCGGACGGTTCCGGTGCGATCGCTGTCTCGATCGACCTTTCGTCCACGGTAGTAGAGGGGTCTGACAAGTAAGGATCTTCCAGGTCGATCCGGCGGATAGCGGGCACCGCGAGCGTGGCGAGGTTCGTGGCGAACTGGAACACCGCGCCGAACGCCAGGAACGCCGTCAGCCCGAACACCGACGCCAGCGGCCCGGCCGCCGCCAGCCCGATCGGCCCCAGAGCGAAGGCGCCGAGCATTTGGTAGGCCGTGATGCGGCCCAGTACGTCGGCCGGCAGCCGCTGCTGGATCACCGTGTTCTCCAACGCCGTGCCGATCGCGCCGCCGGCCCCGGTGATGGCCGCCGCCGCGCATACCCAGGGCAGCGGTAGGTCGCTGGCCAGCAGCGCCGGCGTCAGGGCGTAACCGAACGCCGCCACGACGGACAGCAGCAGTGGTCGGCGTGGCCGCCGCCCGAGCAGTGCCAGGCCGCCGAGGACCGAGCCCGCGCCGTTTGCGGCGAGCACCAGGCCCCAGGCGCCGGCGCCGCCGAGCCGTCGTTCGGCGACCACCGGTCCCAGTACTAGGTACGGGGCCCAAACCAGGGCGTTGAACAGGCAGAACTGGAGCGTGGAGACCCAGAGCCAGGAGCGTGAGCTGAACTGCTGCCAGCCGTCTCGCAGCTCCCTGATGAGGGACGGGGATTCGCCCGGCTGCGGTTGCGGCACGTGCGCCAGGCGGATCAGGACTATGACGCTGACGGCGTAGCTTGCGGCGTCGATGAGCAGCACGGCGGCCGGGCCCGCGGCCCCGGAAGCCCCGGACAGTGACGCCGCGACCAGGCCGCCGAGCGCCGGACCGGCGACTGCGGTGCCGGACACGGCGATGCTGAGCAGGGCGTTGGCGTCGCTGAGGTGGTCGGTGGGGAGCAGCTTCGGGATCAGGGCTTGGAGTGAGGGGGTGAAGACGCCTTCGCCGATGCCGGAGAGCACTGCGGTGACGATCATGGCGGCGAGGGAGGCGCGGCCGGTGAGCAGCAGGAGGGCGAAGGCGGCCTGGGCGGCGCAGCGCAGGACGTCGGAGGCGATCATGACTCTGCGGCCGCCGAGCCGGTCGGCGAATACGCCGCCGAGCAGGAGGAGCAGTACGACCGGCACGATTCGCGCGGCCATGACGTAGCCCAGGCCGGCGGGTCCGGCGCCGGTGTGGAGGACGGCGAAGGCGGTGGCGACCGGGGCCATGGCGGTGCCGAGCTTGGAGGTGAGGTAGCCGGTGAAGAACCAGCGGAAGTCTCGGTCGGCTAGGGCGGTGAACATTCGGGACACGGGGGGAGCGTTGCTCGGCGGTTGGGGGAGGCTCAATGGTTTTCTGCGCTGGAATTGAGTCTCTTTGCTTTAACTTTGCTGTGGGTGAGTTCTACCGCAGTAAACAACTGCGTCTCCGCGAGGTATTACACTTCTTCTGGCTTGGATTCTGGGGAGGTGGGGCGGATGTTTACTGCGGCGGATTCGGATTTTGCGCCGCCGGTCGAGTACGCGGTGGCGGTCGACCGGTTCTTGGATTCGGCGGGGTTGAGCCCGGCTTCGCAGCGGGTGTACCGGATCGCGCTGACGACGTGGGCTTGGATGCTGGTCGAGCGCGAGTCGCCGGTGGGCGTGGCACGGCGGGGCGCGTCGGCGCCGGTGGTGCCGCTGGGGCTGGTGGACAGTGCGGACGCGCCGGCGCGGCTGGCGGCGGGGTTCGCGGCTCGGGAGGCGTCGGTGGGGGCGCGGACGGCGAATCGGGAGCTGGCGATTCTTCGCAGTGCGCTGTCGTGGTGGCGGTCTCAAGGCTGGATCACGTCGGATCCGACGGCCGGCATCCGACGGCGTGCGGCGGAACCGGCGCCGGGTGCGGGGCCGCTGAGCGAGGAGCAGGTGCGTGCGGTGCTGCGGCTGCGCGCGCCGCTGCGGGAACAGGCGCTGTGGCACGCGGTGTATGACAGCGGCGGTGGGATCGAGCGGATTCTGGCGCTGGACGTTTCGGATCTGGATGCCGGCGGTCGGCGTACGCGTCCGGGGGTGCGGGGGCCCGCACTGCACTGGCGGCCGAGGACGGGGCAGTTGCTGGGGTTTTTGGCAGCGGGGCGGGCGACGGGGCCGTTGTTTTTGACGGACCGGCGGGCGCCGGCCGGTACGGCTGCGCGCGACCGGTGCCCGGTGACGGGGCGTGGGCGGTTGTCGTATCGGCGGGCTGCGGAGGTTTTCGCGGAAGCGACGCGGGGGTTGGATGGGGGTGGGCGGGGGTGGACATTGCGGCAGTTGCGGCGGGGGTGAGGGGCGTTTTCGGCGGGTGGGGCGAAAGCCGAGGGGTACTCCCCCTGTTCTGCCTGTTCTGCCCGTTCGGGTAACCGGCACTGCCCTCGTGGGCGCTCCATGGACCGGTGCCTTCGACACGCACCTGCCGCCACGATGGTGGCAGCTGCGTGAGAGGAGACATCCATGGCCGCACCCGACGGAGCCCAGCTCTCGGAGGACGGTAACTATTGGTGGGACGGCAGCCAGTGGCAGCCGGTCGCGGATTCTTCGACGGCTTCGAGCTCCAGCGGGGGCGCGGAGGTCGGCACCCGCTCCGAGGACGGCAACTACTGGTGGGACGGCAGCCAGTGGCAACTGGTCGAGGGCGGCCCGAACCAGTCCGGCGGCGACCAGCCGATCGACGTCGACTGGTCCCAGTACCCATCGCTGGCCCGCGCCATCACCTACGGCCAGGACGTCGACGCCTACCTGCAGGATCTCGGCCTCGACCCGTCCGTCATGAGCGACGACACCGCGAACGCCTGAGGGAGGGTACGGACATGGCCTGTTACAAAGAGAAGGTCACTCTCGGGATCGCGCTGGCCGGCGTGGTGACCGCGGTCGGCGGCACGGCGCTTACTTCGACGACCCCGGCGGCGCTGCTCGGCCTGGTGGCCAGCGCGGCGGCCGGCGCCGGGCTCGCCCTCGCGCTCATCAACCTGGCCGAGTGCCTGGAGCAGAACGGGCAGCCCGAGATGGCCAGGACGCTGCGGGAGCAGGCCCAACAGATCGACGAGGAGCTCGACCGGCTCAGACGGTTCGCGGCGGACCACGGTGTCGTGATCCCGTGATCTTCTCGTACTAGGGAATCGGCTCCGCGTACACCGTGCGCGGGGCCTGATACTCAACGACGATCACCAGCGACCCGTCGCGACCTCCTGCCCTGCTTGCCGAGCATAGTGTGGCTCCTGCCCCAGGTCGTCCTCTGCGACGCGTCCGGCTCGTACACGGACCCGAGATGCGCACGGACGTCCGTGCGAAAGCCGCGCTCCGGCGGCGCGGGCCGAAAAAAGTTCTGGGCCGGATGGGTGATTCGGGGGCGATCTCCGGCATCTGTGGGTTGACGTTTGCGACAATTGGTACATATGGTGGTGTGCCCCCAGGGAGGGGTGGGGCGTTCCCCCGGGTCGCCGGATCAGTGTGCTGACTTAGGGCGGCGGTGCATGGAGGCTGGTGAGGGGGCGCGGCCGCTCCCGCGTCATCAGTTCGTGGCGATGCCGGTGTTCGCGGCGACAGTCGAGGGCGTCCGGGCTGGTGGCGGGCCTGGGTCGAACACTGAACCGATCACCTCCGCGCGTGTCGCGGCGCTGGACGGGCTTCGGGCGCTGGCCGTGGTCGCCGTGCTGCTCTACCACGCGGGGGTGGCGCGGGTGCGGGGCGGGTTTCTGGGGGTCGACGTCTTCTTCGTGCTCTCCGGGTACCTCATCACCGGGCTGCTCGCGCGCGAGTACCTCTCAACCGGCGCCGTGGTGCTGCGGCGCTTCTATCAGCGGCGGGCGCGGCGGCTGCTGCCGGCGCTGTTCGCCCTCGTCGCCGGGGTTTGCGTCCTCGTCATCGTGCGGTTGCCGGGGGAGGCGGCCGGGTTCCGGGACGACGCCTCCGCCTCGCTTTTGTACGTCACCAACTGGTGGTTCGTCGCCAAGGGGCAGTCCTACTTCGGCGGGACCGGTCGGCCGAGCCTGTTGCTGCACCTGTGGTCGCTGGCGGTGGAAGAGCAGTTCTACCTGGTGTGGCCGGCGTTCCTGATGGTCGCCCTGGGGCGGTTGCCGGGGGCTGCGCACGCCGAGCGGGTCAGAGCCCTGTGGCGGGCCGTCGGGTGGGCGACCTTGCTGTCCGCGTGCTCGATCGGGCTGACCGTGCTGCTCTATTCGCCGTGGCGGGACCAGTCGCGGGTTTACTACGGCACTGATACCCGCGCCTTCGAACTGCTCATCGGCGTGATCGCGGCACTGGTGCAGCTCGCGCGCGGTCGAGTCGAAACCCGAGCGCAGCCCCGAGCGCCACGCCGCGTGGTCGCCGAAATCGCATCATTCGTCAGCCTGGCGGGCGTGTTGTGGGCCTTCGCAGCCGTCCCGGCGACGTCGTCCCGCCTCTATCCGGTGGGCCTGATCGACCTGTCGGTGGTGACCGCGGTGCTCATCAGAACCCTGGTCGCCGGGACCGCGGTCGCCGGTCTCCTCGCCTGGAAACCACTGGTCTGGCTGGGCGAGCGCTCTTACGCCCTCTATCTATGGCACTGGCCGGTGTTCGACATCACGCGTCCCGGCGTCGACCTCAGCTGGCCACCAGAAGCGGTCTTCCTGATCCGCATCCCGCTGTCCCTGCTGCTCGCGAGCCTCACCTACCGGTTCATCGAGACCCCGATCCGGCACGGCGCCCTCGGCCGCATCGCCGAACGGGCTCGCACCGCTCTGCGCGACCGACGTCCCGCCATGCCGCTGGCGACAGCCGGAGCCGCGCTCGCCGTGACCGTCGCCGTCGTCATGCTCGCCGACACCCTTCTGGTCACCGCCGCCGCGCACCCGGCGAACGCGCGAGCCGCCGCAGTCGACAACCGGCCGGCCACCGCCTTGACCGCGGCTCCGCATGCCACCACACCCAACGCCGGCCCCGAAACCGCCCCGGCGTACCCGACCGCTCTCCCCCCGCCTCCCAAACACCCGCCGCGCGTAGCCCTGATCGGCGACTCCCAGGGCATGACCCTGGCCCTCAACCGCCCCCCGGACACCGCCGCCTACCTCAGCCTCCTCGACGACACCACCGAGGGCTGCGGCCTGCTCGGCGGCCGCATCAGCTCCCGCGTCGGCGACCGCCGTGACCTGGACGCCCAGTGCGGCCACGCACAGGCGGCCTGGGCCCAGCGCGTCCGGCGCGACCACGCCGACATCGCGGTCCTGATGATCGGCGCCTGGGACCTGTTCGACGAGCACGTCGACGGTGCCGAGCTGCCCTTCGGCACACCGGCCTGGGACGCCTACTTCGGCGCGCGGCTCGGCAAGGCTGTCGACGCCCTGGCCACGACCGGCCTGGCGCAGCTCGACCTCGCGCTGCTGCCCTGCTATCGGCCGTTCCGCGCCCCCGGCGGTTCCGGCGGGCTGTGGCCGGAGCGCGGAGACGACACCCGGGTCGCGCACGTCAACATGCTGCTGAGCGGCTACGCCAAGGCGGTCCAGGCATCACGCGCCGCGCCGCGCCGCATCCGCGCGCTCTACCCGCCGCCGGAGTTCTGTCAGGACTCGACCATCGGGACCAGCCGCTCCTACCGCTGGGACGGTGTCCACTACTACAAGCCCGGTGCGCGGCTGTATCTGCGAACTGCGATCCCGCAGCTGCTGGCCCGGCAATAGGCCAGGCGAAGGCCGCCTTCTCCGTCGTCGCCGAGTTCGGGCGGGCTCGGCGTGAGAAGGCGGCCGAGTTCTAAACGGCTCATCCGGCAGCGCGGTTCAGCAGAAAGCTGAGAACGCTGAGAATCTTCAGTCCTGGGACCCGATCCCGTGCCGCACCGCCCACAGCGCCGCCTGCGTCCGGTCCGCGACACCGAGCTTCATCAGGATGTTGGACACGTGCGTCTTCACCGTCTTCTCGGCCAGGACCAGCGTCCGGGCGATCTCGCGGTTGGACCGCCCCTGCGCGATCAGCAGCAGCACCTCACGCTCGCGTGCGGTCAGCGACGCGGCCTGCGGCCCGGAATCGCTCGCCGAGCCGCTCCCCGAATCCAGCAGTGCCGCAGCCACTTCGGGCTCCAGCAGCACATGCCCGGCGTGCACCGAGCGGACCGCGGTGGCCAGCGCCGCCGGGTCGACGTCCTTGTAGACGTAGCCGCGCGCGCCGGCGCGGATCGCCGGGACGATCATGCGCCGGTCGGTGAAGCTGGTGACGACCAGCACCCGGGCCGTCGAGCCCGCCTCGCGCAGCAGCTCCATCGCGCCGACGCCGTCCACGCCGGGCATGACCAGGTCCAGCAGGATCACATCCGGCGCGAGCTCGGCGGCCAGCGCCGCGCACTCGGCGCCGTCGGCGGCCTCGCCGACCACCTCGACACCGTCCTGCAGCTCCAGGAACGTGCGCAGGCCCTGCCGGACCATGCGGTGGTCGTCGGCGATCAGTACCCTGATGTCATCAGGCCGCGCGGCCACGGTCCACCTCCAGCCGGATCGTCGTCCCCTGCCCCGGCGCCGAGGTGACGCCCAGGCGCCCGCGTACGGACTTGGCGCGGTCGCGCATCGACACCAGGCCCAGGCTGCGGCCGGCGCGGCGGACGGCGGCCGGGTCGAATCCGGCACCGTCGTCGGCCACTTCCAGCAGCGCGCCTCCGCAGTTCCCGGTGCCGGCGGGGCAGTGCTCGCCCAGCCGCACGGTGATCGTCGAGGCGTCGGCGTGCCGCAGCGCATTGTGCAGCGCCTCCTGGGCGATCCGCAGCAGCACCTCCTCGGCGGCCGGCGACAGGGCCTTGACATCGCTGCCCTCGAAGCGGACCCGGGGCCCGCCGGCGCTCTGGTTCACCCGGTCCAGCACCTCCACGTGCTTGCGCAGCGTCACCGCCAGGCCGTCCTCCTCCAGCTCGGCCGGGCGCAGCTCGACCACCACCGAGCGCAGTTCCTCGGCGGCCTCCCGGGCCAGCACCGCGACCTGTTCCAGCTCGGCGCGGGCGCGCTCGGGGTCCTTGGCCAGCAGGTCGGCGGCGGCCTGCGAGGTCAGGCGCAGCGCGAACAGCTTCTGCGCGACCGCGTCGTGCAGCTCGCGGGCCAGGCGGTTGCGCTCGCGGGTGATCGCCAGCTCGCGCTCGCGCTCGTACAGCCGGGCGTGGCGCAGCGCGATGGCGGCGTGCCCGGCCAGGACGCCGAGCAGTTCCTCGTCGTCCTCGGTGAACCCGCCGGGCTTGTTGGCCAGGAAGATGGCGCCGAGGATCTCGTCGTCGTCGCGGATCTGCCGGCCCAGGAAGGCGTCCAGCTCCGGATGCGCCTTCGGCCACCAGCCGAAGCGCGGATCCTCGCGGATGTCGGGGAGCCGCTGCGGGGTCGGGTCCTGGAGCATCACGGCCAGCATGCCGTGCTGGCGCGGCAGCGGCCCGATCGCCGCCCACTGCTCGTCGCTGACGCCGTCCACCAGGAACTGCGCGAAGCTGCCAGCGCCGTCGGGGATGCCCAGGGCCGCGTACTCGGCGCCGATCAGCTCGCGCGCGGTGGCCACGATGGTCTGCAGCACCTCGTCGGTGGCCAGGTGCCGGCTGACCGCGAGGACGGCCGCCGACAGCCGGCGGATGGTGTCCAGCGCGTTCTGGGGGCTCATGACCGCAGGGTATCTCCAATGATCGCCGCACCTCATCGGGCCGTGGACCGGGCGGGCGTAGGGCGCAAGTCGTAGGACCAAGGGCCGTGCGCGAATCCGGTCCCGCGCCCGATCCCCGCAGCGGCGGTGGCGAGCAGGGTGAGGGGCATGAGCGATATGACGAAGCAGACCGAGAGCACGACGAACGACGCCGCGCCCTGGCGCGGCAACCCGGTGGCCGTCATCACCGGCGGGTCCCAGGGCCTGGGGCTGGCCCTGGCCCGCGGCCTGGCCGAGCGCGGCTGGTCCCTGGTCATCGACGCGCGCAGCGCCGAGAAGCTGGCCGCCGCCGACTACGAGCTGTCGAAGCTGACGACGGTGGTCTCGATCACCGGCGACGTCACCGACGACGACCACCGCGCCGAACTCGCCGAGGCGGCATCGAACCTGGGCGGCGCCAGCCTGCTGGTGAACAACGCCTCCGCGCTCGGCGGCTCCCCGATGCCGACGCTGGCGGACTTCCCGCTGCCGGACCTGCTGACCACGTTCGAGGTGAACGTGCTGGCGCCGATCGCCCTGGCCCAGCTGCTGCTGCCGCAGCTGCGGGAGCACGGCGGCGAGATCGTGAACATCTCCTCGGACGCCGCGGTGGAGCCGTACCCGGGCTGGGGCGGGTACGGCGCTTCCAAGGCCGCGCTGGACCACGCCTCGGCGATCCTCGGGCTGGAGGAGCCGAAGGTGCGGGTGTGGGCGGTGGACCCGGGCGACCTGCGGACGCAGATGCACCAGGACGCGTTCCCCGGTGAGGACATCAGTGACCTGCCGCTGCCGGAGACCGTGGTGCCGGGGTTCCTGCGACTGCTCGACGAGCGGCGGCCGTCGGGCCGCTATCAGGCTCCTGACCTGCTGGCCCGGGTGTCGGAGGCGCCGGCGGATGCGGAGGTGGCGTGAGATGACCGCGACCCTGTGGGAGCCGATCGCGGCGAGGGCCGGGTCCGCCGCGCCGGAGCCCGTCAGCCCGCTGGGAACGGGCTTCCGGGTCGCCCCGGACCTGCTGGCCCGCAAGCCCGCCGAGGCGCGGGGGCTGGACCGCGACGGCGTCCGGCTGCTGGTGGCCCGAGATACCGGCGGCGACGATCCCGAGGTGGCGCACCACGTCTTCTCGGACCTGCCGGATGTGCTGCGACCCGGCGATCTGCTGGTGGTGAACAACTCCGGGACGCTGCCCGCGGCGTTGGACGCCGAGGATCTGGACAGCGGCGAGCGGCTGGTCCTGCACGTGTCGACCGGGACGCCGGAGGCGCCCGACGCGTGGATCGTCGAGCTGCGCCGTCCGATGCCGGACGGGGCGACGAAGCCGTTCGCGTCGCCGAGCCCGGCCAAGCCGGGACTGCGGTTGCGCGTGACCGGCGGAGCGACCGTGACGCTCCAGCGCCCCTACACCCCGCGTCTGTGGGTGGCCCGGCTGGACCTGGGCATGTCAGTGGCCGATTACCTGACCCGCCACGGGCGCGCGATCCGCTACAACTACGTCGACCGCGACTGGCCGATCTCCGCCTACCAAACGGTCTTCGCCGCGATCCCCGGCAGCGCGGAGATGCCCAGCGCGGCCCGGCCATTCTCGACAGAGGTGGTGGCGCGCCTGGTGGCCAAAGGCGTGTACATCGCGCCGATCACGCTGCACACCGGAGTCGCCTCGCCCGAAGCGCACGAGAAGCCGTACGCGGAGTGGTATTCGGTGCCCGAGGCGACGGCGGAGCTGGTGAACCACGTGCGGGAACGCGGCGGCCGGGTGATCGCGGTGGGCACCACGGCGGTGCGCGCGCTGGAATCAGCGGTCGACGAGGAGGGGACGGTCCATGAGAGCCGGGGGTGGACCGAGTTGATCATCACGCCCGAGCGTGGCGTGCGGGCGGTGGACGGGCTGCTCACGGGTTTTCATGAGCCGGAGGCGTCGCATCTGCTGATGCTGGCGGCGATCGCCGGACCGCGACTGATCCGGGCGGGTTATGAGGCGGCGGTGGCGAATCGGTATCTGTGGCATGAGTTCGGAGATGTGAACCTCTTGCTGCGCCGATGACTGCGCGGGGAGGGGTCCCCTAGGCCCCGGCCGCCGCGGCCAGCAGAATGGGTCCCCATGATCACCCTCGATCTCGAATCGGCGCGGAAAGTCCTCGCCGCACAGCCCTTCAGCGTCCTGGTCGGAGCCCGCGTGGCGGTCTTCGAGCCGGGGCGCGCCGTGCTCGCGCTGGACATCCGCCAGGATCTCAAGCAGCAGAACGGCTTCCTGCACGGCGGGGTGCTCGCCTACGCCGCCGACAACGCGATCACCTTCGCGGCCGGGACGAAACTCGGGCCGGAAGTGCTCACCAGCGGGGTGACGATCAGCTACATGCGTCCGGCGTCCGGTGCGACGCTGGAGGCCGAGGCGACTGTCACCTATGCCGGGCGCCGTCAGGCGGTGTGCCGTTGCGATCTGATCGCGGTCAGCGAGGATGGGGCGCGGACGCTGTGCGCGGTGGCGCAGGGTTCCGTTCTCGCGGTCGGCTGAGCTGCCGGCCGGCCTGCGAATGCAGTCGCCCTCCACGTGACGGTCACGCGGCGGGCGAAGCCACTTCAGCTGTTCGGGCGCAGCGTCCAGACGATCGTCATCTCACCGGTGACCGCCTCGTCACTGTCACGCTGAATCCGCACATGCACCGGGAACTCCGGCCGGATGCCGCCCCGCAACTCCGCGAGGATCTCCGGGATCGCGCGGCCCAGCGTCGCAGTCGCCGTGATGTCACCGCGAGCAACCTTCTTGAAATCGATGGTCGCGGTGGTCGGCAACGGCGTCGCCTCGGCTGTCAGATGCCCGAAGGCCGCTACCACGACCGCGCCCGACGCCGACTCGGCCAGTGTGAACATCGCTCCAGCGTGCGGACCGCCGATGTGGTTGCGGTACTCGGGCTGGTCGCGGAACTTCAGGACGGCGCGCTCCGGCGTCGTCTCGACGTACTCCAGGCCCAGCGTGCCGACCATGGGCACGGCGGCGGTCAGGAAGGCGCCGATGTCGAACGGCTCGGCGGCAGCGGCGGTGGTCTCAGCCTCAGCAGTCATGCCGCCGATCCTACTGATCGGTAACTTCCTCGGCCACAGCCACCGCCAGCTTGCCGTCCGTCCCCGCCAGCCCGGCCGACCACTTCTCCTCGATCCGGCCGAGCTTCCACACCGCCACAGCCGCCAGCCACACCAGTGCGAACATCCCGACGATCGCGAAGCCCACGGTGTTCAGGTTGACGTTCGCGACCCAGTTCCAGAGGCCGCCGGTGAGCGAGAACTTGTCCTGCAGGATGCTCAGCAGCTCGATGGTGCCGATCACCAGCGCCACCGCCACCGACAGGCCGGTGATGGTGATGTTGTAGAAGACCTTGCGGACCGGCTTGGAGAACGCCCAGCCGTAGGCGAAGTTCATGAACGAGCCGTCGATGGTGTCCAGCAGCGACATGCCGGCGGCGAACAGGACCGGCAGGCACAGGACCGCGTACCACGGCAGGCCCGAGGCCACCGAGGTCCCGGCCAGCACCAGCAGCCCGACCTCGGTGACGGTGTCGAAGCCCAGCCCGAACAGCACCCCGACCGGGTAGATCTGCCAGGGCTTGCTCACCGCGCGCATCGCCCGGCCCAGGAAGCGGTTCATCAGGCCGCGGTTGTTGAGGTGCTCCTCCAGCGTCGCCTCGTCGAACTCGCCGCGGCGCATCTGCCGGAACACCTTCAGGATCCCGACCAGCACCACCAGGTTGATGATGGCGATCAGGTACAGGAACGTGCCGGAGACCGTGGTGCCGACCAGGCCGCCGAACTTGTGCAGGCCGGAGTCGTCGTCGGAGATCTCCACGCCCAGCGACTTCAGGCCCACGGCCAGCAGCAGCGTCAGCGTCACCACGATCGTGGAGTGCCCGAGAGAGAACCAGAACCCGACCGACAGTGGCCGCTTGCCCTCGGCCATCAGCTTGCGGGTGGTGTTGTCGATGGCTGCGATGTGGTCGGCGTCGAAGGCGTGCCGCATGCCCAGGGTGTAGGCGGTCAGCCCGGTCCCGAAGCCGAACAGGCCGCCCTGCAGCCGGTAGTGCTCGGGCACGACCAGCGCGGCCAGGATGCCCCAGCCGACCACGTGCAGCAGCGTGATGAAGCCGAACATGCCGCCGACGCGGCCCCACTCGGCGGGGGTCAGGCTGCCCCGGATCCGGGCCAGCCGGCCGGTCCCGGCGGCGGCGCGGGCGTTCGCGCTGGCGGTGGTGGCTGTCATGGCGCTACGCGCCCCCCTTGGCTCGGTTCGTGGCGGGTGGTGCTGCATCCCCCAGACGCGATTATTTTGCAGTTGCGAAGAGTTTGCAACTAGTCGTCGCGGCGGCGGGATGTCGCGGGCCGTGATGCGATCCACTCCGCGTCCGTTTTCTCCGGATTCGTTAAGGTGCGGATGATCTGATGTGTCGATAACGGGTGAGAAGGAGTCGACACACATGGCCTTGGGTGGGAATCAGATCATCGACTATCCGCGCGCCGGCAAGCCCGGCCTGAAGCGCTGGATCCCGTCTCTCCGCCTCGTCGGCTCCCTGATCTTGACCTTCGTCGTGCTGCTCACCGGCGGCGCCTGGGCCGTCTACGCCTCGGTCCAGATCCCGCCGATGAACGAGTCGGTGACCCAGCAGCACCTGACCGTGGTCGACGCGAAGGGCGTGGTCCTGGGCCGGCGAGGCCCGGAGATCCGGCAGGACGTGCCGTTGTCCCAGGTGGCGGCGGCCGTCCAGAACGCGTTCCTGTCCGCCGAGGACCGCGACTACTGGTCGGAGAGCGCGATCTCGCTGACCGGCACGGCCCGCGCCGTCGTGAACGACGTGGGCGGCGGCGACACCCAGGGCGGCTCGACCATCACGCAGCAGTACGTGAAGAACGCCTATCTGACCGACGAGCGGTCCCTGTCGCGCAAGATCAAGGAAGCCGTCATCGCGATGAAGATCTCGGACAAGCAGTCCAAGGCCGAGATCCTGCAGGGCTACCTCAACACCGTTTACTTCGGGCGCGGCGCCTCCGGCGTGCAGATGGCGGCGCGCGCCTGGTTCGGCAAGGACGTCGACCGGCTGTCGACCGCCGAGGGCGCGGTGCTGGCCGCGCTGGTCAACGCGCCGTCCTACTTCGAGACCGCGCAGAAGGACCCGCAGGCGATGGCCAAGCTCAAGGGCCGCTGGAACTACGTGCTCGACGGCATGGTCGCCATGGGCAAGCTCACCGAGGCCGAGCGGGACGCCGAGCAGTTCCCGACCCTGGCGCCGTGGCCGCGGCCGTCCAGCGAGTCCGACGCTCAGTATCCGTATCTGGTCGAGGCGGCGATCGCCGAGGCTCAGGCGAAGACCGGGCTGACCCGCGAGCAGTTGGTGACCGGCGGGTACACGATCAAGACCACGTTCGACGCCAAGATGCAGGATGCGGCGGCCGCTGCGGTGAAGAGCCAGATCACCGATCAGCTCGATCCGGCGAAGCGGGACGTGGACAAGTACGTGCACACGGCGATCGCCACGGTCGTGCCCGGCGACGGTGCGGTTCGGGTGCTGTATGGCGGCGACGACTACGCCAAGCAGTCGTTCAACGCCTCCTGGCAGGGCACGCTGTCGCCGGGGTCGTCGTTCAAGACCTTCGCGTTGGCCGCGTATCTGCAAGCCGGTGGCTCGGTCGACGATGTCTTCGACGGGAATTCGCCGTATCGCGTGCCCGGCCGCGACAACACCGTGATCCCCAACGAGGGCGGGCGGAGCTACGGCGGCGTTTCGGTGCAGTACGCGCTGAATCGGTCGATCAACACGGTGTTCCTGGAGATGGGGCAGCAGATGGGGATGAGCAAAGTTGCCGACGCGGCGCGTGCTGCCGGAATCCAGGTCGACGCCGCGCAGCAGGACCTGCCGTCGCTTCCGCTGGGTGTGACCTCGACCAGTCCCGAGCAGTTGGCCGGCGCGTATGCCACCTTCGCCGCGCACGGGCGGCAGGCGACGCCGTATACGGTGACCAGTGTTGTGCAGGGTGGCAAGACGGTCTACACGCATCAGGGCCGGGTCAAGCAGGCGTTCACGCCGGACATCGCCGACCAGGTGACGCGTTCGCTTCAGGACGTGGTGGTCGACGGCTCCGGTGCCGGCGCGGCGCTGTCCGACGGCCGGGACGTGGCCGGCAAGACCGGCACCACGGACCTGCCGGGCGATGGGACGAAGCTGGGATCGGCGTGGTTCGTCGGTTACACGCCGGGGCTGTCGACGGCGGTGGCGGTGTGGGGGCAGACGGACAGCGGGACACTGACGGCGATCAACGGTATGGCCGGTAGGACGGTGGGGGGCGGGGCGTTGGCGGCGCCGCTGTGGTCGGCGTATATGGACAAGGCGGTGGCGGGGACGGCGGTGCGGTCGTTCAGTCTGGCGGCGCCATCGACGAATCCGCCGGAGTCCACTTCGAGGTCGTCTTCGGGGTCGACGCCGAGTGAGTCCTCGCCGAGCGATCAGGGGACGACGCAGAACCCGAGTCAGGGGCAGGCATGGTCACCGAGCGCGCCGCAGCCGACCGGGCCGAGTCCGTCGGGCGGCGCCACGTCGTCGCAGCCGAGTGGGACGGCGGGCTCGACGGGGGCGACGAGCGGGTCGGCGCCGGGATCGCCGTCCTCGTCGGGGGCGACTGGTGGGTCGACGAGTGGGGGGAGTAGCACGAACGGATCGTCGGGTACCAGCTCACCTTCGGGTGGCCCGGTTTCGAATGGATCGTCGAGCGGTTCGCATCGCTAAGACCCCACCGACCCGCGGAATCGATCAAGACGAACCGCGGCGAGCAGCACCGCGTGCCCCTGAGCCGCCATCAGATCAGCGAAAAACGTAGGGTGTTGCGATGACTGAGGATGGCAACCCGGACGATGCCACGCTCATCGCGGCGTTGAATACCGAGCGAACTGATGCCTGGCGCGCGATCGTGGAGCTCGATGAGGATTTTCGGAATCGGCCGCACGCCGATGATGACTGTGTCTGGTTGCCGCACTATCCCCAGTACGGCGCGCGGGTCCAGACGGCATGTCGGCTGTTGGGAGAACTCGGTGCCGTCACACCCGCGTACCACTGGATGCAGCGGAAGCCTCCCGCCCTCGGCATCGATGGCACGGTGAGCCCTGCCGATGCCATTCGCCTCGCCACGACGGTCATCCGATCGGAGCGATTCGGATACGGGAACATCGAGGGGGCTCTGACCGCCGGAATATTACAGGCGGTGATCGCCGCGCTGGCGGCCTGGCACCGGGAACAGGCCGGCTGAAGGGGAAGGGTCATTGGAAGGGGGACTACCACCCGCTGCTCAATGCTCTCAAACCGTCAACCGCCGAAGGAAGCCCCCGCCACCGGAGACCGCCCGATCGGACCAGCGCTCACGCCGCCCCCGCCCGCATCCGCTCCATCTCCGCCAGCACATTCTTCCGCTGCCGCTTAGTGAGCCGATCGATGTAAAGCCGGCCCTCCAAATGATCGAACTCATGCTGCAGGCACCGCGCGAAGTACCCCGTGCCCTCGACCCTGATCGGCTCCCCCTTGAGATCGAAACCGGTGATCACCGCATAGTCGGGACGCGGCAACTCGTGATGCGGTCCCGGAACCGACAAGCACCCCTCCGCGGAGTCGTCGAGGTTGCGCCGGTCAGGGGGCAGTTCGGCCAGGGTCGGGTTCACCACGTGGCCGATGTGCTGGACGCCGTCGTCGTCGTGGCAGTCGTAGACGAAGATCCGGAGCGGGACGCCTATCTGGTTGGCGGCCAGGCCCACGCCCTCGGCGGCGTACATCGATGCGAACATGTCGTCGATGAGTGTCGCGAGTTCCTCGTCGAACTTCTCCACCGCGGAGCAGGGGTGGTGCAGCACCGGGTTGCCGACGATGGTGATGGGGCGGGCGGTGCCGGGGCCAGAGTCGCTCATGGCGTTAATCTTACGGGCCGGCGCGCGGCCGCCCGTTACTGTGGGTAGACATCCGGGGAACACGGACTCGGGTCGGTTTGTTACCCCGCGGGGGTATAGTTTCCAGGGCTGACGACGATGGATGGGGAAGCGGGCCATGCACGGGTACACCGACCGCAAGGACGACTACAACAAGCGGCTGCGCCGCATCGAGGGCCAGGTGCGCGGCCTGCAGCGGATGGTCGAGGAGGACAAGTACTGCATAGACATCCTCACCCAGATCTCCGCGGTCTCCAAGGCTCTGCAGTCGGTCGCGCTCGGCCTGCTAGAGCAGCACGTCGCGCACTGCGTCGCCGACGCCCTGGCCACCGGCGGCCCCGAAGCCGATGCGAAGGTCAAGGAAGCCAACGAGGCGATCGCGCGGTTGGTCCGTTCCTGAAGCACCGGAACCCCTCAAGAAGCGGCGCGCGTCAGCACCGGCCCTGCGGCACACTGGCGGGTATGACGCAGCAGGCGGACGAGGTCACCGGCACCCCCATCGTCGTGAGCGTCCGGGGCGAGGCGAACGTGGAGGCCGACCCGGAGCTGTGCGAGTTCGCGGTCACGGTCACCGCCCGCGACCGGGACCGCCGCACCGCGCTGGAGCAGCTGACGCGGCGTAACAAGGAACTGCTGGACCAGGTTCGCGCCGGGTACGGCGAGGCGCTGGAGAAGCTGGAGACCGGGCACTTCTCGGTGTATCCGGAGTGGCGCGGCAAGCGCTCGGAGAAGGTGGGGCCGTATCAGGGCTCGGTCCGGATCCGGATCGTGGTGAAGGACTTCGCGGTCCTGGGCGAGATGGTCACCGAGATCGCCGACGGCGAGGGCCGCGCGATCGACGGCCCCTACTGGACGCTGCGGCGTGACTCCGAGGTCCACCAGCGTGCCCGTACCGAGGCGGTCGGCGAGGCGGTGCGCCGGGCCCGGGAGTACGCGGCGGCCGTCGGCTCGACGCTGACGCAGCTGCTGGAGCTGGCCGACACCGGCATGTCAGGCGGGGCGCCGCACCCTGGGGCCCGGGTGATGGACGCGGTGGCGTTCGCCGGGTCCGGCGCGGCCGATGAGGGGGTGCCGGCGCTGGATCTGGAGCCGGTGCGGCAGAACGTTTACGCGGAGGTCGAGGCACGGTTCTCGGCCACGCAGCCGCGGAAGCTGTAGGAGTCGCGCAGCCGCCGCCTATGGCGGAACCCTCCAGATCCGACACGACCGGCTTGGGGCTTCCATGACCACCGGTGCACATGTCAGCACGCGAGGATCGTAGGGAGCAAGCGCCCCGCGAGGAGCCGTCCCCGCGAGCAGACTTCAGGAGGCTCCGCGTGCCCGGTTCCCGGATCGTCGCCCTCGGCCACAGCCAGCCGGCCCGCGTCGTCACCAACGCCGACCTGCTGCAAGTGGTCGACACCAGCGATGAGTGGATCACCTCCCGGGTCGGGATCCGCACCCGCCGGATCGCCGAGCCCGGCCAGACCGTCGACGAGTTCGCCGCCGACGCCGCGGCCAAGGCGCTGGCCGGGGCCGGGATCGCGGCCGGGGACGTGGACCTGGTGCTGGTCGCCACCAGCACCGCCACCGCGGCCAGTCCGAACACGGCCGCGCGCGTGGCCGCCCGGCTCGGCATGGCGGCGCCGGCCACCATCGACGTCAACGTGGTCTGCTCCGGCTTCACCCACGCCCTGGCGCTGGCCGATCAGGCGATCCGCTGCGAGCAGGCGACGAATGCGCTGGTCATCGGCGCCGACTTCATGAGCGCGGTGACCGACTGGAGCGACCGCTCCACCTGCGTGCTGGTCGGCGACGGCGCCGGCGCGGCCGTGGTCACCGCCACGGAGCAGCCGGGAATCAGCCCTGTGCTGTGGGGATCGGTGCCCGAGCAGGGCCGCGCGGTGGTGATCGAGGGCACGCCGAACCGGTTCTCGCAGCAGGGGCAGGCGGTGTTCCGCTGGACGACCACCGCCCTGCCGGCGATCGCGCGGCAGGTGTGCGAGCGGGCCGGGGTGACGCCGCAGGAGTTGGCCGGTGTGGTGTTCCATCAGGCCAACCTGCGGATCATCGAGCCGCTGGCGGCCAAGCTCGGCGCGGTGAACGCGGTGGTGGCCAAGGATGTGGTCGAGTCCGGGAACACCTCGGCGGCCTCGATCCCGATCGCGCTGGCGAAGCTGGTGGAGCGGCGGGAGATCCCCGCCGGGGCGCCGGTGCTGCTGTTCGCCTTCGGCGGGAACCTCTCGTATGCGGGGCAGGTCATCGCCTGCCCCTGAGCTGCCTAGAAGGATGTGTAGCTGACGAAGAAGTCGGACGGCGCCGCCACCCCGGTCCCGCTGAAGCAGTCCACTGACTGGATCTGCAAGCTGCCGGAATTGTTGATCCACGGCGTCGATCCGGCGGGCTCGCCGAAGCGGCAGAAGCCGGGTCCGGGGCCGAAAGCGGTGACGTTGGCAGTGCCGGGCGTGGCGCCGAACCCGATGGCGCGGAACACGACCATGATGCCTGCCGGTGGCACCGTGCCGCTGACGACCGAGCCCCAGCCGGCGGCGACGTCGAAGTCGGTGAGGATCGGTGCGCCGCCGTGCTGCCAGAAGTAGCCCCAGGCGTTTCCGAACTGTCCGCGTAGGTCGAGCCGGAACTGGTAGGTGAGACTCCACGGGGAGTCCATCGGCGCACCAGTGGCGCCGTTGAAGCACAGGACGGTGGCCAACTGTGTGCCACCGCCGTTCACCCAGTCGCCGACCTTGCAGCGAGTCGGGGTCGCGCCGGAGCCCTGTCCGGTGACCTGGAGGTCGCCGCCGAGGTCGATCCCGCCGGGCCCGACGCCGGGCAGCTTGACCTTCCACACGCCGATGCCGATGTGGCTGACGGACGGTGGGATGCCGCTGGAGTCGTACTGCGCGATCAGCGCCGAGCCGCCATCGGACTGCGCGTAGGCGAAGTCGGGGCTCGGTGCGCCGGTGAAGGTGGCGGAGACGTAGGTGATGGCGAACCCGGTTGGGAACTTCACGATCGTGCCGCCGCTGAGCGCCCAGCAACTCACCACCACGATCTCATCCGATCCGGAGGAGGACCATTTGACCGGCTCGCACCACGACGGCGGCTGCGGTGTCGGATTCCCCGTCTTGCTGATAGCCGTGACATGCACGACTCCTTGAGCCGTGCCGACCCCGGGGAACACGACGACGTAATTGTTCCCGGATACGGATATCAGCTGTCCTATCGAGGCGGCGCTGGTCCTCGACGCGGTCAGCGGCCCCGGCCCCGGAGTCGCGGGGTCGTGGTACCCGTAGCCCCATGCGTCGGGCAGGAAAGCGTGCGCCGCCCGCGCCGGCACGAACGCCATCGCGGTCCCTGCGATCAGGGCCAGAAGCGTCAACAGAACTCTGCTCCGAAGCCCGCGCCGACCGGCGGCGGGCGCGGATGCGGTGGCTGGCATCTCGATCTCCTCCCGAACGGCCGACGCGGCGCGCCGGCCGAAGACTGATGAGCCTGCAGTCAGCATGCTGCGACAGCACGGAAGAGGAAAGAGCAGCGGCGAGTACGGAGGGTTATCTCTCAGTCCGGCAGCGTCGCCAACTCCTGAATCTCCACGTTCGCCAACGCCGTCCCGTCCGTCTGCACCCGCCGCAGATACCACTTCTGCACCGGCGCATGAGTGGCGGTCGCGAACTGCCACGCCCCCCGCGGGCTGTCGATCCGCCCCAGCGCCGCGATCGCGTTGTTGATCGCCTCGGGGCCCGCGTTCGGGCCGGCCTTGGTGACCGCCTCGTCCAGCAGGGCCGCCGCGTCGTAGCCGGTCAGTGCGTAGACGCTCGGCTGTTCGCCGTCGTGCTCGGCGGACCAGGCCGCGACGAAGGCGCGGTTCTCGGCGGTGTCGACGTCGGGGGAGTAGTCGAGCACTGAGGTGATGCCGGCGGCGGCCGTGCCCTCCTGCTTCAGCAGCGGTCCGTCGGTGACGAAGCCGGCGGCGAACAGCGGTACGTTCCGCACCGCCGACTGCGCGTACTGCTGCACGAAGCGCACAGCCTCCTGGCCGGTGAACGAGCAGTACACCGCCTTCGCGCCCGAGGCCTTGATCGCCGCCAGGTACGGTGCGAAGTCCGCGCTGTCCGCCTTCTGGACGAACGTCGCCAGCCCCGAGGGGTTGGCCAGGGTGCCGCCCAGGGAGCTGAAGTAGTCCGTGAAGCCGCGGATCTGTTCCCAGCCGCCGGGGTAGTCGCCGCCGATCGCGTATACCGGGCCCTTTATGTGCGCGTATATATACGGTGCGATGGCGGTGCCGGGGTCGGTCGACATGAAGGCGACGTTCCAGACGTAGCGGACGTCCTGCAGGTCCGGCCGCGCCCCCACGCCGATCAGCGGGACGTGCGCGGCGTTCATCATCGGTGCGATCGCCTGGAAGTCCATGCCCACCACCGCCTGCGCCCCGCCGTGCAGCAGGCCCTGCAGCTCCGACACCGCGGTCTCGGCCATCGTTCCCTCGTCGGCGACGGTGAGCTCGGCCGAACGGCCGCCGAGCTGGCCGCCGTGCCGGGCGACGTAGAGCTCGAACCCGTCGCGCACGTCCATGCCGATCGAGCTGTAGGGCCCGGACGTGCTCAACAGCAGCCCGATGGGGATCGGCGGACCGTCGGCGGCCTCGGCGGCCTCCGCACCGCCGCTGCCACCTCCGCCGTTCCCCCGGCCGCCGCCGTTCCCGCCGCCGAGGCCCAGGCCCGTGCCGCAGCCCCCGGCGGCGGTCGTCGCGGCCGCCAGCAGCAGCGCCGCGAATGCTCTGCGGCGGGAGCGGCGGGAGCGGCGGCGGCCGGCGGACGAGGGGGCCGCGCCCATCAGTTCATCCAGCCGTCGGGCTCGGCGCTGCGCAGCCGCTGCTGCATGATCGCGTGTTCCAGCAGCGTCACCAGCACGCCCTTGGCCGAGTCGCGGCGGCGGGCGTCGCAGACGATCAGCGGCGTGTCGTCGTCCAGCGCGAGTGCCTGCCGCAGCTCCTCGTGCCCGTACACCTGCGCGCCGTCGAACTGGTTCACCGCGATGATGTGCGGGATGTGCCGGTCCTCGAAGAAGTCGATGACGGCGAAGGCGTCGCCGAGCCGGCGCACGTCGGCCAGCACCACCGCGCCGAGCGCCCCGCGGGAGAGCTCCTCCCAGAAGAACCAGAAGCGCTCCTGGCCGGGCGTGCCGAACAGGTACAGGATCAGGTCCTCGGCGATGGTGATGCGGCCGAAGTCCATGGCCACGGTGGTGCTGCGCTTGGCCGGGATCAGGTGGACGTCGTCCAGGCCGAGGCCGGCCGTGGTCATCTCGGCCTCGGTGGTCAGCGGCTGGATCTCGGAGACCGAGCCGACCAGGGTGGTCTTCCCGACGCCGAAGCCGCCGGCCACCACGATCTTCGCGGCGGTGGTGAGCGCCCCCATCAGCGCGCCCCGGTCACGCCGTCGGACAGCATCCGGGCCCGGGCCACCGGCGTCAGCGTCGCGCCGACCTGGTTGATCAGCTCGGCCATGGCGTAGGAGACCTGGCCGATGTCGCACTCGCGCCGGGCGTAGACCAGCAGCGAGGCGCCGTCGCTGACCGCCATCGAGAACAGGAAGCCGGCGCCGAGCTCGGTCAGGTTGCTGCGCACCGGCGGCGACTCCAGCAGCCGCGCGGCCCCGGCCAGCAGGCTCACCAGCCCGGCGGCCACCGCCGCGAGCTGGTCGGCCTGGTCCTCGACCAGGCCGGGGGAGGCGGCCACGACGATGCCGTCGGCGGACACCGCCAGCGCGTGCACCACCTGCGGGACCCGCTGCACGAAGTCGTTGAGCAGCCAGTCGAGGTTGTCCTGCTGGTCGGATATCGGTTCGCTCATGGGGCGGTTCCTGAGGTCGGGGAATGGGAGGGTGCTGATGCTACGGCTTCGGGCCGCCGCGGCCGGTCAGTCCGCGCGCGTAGGCGGCCATGGTGGCCGAGACGCGCTCGGGGTCGTATTCGTCGTCGGGTTCGGCCGGGCCACCGGTTTCAGGCTTCTGCGACGTAGCGGGCCGGCGGCGGGCCTCGGCGGGGAGCCGGGACTGCCGGACGCGGACGGGCAGGCCGTTCACGGTGGTCGGGATGGGAGGCGGGGCCGGGGATTCGGCCGAGGGCTCGGCGGCCGGCTCCGGCGGCGAACCGTTCAGCGCTTCAGCCGGCGGTTCGGTCATCGGTTCGGTCATCGGTCGGGTCGGCGGCGGGACGGGCGGTGCGTAAGCGGCGTCGGGGCCCGCGGTGGCAGTGGCGGCGATCCGAACACTCGCCACAATACCTTCGTGCCCTGACACACTTGGCCCCGGCCTCGCGGCGGGTGCGTGCGGGGCGTCCGGCGACGGCGACGGCAGCGCCGACGCCGACGGCGGCTCGGGCCGCTCGGCGCCGCCGTATACGGCATCGGCGACGGGCCCTGATCCGGATCCGTCGCCGACCGGAGCCGTCACCACCACCGTCGACGGCAGCCCCACCTCGGCCACCGTCCCGCCGCCCGGCCGGGCCAGCAGCTCCACCCCGATGCCGTACCACGCCGCCAGATGCGCGACCACGGTCAGGCCCATCGCCCGCACCGTCTCGCTGTCCACCTGGCGCGGCGCGGCCAGGCGGGCGTTGAGCTCCGCCCGGCGGCTCGGGGTCATGCCGATGCCGCGGTCGATGATCTGGATGGACACGCGGTCGTCCGACCGGCGGATCTCGACCGTGACCCGGCTGTCGGGAGAGGAGAACGCCGTGGCGTTGTCGAGCAGCTCCGCGCACAGGTGCACCAGGTGGTCCACGGCCTGCGGCGCGACGGTGATCCCGGAGTCGAAATCCAGGTCCACCCGCGTGTACCGCTCGATCCGGCCGAGCGCGGCCCGCACCACGTCCAGCAGCGGGACGCCGCGGTCGCGGACCCGGGCCGTGCCCTCGCCGCCCAGCACCAGCAGGCTCTCGTTGTTGCGGGTCATGCGCGCGGCCAGGTGGTCCAGGACGAACAGCCGGGCCAGCCGGTCCGGGTCCTGCTCGCTGCGCTCGGCGCGGTCCAGCTCGGAGGTCAGCGCGCCGGTGAGGCGCTCGCCGCGGCGGGCCAGCGCCACGAACGTGGCGCCCACGCCGGCGCGCAGCAGCACCTGCTCGGCGGCGGTGCGGATGGCCTCGCGGTGCACCGAGTTGAACGCCCCGGCGACCGCGGCGAGCTCGTCCTTGGGGTCCTCGGGGCGGATCGGGCCGCCGCGGCCGAGCCGCCTCGATCCCTTGCCGGCCTGACCGCTCAGCCCCCGGACCCCGCCCGACCGGCGCCGGCCGAGCGTCAGCGCGTCGCCGGCCTGGTCGGCGAACTCCTCCGGGGTGCGGCCGGTGAGCGACTCGGTGGCGCGCAGCTCGTCGACCGCGGCCGGCAGCCGCTCGTAGGCCACGGCGAGCGCGGCGTCGCGCAGCTGGCGCAGGCCGCGGACCATCGGCCGGCCCAGCCGCAGGCTGATCATCACCACCAGCAGCGCGGTGCCGGCGATCGCCGCCGCCTCGGCCTCGGCGACCCGCTGGGCATGGTCGCGCAGCTGCGCGATCGCGCTCAGCGTCGACAGGTCCAGGTCCTCGCGGACGGTGTCCAGGATGTCCCGCCGGGCGCTCATCGACCGGGCCCAGGCGACCTTGTCGATCTTCAGCGTGTCGCCGGCGGACAGCCGCCCCACCCGGTCCTCGAACTGCTGCGCGGTCGTGACCTGCGGGCTGGTCAGCGCCTCGTCCGGACGCTCGTGCCACTCGATCGGCGCCTGGATGTCGAAGGACTCCATCGCGTCGCCGAACGCCCGCCGCTCGCGCGCCAGCTCGGTGACCATGGCCGGGGTCAGCGGCAGCCCGCCGGCCGAGCGCAGCACCTCCGCCTCCTCCTGCCCGGTGGCCTCAGCGGCCTGATACAGCAGGTTGGCGGCGTGGATCCGGGTGGCGATCTGCTGCGGCGCGCTGCCGGCGTTGCTCACCGCGTCCCGGAACTGCGCCAGGTCGGCGATCGCGATGCGGTACTGGAACACCACGGACGACAGCGCCGGGGCCGACCCGCTCCGGATCTGCTCGCGCAGCGTGTCCAGCTGCGTCAGCTCCTGATCGATGCGGGCCAGCAGGTCGTGGGTGACCTGAGGGGTTTTGGGCAGGGCGTGGACCTGCCGCCGGAACGCCGCGACCGCGATGTCGGTCTGCTCGATCTGGCTCCGGATGGCGGTGCTCGACGTCGGATCCGGGCCGGTCAGCAGCAGCGCCATCATCGTGCGCTCGTCCTGCAGCTCGCAGATCAGCTGCCCGGCGGCGGTGGAGGTGTGCATCAGGGACCAGAGATGATCGCTGCGCACGGTCTCGCCGGTGGAAGTGTCCAGCGCGACCGCGCCGAAGCCCGACACCGCGGCGAGTGGGACGGCGACCAAGACGCCGAGCCTTCGCGTGATCCTCAAGAACGGCCCCTCGCGAAAGAGCTGACAGGGTACAGGGTTTGCGCGGTGTGGCGATCGTGCAAGGGGGGTGCGCTCATCCAAGCGGCATACAGGGGACTGAGTCAAGCCTGGTGGGGACTCTGCTTTTCGAGCGCGTTAACGCGACGTCAAAATTGGGTGGCCGCTCACCCAAACCCTCCTCTACGGTTCGATCGTGCGCGACCTGCCCGAGCCGGACCCCGGCATACCCGATACCGGGTCGGCGACGCGGTACCTGTTCTGGCTGGTCCGCAAGAGCTGGACGTCGATGGCGCTCGGCGCGTCCTGGGGCGTGGTGTGGATGGTCAGCCAGGCGCTGATGCCCGCCGCGATCGGCAAGACCCTCGACGCCGGCGTCACCGCGAAGGACACCGCCGAGCTGTGGCGCTGGTCGGCGGTGGTGCTCGGGCTCGGCTGCGTGACCGGCATCGCCGGCATCATGCGGCATCGCAGCGCGGTCACCAACTGGCTGGCCGCCTCCTACCGCACCGTGCAGCTGACCGCGCGCCAGGCCGCGGCACTGGGCGCGACGCTGCCCGGCCGCATCGCCACCGGCGACGTGGTGGCGGTCGGCACGGCCGACGCCTCCAGCATCGGCAGCACGATGGACGTCACGGGCCGGTGCTGCGGGGCGGTCGTGTCGATCATCGTGGTCGCGGTGCTGCTGCTGGCCGCCGACCTGCGGATCGGCCTGACCGTGCTGATCGGCGTGCCGCTGATCATGGCCCTGGTCGGGCCGCTGCTCAAACCCATGCACCGGCGGCAGAGCGAGGTGCGCGCGCTCCAGGGCAAGCTGACCGGGCGGGCCAACGACATCGTGGCCGGCCTGCGGGTGCTGCGCGGCATCGGCGGCGAGCCGGAGTTCGCCGAGCGCTACCGCGCCGAATCGCAGCGCCTGCGCAACGCCGGGGTGCGGGTGGCGCGCGTGGAATCGGTGCTGGAGTCGGCGCAGGTGCTGCTGCCGGGATTGTTCGTGGTCGGTGTGACGTGGCTGGCGGCGCGGATGGCGGTGTCGGGGGAGATCACCACCGGGCAGCTGGTCGCGTTCTACGGCTACGCGGCGTTCCTGGTGATCCCGCTGCGGACGGTCACCGAGACGTGGGGCCGGTTTCTGCGGGCGCACGTCGCGGCCACGAAGGTCGTCAGGGTGTTGGCACTTCGCAACCCCCTGCTGGCGAACCCGGGCTCTGATATGACCGGCGAGGGCCGGGGCGCGATGGCCGACGCGCACTCGGGCCTGACGCTCGCCCCCGGCACGTTCACGGCGGTGGCCGCCGCCGATCCGGCCGAGGCGATCGACCTCGCCGACCGGCTGGGCCGCTACCGGCCGGCAGACGGGGTCACGCTGGACGGCGTGCCGGTCGACACCCTGCCGCTGGCGACCGTGCGGCGACGGATACTGGTCGCCGACAACGACGCGCGGCTGTTCGCCGGGCGGCTGGCCGATGAGCTGGCGCCGGACCGACACGCGGCCCCCGTCGCCGCGGCCCTGCACACGGCCGCGGCCGAGGACATCCTGGAAGCCCTGCCCGAGGGCCTGGACACCGAGGTCACCGAGCGCGGCCGCTCCTTCTCCGGCGGCCAGCAGCAGCGGTTGCGCCTGGCGCGCGCCCTGCTGGCCGATCCCGAAGTGCTGCTGCTGGTCGAGCCGACCAGCGCGGTGGACGCGCACACCGAGGCCCGCATCGCCGACCGGCTGGCCGCCGCGCGAACCGGGCGCACCACCGTCGTGTTCACCGGCAGCCCGCTGATGCTGGACCGCGCCGAGCACGTGGTGTTCCTGGCCGGCGGCCGGGCCGTGGCCACCGGGCGGCACCGCGAGCTGCTGGCGTCCGTGCCCGCCTACCGGGCCGCCGTGACCAGGGAAGAGGACTGACATGGCGCCGAACCCGCCCGCGCCGCCCACCCCCGGCCGGCAGGCGCTCCCGGTCGCGGCCTATCCCGAGGTGCGCCGCTACGCCGCCCACCTCGCCCGGCGCCGGGGCCGCGACCTGGTGCTGACCGTCGCCCTGTTCGCGCTGGCGGCGGTGGCCGGGCTGGTGGTGCCGCGGCTGCTCGGCGCGCTGATCGACGGCGTGCAGCACGGCACGACCACCGGGCACGTCGACACCATCGTCGCCCTGATCGCGCTGACCCTGGTGGTGCAGACGGTCATGACCCGCTATGCCAACCTGGCCGCCGGCACGTTCGGCGAGGGCGTGCTGGCCGAGCTGCGCGAGAACTTCGTCGCCCGGGTGCTGGAACTGCCGCTGTCGGTGGTGGAGCGGGCCGGGAGCGGCGATCTGCTGTCCCGGTCCTCGCGGGACGTGGACGCCCTGAGCCAGGCCGCGCGCTTCGGGGTGCCGGTCACGCTGGTCGCGATCGTCACCACGGTGCTCACGGTGGGCGCGCTGGCCCTGATCACACCTTGGGCGATGCTGCCGCTGCTGGTGATCGTGCCGCCGATCGCGGTGGTGTTCCGCTGGTACATGCGGCGCGCGCCGGCCGGCTACCTCGCCGAGAGCGCGCGGCACGCGGACATGACCGACGGCCTGGCCGAGACCGTCGACGGCGCGCGCACGGTCGAGGCGCTGGGATTGCAGCAGCGGCGGATCAAGCGCACCGACGAGGACATCCGGCGCCAGTACGCCACCGAGCGGTACACGCTGTACCTGCGGTGCGTGTTCTGGCCGGTGACAGAGTCCTGCTACATCGTGCCGGTGGCGCTGACGTTGCTGTTCGGCGGCCTGGGCTACATCCACGGCTGGTTCTCCCTGGGCCAGGTCACCGCCGCGGCCATCTACATGCAGCAGATCATGGGGCCGATCGACGAGATGCTGGCCTGGGCCGACCAGCTCCAGGTGGGCGCCGCCTCGCTGGCGCGGCTGCTCGGCGTGGCCGGTGTGCCGGCGGACCGGCAAGCGTCCGCGAAGCGGCCCGACGGCGAGGACATCCAGGCCCGTGACGTGCGCTACTCCTACCTGCCGGGCCGCGAGGTGCTGCACGGCGTGGACCTGTCGGTGCGCGCCGGCGAGCGCCTGGCGATGGTCGGGCCCTCCGGCGCGGGCAAGTCGACCCTGGGCCGGTTGCTGGCCGGCATCCACGGTCCGACCGAGGGGTCGGTGCAGGTGGGCGGCGTCCCGCTGGTGGAGCTGCCGCTGGGCGATCTGCGCGGCCAGGTGGCGCTGGTGAACCAGGAGCACCATGTGTTCGCCGGCACCGTCCGCGACAACGTGGTCCTGCCCCGGCCGGACGCCACCGACGAGCAGGTGCGCGACGTCCTGGCCGCCGTGGACGCGCTGGCCTGGGTCGACGCCCTGCCCGACGGGCTGCGCACGCCTGTCGGCGCCGACGGCCACAAGCTCACGCCGGCGCAGGCGCAGCAGCTGGCCCTGGCCCGCCTGGTCCTGGCCGACCCGCACACCCTGGTCCTGGACGAGGCGACCTCGCTGATCGACCCGCGCTCCGCCCGGCACCTGGAGCGCTCGCTGGCGGCCGTCCTGGCGGGCCGCACGGTGATCGCCATCGCGCACCGCCTGCACACGGCGCACGACGCCGACCGGGTGGCGGTGGTCGAGGACGGTGTGATCACCGAGCTGGGCAGTCATGGGGAACTGGTGGCTGCCGGCGGCGCCTATGCGGGGCTGTGGGAGTCCTGGCACGGCCGCGGTGCCGCGGCTCCGACCCTCAATTCCTGAAACGTTCGCCGCGATGCCCACGCCGCCGTCGCGGCGAGACGTAGCGTGTGAGAACTCTGAGACAGGTGTGGACGCCGCGCCCGATCATTCGGCAGATTCATGTGCCATGAGATCAGAACCTTCACCTCGCACGGGCTGTTTCGATCGTCCCGCCGATCACCCCACCGGTAACTGGTGTCCCACCTCGCAATTTACTCCTGTGATCAAGGATTGATTCCGAAGGATTTTCAGCGCTAGTCTGGTCAGACACAATATCTTCCTGACTGTTCCTACGCTCACCTACGCTCACCCACACTCCCCAACCCTCCCACACCCCCGACCTCCGTCTTCCCCCGACCCTGGCGAGGTGACCCCATGCGGCAGCACACGGGATTCTTGAAAGTCCTGTTCGACGAGGCGCACAGCGAGGCCTGGACCATCGATCCGAAGGCCGCGCTCGCGATGAATCCCGTGAACCCGGCCGACGCCGGCTACACGCACGCGGCCGATTCGCTGCGAACCCGCGGCTACGACGTGGACGCGCACCGGGACGGAGTGTTCACGGCCGAGACGCTGGCCGGAACCGACGTCATGGTGATCGCGCACCCCGCCGACCCGGCGCGCGAACGCACCACGGGCCTTGGCAGCCCGGTGTTCACCGGCGCCGAGCTGGACGCGTTGCAGGCCTACGTCAAGGCCGGCGGCGGCCTGGTGCTGCTGGCCGACAGCGAACAGGACACCGGCACCAACCTGGCCGCCCTGCTCGCCCGCTTCGGCGTCGGCATCGAGCACCTCACCGTGCAGGACGCCGTCCGCCGGCACCGCGGCAACGCCCGCTGGGTCCTGGCCGAGCGCGCCCGGCTGCCGGAGAGCCGGACCGAGCCGGAGGACGTCCTGGCCGGCGTCGCCGAGGCCTGCTTCTACCGCTCCGGGACCCTGTTCACCGCCGCCGACGCCGACGTGCTGCCGCTGCTGAACTCCTCGGCCACCGCCGACCCGGCCGACCGGCCGCTGGCCGTCGGCGTGCGCTTCGGCGAGGGCCGCGTGGCGGTATTCGCCGACTCCGACCTGTTCGGCGACGACTCGATCGGCGACTACGATCACCGCGCGCTCTGGGTCAACGCCGTGACCTGGGCCTCGCGTCGTCCGGCGGGCACCAAGGACGGCACCGAGGACACTGACACCGCGACGAACGCCGCCCGGGACGCCGCCACGGCGACCGTGCCGGCGTTCCGGCTGCCCGCCTTCGCCGATCTCAAGGCCGCCATCGAGGACCTGCGCCCGATGCAGTCCAAGGACGGCTCCATCGACTTCGAAGCCGGCCACGACCTCGCTCGCGCCGAGGAGCTCGCCGCCCGGATCGGCGCCGCGGTGGACGAGCTGGCGCCGGCGTTCCCGCACGACGCGGACTACCTCGCCGCGGTCCACAAGGACCTGCGCCGCTGGGCCGAGGGCGGCTTCGGCGTGCCGGACTTCCTGGACTCGCTGGTCGCCTTCAACCCGGCGCGCCAGCGCCAGAACGGCCGCGAGCACCTCGTGGTGTTCCCCATGTACACGCAGAACGGCAACCCGGACCGCAACTTCGAGGCGCTGATCATCCGCGCCGTGTGGCCGGACTGGATCGCCGAGCTGGAGCGGGACAAGTACTCGAACAAGCAGTTCCTGCCGATCGAGTTCGCCGCGCCGGACGCCTTCACCGCCGGCTACGACACCAACAGCGCGGTGCTGTTCCCCGAGACCGTCGCGGTCCGGGAGACGCCGGTGTTCACCTGGGGTGCGATCTTCTGCGACCGCGAGGCCGCGCGCTTTCGCATGGTCACCTCCGCCGCCGCCCAGACCCTGAAGGTGTCGCTGCCGCCGGACGCCGCGCGGCTGCTGGCCGACCAGCGGCTGACCCAGGAGGTGTTCGTGCTCTGGGACCTGGTCCACGACCGGACCCACAGCCACGGCGACCTGCCGTTCGACCCTTTCATGATCAAACAGCGGATGCCGTACTTCCTGTATTCGCTGGAGGAGCTGCGCTGCGACCTGACCGCGTTCCGGGCCGCGGTGGAGATGGAGCGCGAAGGAGGCGCCGGCGGGTCGCACGCGCGCCTGGTCCAGTACGCGATCCTGTTCGACCGCCTCTTCCGCTTCCCGATCACCGGCGGCCGGGTCAAGAACTACGACGGCCTCGGCGGGCAGCTGCTGTTCGCCTACCTGCACCGGCACGGCGTCGTGCGCTGGACCGACAACCGGCTGACCGTGGACTGGAACCGGATCGCCGACGCGGTGATCGCGCTGGCCACCGAGATCGAGACGCTGTACCGGGACAGCATCGACCGGCCCAAGCCCGCGCACTGGCTGGCCGCCTACCGGCTGGTCGCCGGCTACCTCGCGCCGAACCCGGCCTCGGTGTGGGCGCGGGGCGCCTCGGCGCTGCCGCTGGACGGACCGCCCCGGGGCCTGGTCGACGCGGTGCTGCCGGACGAGTTCCCGCTGTCGATGTTCTACGAGGCCCTGAGCAAGAAGCTGGCGCCGGTGGTGGAGGCCACGCGCGGCGTCACGGGCTGAGCGCGCCCGGGAGCGGCGGAGCCCGTAGCCTTCAGTCTTCAATAGCGACTCGCGTGATCGGAGACATCAGCACCATGAGCCTGAACAACGAGTCCGTGGTCGTGGTGGCCGGCGCCGGCGGCGGGGCCGGCGGCGCCCTGGTGCGCGCGCTGACCGCCGCCGGGGCCACCGTCATCGGCATCGACACCACGATCGAGCACGCCGAGCGCGCCGCCGCGGTCGCCGTCGGCCCGGGCCGTGCCGTTCCCGCGGTGGTGGACCTGCTCGACTTCGAGGCCACCAAGGCGTTCGCCGAGGGCGTGGTGAAGGAGCACGGCCGGGTCGACGGCCTGGTCCACCTGGTCGGCGGCTGGCGCGGGTCGAAGTCCTTCGCTGAGACCAGGCTGGAGGACTGGGACCTGCTGCACAAGCTGCTGATCCAGACCACCCAGCACACCTCGCTGGCGTTCGCCGAGCCGCTGGCGGCCTCCGGCGACGGCCGCTTCGTGCTCGTCTCGGCCACCGCCGCCGCCGCCCCGACCGCCGGCAACGCCGCCTACGGCGCCGCCAAGGCCGCCGCCGAGGCGTGGACGCTGGCCCTGGCCGACTCCTTCACCAAGGGCGGAGACCAGGCCGCGGCGGTGGTCCTGGTGGTCAAGGCCCTGCTCACCGACGCGATGAAGGAAGCCAAGCCGGAGGGCACGTTCCCCGGCTACACCCATGTCGACGATCTCGCCGCCGAAATCGTGAAAGTCTGGGATTCCCCGGCCGCGGAGGTCAACGGCACTCGCGTCCGGCTCGCGCCCTGATCGACCTGACCGACCTGATCAACCTGACCGACCTGAGCATCCCCGAGGGAACCCCGTGACCATCACCCGCCGCCACGACCCCGAATACCGCGGCTTCGCCAGCGACAACTACGCCGGGATCCACCCCGAGATCCTGGAGGCGATCGCGGTCGCCAACGGCGGCCACCAGGTCTCCTATGGCGAGGACGTCTACACCGAGCACCTGCGGGAGGTGTTCCGGGGTCACTTCGGCGAGCGCGCCGAGACGTTCCCGGTCTTCAACGGCACCGGCGCCAACGTCATCGCCCTGGACGCGATGAGCGAGCGCTGGGGGGCGGTGGTCGCCGCGGACAGCGCGCACATCAACGTCGACGAGTGCGGCGCGCCGGAGAAGATCGGCGGCCTGAAGCTGCTGACCGTGGCGACCCCGGACGGCAAGCTCACCCCGGACCTGATCGACACCCACGCCTGGGGCTGGGGCGACCAGCACCGGGCGCAGCCGCTGGTGGTGGCGATCACCCAGTCCACCGAGCTCGGGACCTGCTACACCCCCGAGGAGATCACAGCGATCTGCGACCACGCGCACGCCCACGGCATGAAGGTGTTCCTGGACGGCTCGCGCCTGGCCAACGCCGCGGCCACCCTGGGCCGGCCGTTCCGGGAGTTCACCACCGACGCCGGCGTGGACGTGCTGACCTTCGGCGGCACCAAGAACGGGCTGCTGGCCGGGGAGTGCGTCGTCGTGCTCAACCCCGAGGCCGCGCACGGCGTGCTGTACCTGCGCAAGATGTCGATGCAGCTGGCCTCCAAGATGCGCTTCATCTCGGCGCAGTTCGAGGCGCTGTTGTCCGGTGACCTCTATCTGCGCAACGCCTCGCACGCGAACGCCATGGCGCAGCGGCTGGCCGCGGCGGTGCGCGACATACCGGGTCTGCGGATCACGCACGAGGTGCAGGCGAACGCGGTGTTCGCGGTGATCCCGGCCGAGGTGACCGAGCGGCTGCAGAAGCGGTTCCGGTTCTACACGTGGGACGAGCACACCGGCGAGGTGCGGTGGATGTGCTCGTTCGACACCACCGAGGCCGATATCGACGCGTTCGCCGCGGCGGTGCGCGAGGAGATGGGCGCCGCCGAGGGCTGACTCTCCGCCGACGCCGGCGCGGGGCCGCTCTACCGCGGCCCCGCCCGCTCCTCGATCAGCGTCGTCGCCACCTCGTCCAGCGCCATCCGCATCAGGGCCAGCACCGAGTCCAGGGCCAGCGGCCGCAGCCGGTCCAGGCCGCTGAGGATCTCCGGCCAGGCGTCGGCGGGATGGCCGGCGGCCTCGAACGGGGCCCAGATCTGGTCCATGTAGAGCTGGACGAAGCATTTCGCCACGGCCTGCACATGTGCGCGCGCCTCCGTCGCGGCCTTCAGCGCCCGGGCCGGCGGGATGCCCAGCGCCATCAGCTCCGCGCCGATGCGGGTCAGGCGTGGCGAGCGTTCCTCGTAGCGGCCGTTACCCAGCGGACGTAGCAGTCCCAGTTCGACCGCTGAGTCCAACAGCGCGGCGCCTTGGCCGTCGTCGGAGGAGCCTTCCTCCAGACCGGGAAACAGGGTGTGGACGTCCTCCAGCCGCACCACCCGGCGCTCGCCGTCGTCGAACGCCTGGTGCACCGCCGCGGCGAACGAGGCGAACTGCGCGCCGCCGCCGAGCATCCGCCGGATCGACTCCAGGGTGAAGCCGTCGGCCTGCAGGCGCTTGATCTGCTCCAGCCGTTCCAGGTGCTCCGGCCCGTAGTAGCCGACCCGGCCCCGGACCGTCGGGGCCGGCAGCAGGCCGCGGGACTGGTGCTCGCGGATGTTGCGGACCGTCATCCCGGAAAGGCGCGCGAGGTCGTCGACGCGGTACTGGCGGTACTCGTCGTCGGTCACCCTGTGCGCCTCTTCCATGTTCGTTCAGCTATAAGGGTTGACTTCAGGACATCATCCCGAGCCACTGACCGCCGGTCACGTTCAGCACCTGGCCGGTCACGTAGTTCGCCCACGGCGAGCACAGGAAGAACACGCCGCCGGCGGCCTCCTCCGGCGTGCCCGGGCGGCCCAGCGGGATCAGGAAGCTGGTCGCGCCGATCATCGCCTCCGGGATGCCCAGCTGGACCGTCTCGCCGCCGATGGTCATGGTGTTGTCCTCGGTCTTCGCCGCGGTCAGGCGGGTCTCGATGTGGCCGAAGGCCACCGCGTTGACGTTGACCTTGAACTGGCCCCACTCCTTGGCCAGGGTCTTGGTCAGGCCCACGACCGCGGACTTGGCCGCGGAGTAGTTGGCCTGGCCGGCGTTGCCCATGGTGCCGGAGACCGAGGAGACGTTGACGATCTTGCGGAAGACCTCGATGCCTTCCTCGCGCTCCTTCTTCGCCGGCTCGCGGAAGTACGGCGCGGCCGCGCGGATGGTGCGGAACGGGACCACGGTGTGGATGTCGAGCATCCGCTGGAACCAGTCGTCGCTCATCAGGTGGATCGGCTTGTCCAGGGTGTAGCCGGCGTTGTTGACCAGGATGTCGATCTTGCCGAAGCTGTCCACGGCCTTGGCCACCAGCGCCTCCGGGACGCCCTCGGCGGTCAGGTCGCCGCCGAACACCGCCGTGTCGGCGCCGTGCGCCTTGGCGATCTCGGCCGCGGTCTCGGCGGCGACGTCCGCGTCCAGGTCGTTGATCAGGACGCCGGCGCCCTGCGAGGCCAACAGGTCGGCGGTGGCCCGCCCGATGCCGCGCGCCGATCCGGTGACGATCGCGACCTTGCCGTCCAGGACTCCCATACTGCTCCTTGGCTCCTTGATGTGACTTCTGGTCATTGGCGTTGTCCGGTGACCGAGGGCCGGGCTGAAAGGCGGCTCAGGGCTCGAAGACCGCCAGGCCGTCCTTGAGGACCACCGCCTCGGTTTCCGAGGCGGTCTCGAACGCGTATGCCCCGGCCCCGCTCCGCCATATCCGGGTGCTGATGTCCTGCCCTGGCGGCACCGGTTTGGCGAAGCGTACGGCGAGCCGCTTCAAGGTGCGAGGATCGGCCTCTGCGATGCCGATCACAGCATGCGAGGCGAACGCCATCGTGCACAGGCCGTGGTTGATGATCCCCGGCAGCCCGACCGAGCGCGCGAAGTCTTCGTCCAAATGGATCGGGTTGTGGTCGCCGGACGGTTCGGCGTAGCGCACGGTCTGGTCGGCGTCCACGTGCTGCTTCGCCTCGCCGACCGGATCGGTGCCGCGCACCGCCTCGGCCGGCGCGTGCCCCGGTGCCGACTCGCCGGCCGACCGCTGGCCCTGCGCGCCGCGGAAGAAGGTGGACATCCACTGCTCGTTCACCAGGTCGCCGCCGGCGGTGCGGGTCTCGGACCGCACCGCGACCACCACGCCGGCCGAGGTCTGCCGCACGCCCACCGGCGCCGAGCGCGTCGACAGCTCCATGCCCGGCGTGATCGGCCGGTGGTAGAAGAAGTCCTGCTCGCCGTGCACCAGCATCATGAGCAGCTCGGCCGGAGCCACCGCCAGCACGGCCTCGGCGCCGGAGTCGAACGCCGGCAGCACCGCGAACACCGGCGGGGCCAGCTCGCCGCGGCGGTGCTCGGCGATCGGGTCGTTGGTCGCCGCCGCGTACGCCGCGATCCGCTCCGGCTCGACGGTGAAGCGCTTCGGCTCGGTCCAGACGCCGAGCGCCTCCAGGTTGAAGCTCATTTCCCACTGCCCCTTGCGGACGCCGGGTCGGCGGACAAGACTGTGACGCAACTGAACGTACCGTAGAACGACGTAACGATCCAGAGGTGATTCCGCCATGACTGAGACCTCCGGGACGTCCGGGACCTCCGGCACTGGCGGCCTGCCCGTGGAGCTGGCCGGTGCCGACCCGAACCAGCTGGCCGGCATGGTCGGCGGGCTCTCCGACGCCGAACTGCGCGCGGTCCTGGCCGACCCGGCGCTGCGTACTCAGGTGCTGGACGAGGTCTTCCGCCGCATGGGTGACCACTTCCGGGCCGACAAGGCCAAGGGCCAGACCGTCGCGGTGCACTTCGTGATCACCGGCGGCCCGGACGGCGCCAAGGACTCGTACCAGGCGTTCATCAAGGACGGCGTCTGCACCACCTCCAAGGAGCTCACCGAGCACCCCCGGGTCACCATCACGGCTGACGGCGTGCCGTTCCTGCGGCTGGTGACCGGCGCCGTCCGCGGCGTGGAGCTGTTCCTGAAGGGCAGGCTCAAGATCGGCGGCGACATGATCTTCGCCGCGTCGGTGCCGGGGTGGTTCGCGATTCCGGATGGGAAGTAGGTCCGGTCAGTCGTCAGCGGCGTTCGAACCGGTGGTGACACTGTCAGTCAGCACCTGATGCAGCCGGGCGGCGAAGCCTCGGGGGCGTAGAAGGAACCCGGTGTGGCCGCCGGGGAAGTCCATGAGCGGCTGGTCCAGTTCGGCCGCGAGCATGTGGACGCAGCGTCGGGAGAGGCTTTCGGCGTCGGCACCGCCGGCCGGTACGATCCGCTGCGCGATCGCGCGCAGGCGGGGCAGGTCCAGCCGGTAGCGGCGCACGGCGGGCGCGTCGTGGGTGAGGAAGAAGTCCAGGTTGGCGATGCGGTCCGGCGCCGGAGGCGGGATTTCGACGTCGTCCTCGCGGTCGTCGTAGCGGATCGCGGCGATGGCCATGAACTTCGTCATGGCCTCGCGTAGTCCGTGTCGCCGGTAAAGGGTTTCGACCTCCTCCTGGTCGGCGGCGGCTTGGTCGCGTTCGGGCTCGGGCAGCAGGTGGGTCGCCGGGGGCTCGTGGGCGATCAGCAACCGAACTTGCTCGGGATGCCGGGATATCAGGTCCAAGCCGATGAGCGCGCCGATGCTGGAGCCGAAGACGAGCGCCGGTTCGTCGGTGAGCGCGGCGAGGAGATGCGACACGTCCTGGCTGTGCGTCGACAGGTCTATAGCGGCGTCGGGGTCGTCGATCGGGCTGCGCGAGAGCCCGCGCCGGTCGTGGGTCAGAACCGTGTAGTGGTCCACGAGATGGTCGGCGAGCCGATCCGTCGCATCGGCGTTCCCGTCCCCGCCTTGCAGGATCAGCAGTAACGGCCCGTTGCCTCTGAGTTTGTAGTGCAGCTTCACCAGACCCCCTCCATAAGAAACTCCGCGTTTCCTATGAGGCTAGCTGGCTCGGATAAGGAACGCCAAGTACCCTATTGGCCGTGACCTCTTCACCGCGTACCCGTCGCCGGGGGGCAGCACTGGAAGACGCCATCCTGGATGCCGCGTGGGAGGAACTCGCCCAAGTCGGCCACGACCGGGTGACGATGGGTGCCGTCGCGGAACGTGCGGGGACCAGCAAGGCCGTTCTCTACCGGCGCTGGCCCAACCGCGGCGGACTGCTCGCCGCGGCCATCGCGCGGCGGGTCACGCCGCTGAACGCCGGTCCGATCGAGACCGGCGACCTGCGCACTGATCTGCTGGAGCTGCTGAGGACACTTAAGCAGCGCTGTGACAGCGTGGCCGCTGGTCCCGAACCCGACGGCGGGCTCGCGGCGTCGGTGCGACGCCGCGCCGCCCGGGACGGCTTCGAGTCGATGACGCTGATCCTTGACCGAGCACGGCAGCGCGGACAGATCAGCGAAGCGCCCGACGACCACATCGTCCGTCTTCCGATCGCCTTGCTATACGGCGAACTCTCCCTGGCCGAGACGCCGGTACCGGATCGGCTGATCGAGGCGATCGTCGACGAGATCTTCCTGCCTCTTGTCAGCCGCTACTCCTGAATGACTGACAGCCAGTTCCCCGCCGGGTCCTTGAACCAGGCGATCAGCGGGCCGCCGGACCGGTTGATCCCGTCCTCGCCGACGCCGGGCAGCTGCTCGAAGGCGACACCGCGCTCCTTGAGCTGCTTCACCGTCGCCTCGATGTCCGTCACCGGGAAGTTCAGGATCGTGAAGGTGGCGGCGCGGTGCGCCGGGCCCTTGGGGTAGACCAGGATCTCGGTGCCGCCGGCGATGTGCAGGCGCAGCATGCCGTTGGCCTCGGTCACGGGGATGCCGAGGACCTGGTTGTAGAACTGCTTCGCGGCCGGGATGTCGTCCACCGAGAAGCCGCTGAAGGCTTTCGTATTCTCGAACATGATGCGACCGTACCCGCCGGGACCGACAGTACCCGGCGCGCAACGGCCGTCCCCCGAGCATTCGGGGGACGGCCGTTGTCATCGCGCGTGTTCGGGTTGTACTGGCTGCTACCTGGCTCCTAGTTGGCCGACACCGCGTCGCCCACCGGCAGGATCGCGATGTGGTCGGTCTCCTCGGCCAGCTCGATCGCGTGCTCGTCGACCGCCGGCAGCGCGTTCTTGCCCGGGAGCAGGAACACCGTGGCGATCGCGGCCAGCACGCCCAGCCCCGCGCCGGCCAGCAGCGCCGTGCCGAAGCCGCCGGACAGCGCCTGCGTCGGGCTGTCGCCGGTGCCGAACAGGTGCGTGGTGCGCGCCGAGGCCACCGCGGCCAGGATCGCCAGGCCCAGGGCGCCGCCGATCTGCTGGGAGGTGTTCAGCAGGCCCGAGGCCAGGCCGGACTCCTCCTCCGAGGCGCCGGCGGTGCCGGCCACGGTCAGCGCCACCCAGGCCAGGCCGGCGCCCAGGCCGATGACGATCTGCGGGAGCAGCAGGTCGGTGACGTAGCTGCCGTCCGCCGGCATCCCGGAGGCCCACAGCAGGCCCAGGGACATGATCACCATGCCGCCGATGGTGGTGGGCTTGATGCCCATCTTGGCCACCAGCTGCCCGGCGATCGTGGCCGCCACCACGATCGCCAGCGCGATCGGCACCAGCGACAGCCCCGACTTCAGCGGCGAGTAGCCCAGGACCTGCTGGGTGTACAGGGTCATGAAGAAGAACGCCGGCATCAGGCCCATGACCTGCAGCAGCGAGGCGGCGTTGGCGCCGCGCAGCACCGGCCGCCTGAAGATCGACAGCGGCACCAGCGGCAGCCGGGTCCGCGACTCGATCACGATGAAGGCGGCGATCAGCGCCAGGCTCACCGCGCCCAGGCCCAGGGTCTCCGGCGAGGTCCAGCCCACCTTCTGGGCGTTGACGAGCACGAACACGATCCCGGCCAGACCGCCGGTGACGGTGAAGGCGCCGGCCAGGTCGAACCCGGTCCGGTTGCCCGTCGGCGCGCCCTCCGGCAGCACCCGCGGCGCCAGCAGCGCGGCCGCGACCCCGATCGGCACGTTCACCCAGAAGCAGGCCTCCCAGCCGAACCAGTCGGTCAGCATGCCGCCCAGGATCAGGCCGACGGCACCGCCGGCCCCGGCCACCGCGCCCCAGACGCCCAGCGCCTTGTTGCGCTCGGCCTTCTCGGCGTCGGTGTTGTCCGGAAAGGAGATCAGCAGCAGGGACAGCGCGGCGGGGGAGACCACCGCGGCGGCGAAGCCCTGGATGGCCCGGGCGCCGATCAGCCAGCCCGGTGAGGGCGACAGCGAACCGAGCAGCGAGGCCGCGGAGAACAAGATCAAGCCGCCCATGAACATCCGGCGGCGCCCGAAGTAGTCGGCCAGGCGCCCGCCCAAGAGCAGGAAGCCGCCGAACATCAGGGTGTAGGCATTGGTGACCCAGGACAGGTCGTTCTGGGCGAAGCCCAGCCCCTTGACCAGGGACGGCAGAGCGACGCCGACGATACCGGCGTCCAGGACCAGCACGAACTGAGTCATCGCGAGCAGGCCCAGCGCCGCGCCGCGGTTGATGGTCCGGCCCTCCGGCGTGGCCGGCGCTGTGCTCGGAGCAGCAGCTGACACGAGATGCATCCCCTCAAACGGAAGGTGAGTTACGGTTCCGGTTTTAATGTTTACGACAGTAGCGGAGCGCTCCCTCCGGTTGTCAAGCGGAACCGGAGTTCAACTTCCGTTTAGTCAACGGGCGGTGTACCGTGCGAAACATGGTCCTCACCCAGTCCCCGCCGACCCGCCCCCTGCGCGCCGACGCCCGCCGGAACCGGGAGGCGATCATCAGCGCCGCCGACGACCTGTTCCGCACCCAGGGCATGTCCTTGCAGATGGACGAGGTGGCACAGCGGGCCGGCCTGGGCGTGGGCACGGTCTACCGGCACTTCCCGACCAAGGAGGCGCTGACGGTCGAGCTGGTGACGTACCGCTCGGAGACCGTCATCACCCAGGCCGAAGACGCGCTGGTGACCGACGCGCCGGCGGTGGCCATTCGCGGCTTCTTCCACGCCATGGCCCGGCTGATGAGCGAGGACGTCGGGCTGCGCGAGACCTTCAAGATGCAGTCGACGGCCGACCTGCAGGGCGAGTCGTGCGCGTACTTCCGCCAGGACTTGCACGAGCGCAAACTCGCGATCATGCAGCGGGCGCAGCGGGCCGGAGCGGTGCGCGGGGATCTGGGCGTCGAGGACTTCGACGCGCTGATGTGCGGGATGGGGCAGGCGATCGTGGCCGGCGGGCGGCCGGAGCTGATCGCCGACGTGATTCTGGAGGGGTTGCGGGTTCCGCTGGGGGACGGTGCGGATTCGAAGGGGTCTGACGCGCGCCGAGCGGGTGTTGACGGGGCCTGATCGGTGGCACGGCATAGCGCCGGCCGCAAGGGACAATGGTGGGTGTGAACGCGACACCGAACCCTGTCTCAGCGTCCGTACCCGCGCCCGCACCGGCGCCCGATCGCTTGTGCACCGGCCTGAGCTGGTTCGAGGAACGGCCCGCGTTGACCGCGGTCGACGGTGGCGACCTTCGGCTCAAAGCTTTGGCACCGGGCACGCGCCTGGCGCTCACCTGGTCGGGCCGCCGCCGTTGCATCGGGTGGACCGCGCCTGGTACCGGCCGTACGCCGTGTGCGGGCGACGCTGACATCGATGCGGGGTCGACACTGGCGCAGTGTCCTGCCTGTCAGAACCGCGATCATGGTTTGGCCATCGCGCGGGACCGCATTACTGATGACGGTCGTAGCTACCAGCTCTACTTGGCGTGGTTCGCGCCCGGGATGCTGAAGGTGGGTATCACGGCGGTGCAGCGCGGTGTGGCTCGGCTGCTGGAGCAGGGGGCGATCGGGTACACGTTGGTCGCGACCGGGCCGCTGCCGGCGATACGGCGTGCTGAGCTCACGTTGTCTGCTTCGGGGCTGGCGAAGGAGCGGTACCGGTCGCGGGCGAAGGTGGAGGCCTGGTGGGGGTTGCCGGACGCCGAGGGGTTGCGGTCGGCGTTGACGGAGGCTCGAAGCAGAGCTCTGCGGATCCTGGCGGACCATGCGGTCGAAGCGTTTCCGGATGGTCCGATCATCGACAACACGGCCTTTTTCGGCCTGACCGATGGCGCGCCTGCGACGTATCACGAGGTCGAGGCGCTGGATGACACCGGAACGCTGGTGGGCGAGGTGCGGACGGTGATCGGCAAGCATGTGCTAGTGGCCGTGGACGACGGCGCGCCGCTGCTGCTGGATACGCGGCTGCTGGCAGGGCGGCACACCGTTGCGGCTGGGGACGGTGCGCGTGTCGGTGGGATGCGGACGGCTGAGCGTCGGCGGCCGTTGGTTTACGACACGCCGACGCTGTTCTGAGCTATACGGCATCAGTGCTCGCGGAGGCGGATGCTCGGGGTAATCCGCAGCCTCCTTACCCGAAGTAGCCCTCGATCTCCGCATGCGGAAGCACCCCGCTCCGCCCGAACTCGAACGTCCCCCGCTCCGCGATCTCCCGCGCGCCGGCGATCGCCGCGCTCACTGCCGCCCGCGACAGGTTCGAGCCGAGGCTGATCCGCCGCACGCCCCATTCGCCGAGCTGCTCGACGGTGGCGTTCAGGCGCGCGCCGCCGGCCAGGACGTTCACCGGTTTGCCGACCTCGGAGGTCACAGCGCGGATCTGTTCCTCGGTGGTCAGTCCGGGTGCGAACAGGACATCGGCGCCGGCTGCCTCGTACGCCTGCAGGCGTGCGATGGTGTCCTTCAGATCGTCGTGTCCGTACAAGAAGTTCTCGGCGCGCGCGGTCAGCGTGAACGGGAACGGCAGTGCACGGGCCGCTTCGATCGCCGCCGCGAGGTGTTCCAGCGCTTCCCCGAGCGGGATCACCGCGCCGTCGACCGCGTCCTCGATGGAGCCGCCGACCAGGCCGTTATCCGCGGCCAGCCGGATGGTCCCGGCGATACCGTCGCCGTCGGCGGCGAAACCGCTCTCCAAATCGCCCGCGACCGGTAGGTGGGTGGCGGCGGCCAGGGCGCGGGCGTTCGCCAAGGAAGCGTCGCGACTGATGGCGCCGTCGCCGAGGCCGAGGCTGTGGGCGATGCCGGCGCTGGTGGTGGCCAGGGCCCGGAAGCCGAGGGCGGTGAAGATCTTCGCGGTGCCGGCGTCCCAGGCATTGGCGATCACGAAGACGTCGGGTCCGGCGTGCAGTTCGGCGAAGGCTTCGGCGCGGCGGTACTGGTCTTCGGCGGTCAGCAGGCTCATACATCGAACCCTATGCGGTAGAGGCCTCGGCGATCATCTCGACAGCCGCCACCACGCCGTCCGGTCGAGAGTCCGAAGTGTCGACCACATGGTGCGGCACCGGAGGCGGCGTATCCGGAAGTATCGCCGCCGCCCACCTGTCGAAGGACGCGAGCTTGGCCGCGTCCGCCCCGCGCCCCCGCGCGACGATCCGCTCCCGCAGGATCGGGACCTCGCACCGTACCCACACCAGCCGCACCGTCCCGCCGCCGAGTTCGGCGCACCATCGCGCCCACCGCCCCGGATCGCGGACCTGCGACGTGAACGGCGCCACCAGCATCACCGGGCAGCCGTGGGAACGGATCTCCCGCGCCGCCGCGGTCATCCCGCCGTACTCGTGCGCCTTGACGTGCTCGTCGTACCAAGCCCCCTCGCGTTCACCGTAGTCCCGCCCGGCAGCCGCCAGGGTCTCGGCGACGAAGCCGCTATACAACGTGTCCTTGTCCAGCACCGCCGGCACCGGCGACAGCCGCCGCGCGAGCAGCGCGGCGACCGTCGACTTCCCGGCACCGGGAGCGCCGGCGACGACCCAGAGATCGGCGGGCGCGGCGGGTTCGACCCTCGAAGACATACGCCGACCCTAAAGGAGCCCCGTCACCACCCCGGTCACCCCGCCCAGCAGATCAGCGCACGTCGTGGGCGTCGCATCCTGCGGATCCAAAGCATTCGCCGCCTCATGCAGCGCGACCCCGTCCACCGTCCCGACCAGCACGTGCTCCGACACATCCAGCGGACACAAGTCCTGCACCACGACGTTCCGCACATCCGGCCCGACCAGGAACTGGTTCGTATACGGCGTCATCACCTCGTCCAGCCGCGTCACGATCGTCGTGTAGCGCACCCCGGGCACCGTGTCCCCGCCGGCGTCCAACTTCTCGTTGAAATCGGACCCCACCATCTGCTCCACACACGACGGGCACGCCGTCCCCAGCACCTCCGTGGCCCCCGGCACCTGCTGCGCCAGCGTGAACACCCCCGACGCGGTGCCGCCGTGGTTCGTCGGCGCGATCCCGACCAGCATGTGCACCTTCGCCGCCCCGCCGAGGAACTTCAGGTAGTAGCGCGGCAGCGCCCCGCCGCCCTGCGAGTGCCCGACGATGTCGACCTGGTGCGCGCCGGTCGCCGCCAGCACGCGGTCGACGTAGCCGTCCAGCTGCCGCGCCGAGTCCTCGATCGGCGCGAGCCCGTGCACCAGCGGGATGTCGTCGTACTGTCCGTAGTCGAGCTCGAAGACGCAGTACCCGCGCGCTGCGAAGTACGGTCCGCCGATCGGCCACTGTGCGGTCGGGTTCAGGAACGTCCCGTGCAGCAGCACCAGCGGCCGCGGGTGCTCGGCGCTCGGGCGGCAGGCGAAGTCGTCGATGCCGGAGGAGGGGGAGAAGGGGAACGAGGAGGGATCGGCATGGGCCGGCGCGGCCGCCGCCACCGCCGCAGCGGCGGCCAGTGCGGCGGCGGCCAGCAGCCGGGCCGCCTGGTGCCGGAGGAGGTGCCACCGGTGCTCTCGAAGGTCAGATCGCAGGGTTCGTGGATGCTCCGGTCGCGATCGCATGAGTCCTTTCTAGGCCTCCGGCGCGTCCGGGTACATTCTCAACACTATGACATTCACCCGTCCGGCCCCCGGCCCGGCCGCCACCCGCGCGGGGTATTGACGTCCGCTCCAATTTACCGGAGGGTAACTTCGAGCGTTCCGGCGAACGAACGAAAGCAGGTACCGACCATGCCCGGCCCGGCAGGCGCGACCATCGACGGCGGCGGCTCCCCCCTGACGGTGGCCGCGACCCTGGTACGGGCCGGGGTGATCCGCCCCGGACCCCCGCACCGCAGTGCCGGGCAGCTGCGCGCGCTGTTCTCCTGGGGCGCGACCATCGCCGGCGGCTTCCGCGCCGCCGCCGCGCGCAGCCCCAACGCCGAAGCCGTCGTCGACGAGCGCGTCGTGCTCACCTACCGCCAGCTCACCACCCGCGCCACCCGCCTGGCCAACGGACTGGAGGCGCGCGGCATAAAGCCCGGCGACAAGATCGCGCTGCTGTGCCGCAACCACGCCGGCATGATCACCTGCTTCGTCGCCTGCGCCGAGCTGGGCGTGGACGCGGTCCTGCTGAACACCGGCCTGTCCGCCGGGCAGCTGGCGCAGGTGATCGAGGAGCAGCAGCCCGCGGCGGTGATCGCCGACACCGAGTTCGACGCGGTCCTGTCCGGCTGCCCGAGCCGGGCGCTGCGCCTCAACTCCTGGTACGAGGAGGGCGCCGAGGTCCCGCTGACCCTGGACGACGTCGTCGACACCGCCTCCGCCGCGGCCCGCAAGCCCCCGGCCAGGCCCGGCCGCATCATCGTGCTCACCTCCGGCACCACCGGCGCCCCAAAGGGCGCGCGCCGCCCGAACCCGCCGGGTATCGGCGCGGCCGCCTCGATCCTGAGCCGCATCCCGCTGCGCGCCGGCGAGCGGATCCTGGTCCCGGCGCCGATGTTCCACACCTGGGGCCTGGCCGCGCTCCAGCTCGGCATGGCGCTGCGGGCCACGCTGATCATGCAGCGCCGCTTCGATCCGGAGGCCACGCTCAAGGCGGTCCAGGCCAAGCGGCCCACGGCGGTGTTCGCGGTGCCGGTGATGGTGCAGCGCATCCTGGACCTCGGCGACGACGTGATCAAGAAGTACGACACCTCCTCGCTGCGCGTGGTCGCGCTGTCCGGCTCGGCGATCCCGGCCGCCGCCGTGACCAGGTTCCTGGACGCCTTCGGGCCGGTGCTCTACAACCTCTACGGCTCCACCGAGGTCTCCTGGGCCTCCGTCGCCGACCCCGAGGACCTGCGCCGGGCCCCGACCACGGCCGGCCGGCCGCCGCTGGGCTCGAAGATCGTGATCCGGGACGTGGACTCCGGCGAGCCGGTGCCGACCGGCGAGGTGGGCCGCATCTTCGTCTGGAACGACATGCTCTTCGAGGGCTACACCAACGGCGCCGGCAAGGAGGTCGCCGACGGCTACATGGCCACCGGCGACCGCGGCTTCGTCGACGCCCACGGACTGCTGTTCGTCTCCGGCCGCGACGACGACATGATCGTCTCCGGCGGCGAGAACGTCTTCCCGCGCGAGGTCGAGGAGCTCATCGCCGCCCAGCCCGGGGTGCGCGAGTGCGCCGTGGTCGGGGTGCCGGACGCCGGGTGGGGCCAGCGCTTCGCCGCCTACATCGCGCTGCTGCCCGGCGCCTCCATGACCGAAGAGGACGTCAAGACCCTGGTCAAGACCGGTCTGGCGCGCTTCTCGGTGCCGCGGGACGTGTACTTCGTCGACGAGCTGCCGCGCAACGCCACCGGCAAGGTCGTCAGCCGGCTGCTCGGCGACTGACGCCCCGCGTCCCCACCAGCTGCCCGGTCCCGCGCCGACTCGCTCTCGGCGCGGGACCGGGCGACCAGCCGCACCGGCTGGCCGTTCGACGGCCCGACTGCCTGACAGGAAGGCACCCGCATCATGTCCGTCACCCGCAGCGAAGTCGCCGGTCCGAAAGGGAACCGGATCCGCGTCCTGCGCATCCTGACGCGCTCCGGCATCCTGGCCGCGGCCCGTCCCGACCGCACCGTCCGCCAGCTGGCGATCGTGGCCCGCTGGGGCGCCACGGTCGCCGGCGGCTACCGCGCGGCCGCGGCCTGTTCGCCGAAGCGGATCGCGGTGATCGACGAGCGGCGCCAGGTGACGTTCGGGGAGCTGCACCGCCGCGCCGTGCGGCTGGCCAACGGCCTGGAGGCGCTGGGCGTGGCCCCGGGGAGCAGGGTGGCGGTGCTGTGCCGGAATCACGCCTGGTTCGTGGAGACGGTGGTGGCCTGCGCTGAACTCGGCGCCGATGTGATGCTGCTGAACACCGGGCTGGCGCCGCGGGCCACGGCCGAGGTGCTGCGCAGCCACAGCCCGGCGGTCGTCGTCGCCGACGCGGAGTTCGCCGAGCACGTCGCCGCCGCGCGATTGGACACGCCGGTGGTCGTCGCTTGGCCGGATGCGAGTGCCGGCCCGGTGACGAGCCGATTCAGCCGGCAGGCGTACCGAACCGCGTCGGTCGGCACCGTCGACGACGTCATCGCCGCCGCCAGCCCCCGCAAGCGCCGCCCGCCGAAGGTCCCGGGCCGTCTCATCGTCCTGACCTCCGGCACCACCGGTGCTCCCAAGGGCGCCTACCGTGCCAATCCGCCCGGGCTGGCCGCCGCGGCGGCGCTGCTGTCGCGCATCCCGCTGCGCTCGTGCGAATCAGTGCTCGTGGCCACGCCGCTGTTCCACATGTGGGGCCTGGCCGCCCTGCAGATCGGGATGGCGCTGCGCGACACCCTGATCCTGCAGCGCGCCTTCGAGCCCAAAGCGGCGCTGCGGGCCGTCGCCGAGCACCGGTGCTCGGTCGTGTTCGGCGTTCCGGTGGTGCTGCAACGGATCCTGGAGCTGCCGCCGGGGCTGCGCGACAGCTTCGACACCGGCTCGCTGCGCGTCGTGGCGACCTCCGGGGCGCCGATCCCGTCGCCGGTCGTGACCACTTTCATGGATGTCTTCGGCGAGGTCCTCTATAACTTCTACGGCTCCACCGAGGTCTCGTGGGCGGCCATCGCGGAGCCGGCGGACCTGCGCATCGCCCCGACCACGGCGGGCCGCCCGCCGCTGGACTCGCGGCTGGTGGTGCTGGACGAGCACGGCGCGATCGTGCCGCGCGGCGTCACCGGCCGCATCTTCGTGTGGAACGACATGCTCTTCGAGGGCTACACCACCGGCGCCACCAAGGAGTACCGCGGTGGATACATGGCCACGAACGACCGTGGTCACCTGGACTCCTCCGGGCGGCTGTTCGTGCACGGCCGGGACGCCGACATGATCGTCTGCGGCGGGGAGCAGCTGTTCCCGCGCGAGGTCGAGGACCTGCTGTCCGCGCTGCCGGAGGTGCGGGAGGCCGCCGTGGTCGGGGTGCCGGACGGCGATCTGGGGCAGCGGTTCGCCGCCTACGTCGTGGTGCGTCCCGGTGCGGAGATGTCGGCGCCGCAGGTGCGCGGGGTCGTGGCCCGGCACCTGGCCAGCGCCACGGTGCCGCGCGACGTGGTGTTCGTCGACGCCCTGCCGCGCAACGCGACGGGTAAGGTCATGGTGCGTGACCTGCCACCGTCGCTGACCGGAGGCTGACATATCCTTGAGCCCAGGCTCCGGTCCCCAGATAGCTGAGGACCGGATGGCGCGCCCGCCAGGTGCGCGCCATCCGGCCGCTTCTCACCTCTGCCCGCGTCGGCCCCCGGCTATCCGCGTCGTCGCCGAATCTCAACCTTCGACCGGGTCACCAGCGCCGCGCCGACCCCGGCGAGTATCGGAACGAGCACGATCGTGCCGGTCAGGAACCACCACGGGATCGCGAGGTAGCTTTGCGCGTGCACGGTCCGCGGGCCGCCGAAGGGGCCGAACCCCCCGCGGGCGTCGACCGCGGACTGCACGAAACTGTGCGAGCGCGCCTCGATGATCGCCACCGCCGGCACCAGCCCGGTCGCCGAGCCCAGGACCGCCCCCATCACCGCCGTGATCGTGGCCTGGGAGCCGGCCAGCGTGCGCCGCACGCGCGGGCGCGCCCCGACCGCGGCCAGGGTCTCCAGGTCGGCCTGGCCGTCGGTGATCGCCAGTCCGGTGGCGATGGCCGCCGCGCCCAGGGTCACGAACGCCGCGACCGCGGCCAGCGCCAGCATCGCGGCGTCCTGGCCGCCCTGGTATCCGCGCTCCACCTTCAGCAGCGCGGTGGTGCCCAGCGTCTCGGCGGCGGCGTTGGCCCGCTCCTCCTCGGCGCGCGTGGGCGTGCGGTTGGTGTCGAACAGGATCATCGAGGGTGTGTACTTCACGGGGTACTTGTCCGCCGCCGACTGCGGGATCAGGGCCCGGACGCCGTTGACGGCGCTGCCGTCCTTGGTCCGGGCCACGGCGGCCGGCAGCGTCAGGTCGCCCGGCGGCGGTCCGGAGCAGTAGGGCTGGAACTGCTTGCGCACCTCGGCCGGCATGTCCGCGCCGTCCGGCGGGCACTGGCGCTGCAGGGCGATGGTCGAGGTCGCCCGGCCGGTCGCCGGATCGTCGGTGGTGAGGTCGTAGCGGTTGAAGACCACCATGCCGCCGGCGGCCAGCACCTTCTCGGCCTCCGGGTTCTCCCGGCCGGTGAGCGCGCGCAGGGTGCCGGCGTCGCCGGGCACGACCTCGCCCCCGCCGTACGCCGCCGCGCAGCGCGGATCGGCCTGCATCATCGACTCCCCGTCCTGGCCGGCCGGGATCGGGGCGCTGTTCGCGCCGAAGAACGGGCAGTCGCTGGCCGTCGGGCGCTTCACGACCAGGTTCACCGGAACGAAGCCGTTGTAGTCCTGGGCCAGGATCACCGAGGCCGAGCGCACCGGCAGCGCGGCGCCGATCGCGGCGATCGCCTTCCGGGTGTCCGCCGGCTTGCTGTCCGGCCCCATGTCCACGCCGCTGAACCGCAATCCGGGCCGGGACCTGTCCTCGGACTCCCGGGCGGCGGCCGAGCCGAACATCAGCGCCACCTGCCCGGGACGCAGGGTGCTGTGATACTGCGCGCGGCCGCGGGCGGCGTCGGTGGCCAGCAGCGTGGCCACCGCCGTGGAGCCGGCCACGGCGGCCAGGATCGCCGCGACCGCCGGCGCCGTGCGGCCCCGGTTGCGGGCGCCGTCGCGCAGCGCCATCCGCCCGGTCAGTGGCAGCGCCCGCCCGAGCTTGCCGGCCAGCGCCACCAGCAGCGGGGTGCAGGCCACGACGCCGAGTTCGGACACCGCGATCCCGGCCACCAGCGGCACGGTGTGGATGCCGGGCTGGTAGACGGCGTAGCCGGTGGCGGCGATCCCGGCCAGCAGCACCGCGGCGCCGAACGCGGCCAGCCGCCACGGCGCGCCGCGCGCCCCGCGCCGGCCGCCGGTCAGCGATTCCAGCACCTGCTGCCGGCCGGTGAGGATCGCCGGGATCAGCGCCGCGACCAGGCCGGTGGCCACGCCCAGCAGCGCGGCGCCGGCCAGGTCCGGCGGCGCGATCCGGAACGCGCCGGGCTCGCGGTGCGTCAGGTTCACCGCCTCCGGGAGCGCGAGCCGTCCCAGCAGAACCCCGGCCAGCGCGCCCAGCAGGCCGCCGACGGCGCCGAGCACCAGGCCGTCGGCCAGGACCACGGCCCGCACCATGCGCTGGTCGGCTCCGGCGGCGCCCATCAGGCCGAAGTCGCGGCGCCGCTTGCGCGCTCCGACCGCGAATGCGGGGCCGGCCAGCAGCACCACTTCCAGCAGGGCCATGACGATCCCGACGGCGCTGACCGCCACCAGCGCCTCGGTGAGCCGGCTGCTGCCCGCGGCCGCGCCGCGGTGGTCGCGCAGCAGCGGGACCTGGGAATCCGGCGGCGGGTTCTCGCCGACCTGCCGGGACTCGGCCGAATACCCGCTCTGGTTCAGGTTCAGCACCTGCGCCCAGGACAGGCCGCCGGGGACGCTCGCGAGCCAGTGGCCGGGGCCGGGATCGTCCGGTGCGGAGGGCAGGGTGCCGGGGTAGGCGAAGATCTCGTCGTCGTCCAGGTGCGAGGGATCGTCGTACTCGCCGACGATCGTCAGCGCGTGCTCGGCCAGGCGGCCGTCGGGGCCGGGCTGTTCAGTGCGGGTGAGGTACTCGGCGCTGATCTGGTCGCCGGGGTGTTTGTCGAGCGAGTTCAGCAGCGAGGTGGACAGCGTCACCTCGTTCTTCGCGTGCGGTGCGCGGCCGGACATGTGCTTGTAGATGCCGGTCAGCAGCGGGTCGTTCAGGTCGCGTTCGGCGATTTGGACGGTGTAGGAGCCATGCGGCGATCGGACTCGCAGCTGCTGCTTGTTCGGCATCGGCACGACGCGCGAGCCCGGCGGCAGTACTCCGGCGTCGGTCGGTGAAGCGATCTGGACGCCTTGCAGCGCGCCGGCGAGCATGCCTCCGGCTTGCGGCGGCGCCGGGACGGTGCCGTTCGGGAGCTGCTGGATCTGTGCCGGGGCCACGAAGGAGACGAGCGCGTCGGCCTGGCCGAGGTCGCGCTGGAGCTGCTCGGCGGTGGTCAGTTTGACCGTGTGGTAGACCGTGTCGGCCGCCGCGGCCCCGGCGACCGGGAGCGCGAGCATCGCCGCGACCAGTGCGGAGCGGCCCTTGTGGCGCAGGGCTTCGCGGCGCGCGATGCGCACGGCGACCTTCCAGATCATGCTGACCAGGAATACCGGGTATATTCGTGCTCTGCATCCTGCGGAAAGCGTAGATCCTTCACGCTGCGTGAGCTACTGCTCGGGCCGTACTCAGCTCCAGGGGATTTCCGGGGACTTGTAGTATTTGATGCCCAGCCGGTCCCACAGCGGGCCCTGCTTGGCCAGCCGCTGCGCGAACTTCCGCCAGTCGTGGGTGGCCGGTGTGGACCAGCCGATCTCGGCGATGGCCGGAATACGCGGATAGGCCAGGGTCTCGGCGTCGGCCAGGCTCTTGACCGTCTCGGTCCACAGCGGGGCCTCGACGCCGAGGACCGCCGCCGGGGCGACGCCGGGCAGGACCGTGACCGGGTCCCAGTCGTACGCCTTGGACACCGGGATGTAGCCGGCCCAGTGCAGGCCGAGCGGGAAGCCGGGGGTGTACTGCTGGTCCAGGTAGGCGTGGCTGCCGGGGGCCATGATCAGCTTGCTGCCCTTGGCCGCGGCCTGCGTGGCGGGGGGCTGCGGCTGTGCGGTGTTCCAGTATTCCAGCACGGTCTGCGGCAGCAGCGGTGCGGTGGCCGCCTCGGCCCAGGCGATGGGGGTGCGTCCGTGGGCTGCGACGGTGTCCTGCGTGCGCTTGATGAAGGCGTTGTACCGGGTCAGGTTCAGCGCCTGGGCCTCGTCACCGCCCATGTGCAGGTACGGTCCGGCGGTCGCGTCGGCGGCGGCCGCGGTCGCTGAATCGACAAATCTGTATGTTGATTCACTCGACGGGCACAGCGCGTCGAACGCCGGCGAGACGGTGGTCACCGGCCCGTGCTCGCGGCCGTCGCAGGCGAGTTGCGGATAGGCGTAGACGGCGGCGCCGACGTGCCCCGGCATGTCGATCTCGGGGATCACCGTCATATAGCGGGAGGCGGCGTAGTCGACGATTGCCTTCAGGTCGGCGGCGCTGTAGGAGCCGCCGGGACCCCCGCCGACCTGCGTCGCGCCGCCGGCGGACGCGAGCTTGGGCCAGTCCGGCACGGTCAGGCGCCAGCCCTGGTCGTCGGTGAGGTGCAGGTGGAACTCGTTGACCTTGTACAGCGCGGCGGCGTCGATGTAGGACTTCACGTCGGCGACGCTGAAGAAGTGCCGTGCGACGTCGAGCATGACGCCCCGGTAGGCGAAACGCGGCTGGTCGGTGATGGCTCCGGCCTGGACCTTGGTGTCGGTGACGAGCTGTCGCAGGGTTTGGACGCCGTGGAACAGGCCTGCGGGGTCGGCGGCGGTGAGCTTGATCGAGGCGGTGGTGATCTCCAGTTTGTAGCCTTCGGCGCCCAGGGCGGGGTCGCCGCCGGTGGGTTGGAGCGTGAGCTGGATGTTGGCGGGGCTGTTCGCGTCGGCGGCAAGCGTGAGGCCGGTCTGCTGCTTGAGGTAGGCGGCCAGGTCGGCGGCGACGGGCTCGGCGCCGGGGTCGGCGTGGATCGTGGTGGCGGCGCTGAGGGTGAAGGCGCCGGTGTATGCGGTGATGTTCGCCGGCTGCGGTACTACGCGTTGGAGTGCGGCGAGATCGGCGGGGGAGCCGGGGGTGGGCGGCTGGGCTGTCGGTGGCTGGCTTGTGGTCGGGTTCGAGCCCGCGGTTGTGCTTGTCGCCGTTGTCGCCGTCGTGGGAGGCGCGGACGCGGGGCTGCTCCCGCTGCCGCCGCAGGCGGTTGCGATCAGTAGGGGCGCTGCGCACACACTGACGATCGTGGCGGTCCGGAAGGTCGGGGCTCGGCCGGTCATCCCGCGAGGGTAGCCGAAGAGGGCGCTATTCCGGCCGCGCCTGGCCGCCTAGACGCGGTCCCGGACGACGATCACCGCTCCCGAACTGCATAGCTCAGATGCGTCACCCGCTCCGTCGGCTCCGACCGAACCGGCTCCAGCGCCACGCGACCGGCGTCCACGCCCTCGAACAGACGGACTCCCGAACCGAACAGCACCGGCGACAGCGCGATCGAGAACTCGTCCACCAGGCCGGCGTTCACGTACTCCACGATCGTCTCGCCGCCACCCGCGATGCGGACGTCCCGATCGCCGGCGGCCGCGCGGGCCTGGTCGAGCGCGGTCTCGATGCCGTCGTTGACGAAGTGGAAGACGGTCCCGCCCGGCCGCTCCCAGGGGTCGCGCTTCTCGTGCGTCACGACGAAGACCGGGGTGTGGAACGGCGCCTCTTCCGGCCACGCCTTCTCGCCGGCGTCGAACATGCGCTTGCCCATCACGCTCGCGCCGGTGCGTTCGAACGTCTCCCGCACGATGTCGTTATCGCGCCCCTCATCGCCGCCCACGCCGAACTTCAGGTTCTCCCGGAAGAACCGCAGCGGGAAGATCCACTGCTGCAGTTCCATCCACTGCTGCCCCATGAGCTCCTCAGGAGAGTCCGGCGCCATGAACCCGTCCAGCGACATCGACACGCTGAAGAACGTCTTCCCGGCCATCAGTCCTCAACTCCTTTGGCGAACGATGTCGCGACGTATGCGGCCAGGTGGTCCAGGGTCTGCCGGCCGCCCTCGATCGCGTGGTACTTCTCGACCGCCTCGTCGCGCAGCTCCTTGGTGGGGAACACCGTGCGCATCTCGATCCGGGTCGCCGCGCCGTCGGGCGCGAACGTCACGACTGACCGGAAGGCGTTCGGGTCGTCGCTGGACTCACGGTGCACCAGCACGATCCGCTCCGGCCGGGCGATCTCGGTGAAGGAGATCCACTCCTGGTAATCCGTCCCGTCCGGACCGTGCATCACGAAGTCCCACACCCCGCCGACGCGGAACTCGAACGCCCGCGTGGTGGTGGTGAACCCGTCCGGTCCCCACCATCGCGACAGGTGCCGGACCTCGGTGAACGCCTCGAACACCAGCTCCCGTGGCGCATCGATGACCCGGGAGATCACGATCTCACGGTCGGCCGCCGCGGATCGCGCCAGCCCGTCCCGTTCCGTCGCTGCCATCGCCTCACTCCTCCTGTTGCTTCGCCTGCTTGAGGTCCTGCACATACGCGTCCAGCCGGCCGAAACTCTCGTTCCAGAACCGCTCGAACCCGCCGGCCCACTCATGGACCGGCCGCAGCCCGCGCGCGTCGAGGCCGTACAGACGCTGCTTGCCTTTCTTGCGGTCCCGCACCAGCCCCACCTCCCGGAGCACCCGCAGGTGTTTGGAGGCCCCCGGCTGGGTCATCCCCAGCTCCCGGGCCAGCTCGGTCACCGGCCGCTCACCCGCCCGCAGCAATACCAGGATGTCCCGGCGCTGCGGCTCGGATATCGCGTTGAAGACGTCCGACGTCGTCGCTGCTCGTGCCATGGGCGCCATCATATGCCTATATCGGCATGTGTTGTTGACGGCCGGGCAAAGTGTGACTGGTCGGCGCTCTGGCCAGGCTGGTATCGGCCTGGTCCACGCGCATTTCAGCGCCAGCCGCCTTGCTGACGGTGACACCTCGGAACGATCACGGAGGCGTCCGCGCGTTCGAGTAGCGTCGGCGGCGTGATCCGTGCGAGGGGTGAAGGCTGGCTGCCGCCGGGCGATATGGGCAACCGGCAGCAGGTGTGGGAGTTCGTACGTTCGTTCGCAGCGGCCTACGGCAAGCCGTTGGCCGACGGTGATGGCGTGGACCACGCCGACCTGGACGCCGCCGCGGCCCGTCTGGGTCGTGTCTTGCCGGCCGCATTGCGCGAGGCGTATTTGCTATTCGGTCGCCGACCGGACCTGACGAGGTCGCAAGACACCTTGCTGTCACCGGCGCAGTTGAAGGTCGATCCCAGCGGGTCTGTGCTGGTGTTCCGCAATGAGAATCAGTCCTGCGCGTCCTGGGGTGTGTGGCTGACACAGCTCGACCTTGACGATCCGCCGGTCGTGATGGAGTTCGGGGAGGGCTGGGTGCCCTATTCGGAACGGTTGTCAGTGGCTATGGCTGAAATGGTGCTGTCCGAAGCGATGCTCTTCGATTGTGAAGCGAGCACCACTGACAACCGCGAGCTCGACGACACGGCGCGGGGCATGCTGGAGGCCGAGTTCGATCGGCTTGGTCTTCCGGATCTGCCGTTCTGGGCGGCCCCTGACGGTCCTCCGGTGCGGTGGTTCCAGGGTCCTGGCGTGCTGTTGCGGGATGATGGGGGTCAGTGGTTGTGGGTTCATGGACGCAGCCCCGCCGCGGTCGACGCTGTGCGGGACACACTGCCGGGTGAATGGCAGATGGTCTCGGACGACGAGGCTGACGAGGACGACGACGAGTAGGAACGACAAGATAGCCCCGCGGTGTCGGCTGACAGCGGGCGACGGACTGCCAGACTGATTTTGACGGTTGGGACACCACCGTCAAAATCACCGAGGAGGCTGGCTTGTCGGTGCTCGGACCTAGTATGCGGAGCATGACGCGGTATATCGACGAGGATCTGCACGGTGCGGAGTTCCGCGAGTGCGATCTGACCGGGGCACGCCTGATCGGCGTCGTCATGCAGGATGCCGTGATCGACGGGCTCATCACCAACCTCGTGGTGAACGGTGTCGAGGTCACCGCGTACGTCGAGGCAGAGCTCGACCGGCGTCATCCGGTGCGGGTGCTGATCCGCTCCGAGGACCCTGCCGACCTGCGCGAGGCATCGCGTCAGCTCCATGCCGGCTGGGCCGCCACAATCGAGCGAATCCGCCGTACGCCCGGCATCGAGCGCCGCAGCGTGAACGACGAGTGGTCGGCGGTACAGACGATGCGCCACCTGGTCTTCGTCCACGACTCGTGGTTCCGCCGCTGCTGCCTGGGCTCGACGGAGCTGTTCACGCCGATGGGCATCGGGCCGGACGTCGAGCCCTACCGTGGAGCGCACGGGCTTGACCTCTCGCTCGATCCGGCCCTCGACGAGATCGTGAGCGTGCGTGACGCACAGGCCGCCGAGCTCGAGGGTTGGCTCGACAAGGCCACCGCTGTGCAGCTCGCAGCGCCAGCGCCGGTGCCCGATGACGATGTCTGGCCGCCGTACGCCCGGGGCCGCTCGGTACGACAGTGCCTCGGCACGGTACTCAACGAGACCTTCGAGCACCACCGCTTCTGCGTCCGCGACCTCGACCTGATCGAGGCACAGGACGCCGAGTAGGGCCGACTACGGACTCAGCATCGTGCGGATGCGGGCATCGCTGACCGTCGGCGCGGTGCCGAGCTGCTGGACCCAGAGCCGGACGCGGTACTTCTCGAGCATCCGGCGGGCCTGACCTAGGTGGTGGCCGGGCGGGCGGCCGTCGGGAGCGCGGCGAGCTGGTGGAGGTACGCAGCCTGGAGGTCGGCAATGCGGTCCATCAATGCGCGATCGGCGGCGAAGGCCGTGTCCAGCTCGGTTGCCGCAAGCCCGACCACAAGATCCGTGCCAGAACCTTGGGTTGGGGCCCACTTCGACGGTCTGAGCGGGGCCCACCTGCGGGACGGTTTCAACGGGGCCTGCCGGCCACTGGGCGTTCAACGGTTTGAACCGGGCCTACCCCTGGTCGAGTGACTTCCGCGGCGGGGCGATCTTGGGGCGATGGCGTCGGTCGGCAGCTTGGTTGTCCCCAGATCCTCTCGGCTTCGCCCCCGACAGGTGCGGGCCCGAGTGGACCCGGCTCCCGCGCCGCAGCGGCCGCGTGGTTCATAAGCCAAGTCGCACAGGTGTGTCCGGGACGCCGTCGGAGATCAGCATGGTCAGCGGTGTTGTGAGATCTCGGGGTGAGAACAGGTCTGCTCCCCGGTACTCGGCGATGTCCCGAGGCTGCCACCAGTGCAGTCCGCTGATGTTCTCGGCCGCCAGTTCGTCGTCGGACAGCGCTCCGCGTGGCCGGAACGATGTGGTTCGGATCAGGAAGTAGTCGTTGACGACACCGTCGTAGCCTGGCGCGTGTCCGGGTGCGACGACTTCCTGGTGCCAGACGTGAGGCGGGTCGGCGTCGACTGCGAGTCCGACCTCTTCATGCAGTTCCCGGCGCAGCGCGGCGAGCAGGGTTTCGCCGGGCTCGACCCCTCCGCCGGGGGCTGCCCAGACGACCTTGTTCTTCGCCGGCACGATCGGGTGTGGGAAAGCGAACCGGCACAGCAGGATGCGGTCATCGTCGTCGAGGATGATTGCGCGCGCGGCGTGCCGAAGCTTCACCAGGGTCATTCAGGCACGCTATCCGGCCTTCAGCGCGGTCGACAGGGCCGTCCTTTGCCGGGCTTGCCGCTGTTGCGGAGGGGCGTCCAGCGCGGTGGTGAGCACTTGGGCGTGATCGTTGAGGACGATCGGGATCCAGTCGGCGGCGGCGAGGTCGTCGAAGTGGGCGTTGACGGCGTCGGCGGGGCAGTCCTCGAAGAAGCCGGCCAGGTCGGTCAGGATGTTGATCATGGACCGGCGTGCCTGCTCGTCCAGGAGCAGGCCGGGCGTTTGGCCGCCGGCCGGGGTGGCCATCCGCGGCGCAGCTTGGCCTCGGTGGCGGCGCCCCAGCGCGGGCGCATGGCCCGAAGGGGTACCCGCTCGGTGACGAGGCCGTCTGTCGGGAGCTCACTAATCGGCCCTCCACGGGGCGCATCTCCGATTCCGAACATAGGGCGCATCGGTCTCACCTTCGAGAGCCCAGACAATGTCGTCATTGCGGCCTCACAACACCACCCGCTTGCCAGACCCCATACATACCCGGTATGTATGTACCCATGACCCCACCCCATACCGAGTATGCAAGAGCCCGCTGACATGTCCGTCAAACACTCCCTGCTCGCCGTCCTCGCCGACGGCGACCGCTACGGCTACCAGCTCCGCGCCGAGTTCGAGGAGCGGACCGGGGCCACCTGGCCGTTGAACATCGGGCAGGTGTACACCACGCTCAGCCGGCTGGAGCGGGACGGGTTCGTCGAGCCCGCCGGGCAGGACGCGCAGAACCACGTCTTCTACCGCATCACCGATGCCGGGCGCGAGGAGTTGCGGAGCTGGTTCGCGCGGCCGGTGACGCGGGCCGAGCGGCCGCGTGATGAGCTGGCGGTGAAGCTGGCGCTCGCGGTCACGGTGCGCGGGATCGACGTCGCGGGGATCGTGCATGCGCAGCGCAAGCATGCGCTGGCGGCCTTGCAGGACTACACGCGCGTCAAGGCGCGGTTGGGCGCCGAGGAGCTCGCCGCCGCGCTGGTGGTGGAGTCGATGATCTTCCAGTGCGAGGCCGAGATCCGGTGGCTCGACCACGTCGAGGGCAGGGTGCTGCGGCAGGCGCGGAGCCAGGGCGGCGAGTCCGCCGGGAATCAGGGGGCGGGGCGCGCGCAAGCCGCGGCGACCGTCGGGAACAGCGAGGGGAACCAGATATGAGCGGGGTCGGGAGCGGCCGGGCGGTGCTGGAGCTGCGCGGTGTCACGCGCGTGCACGGCAAGGGGGCCGCGCAGGTGCACGCCTTGCGCGGGGTCGACCTGGTGGTCGTCGCCGGGGAGTTGGTGGCGGTCATGGGCCCTTCGGGCTCGGGCAAGTCCACGCTGCTGTCGCTGGCCGGCGGGCTGGACGCGCCGACCGGCGGCGAGGTGGTGATCGAGGGCACCACGCTGGCCAGCCAGTCCAAGGCGCAGCTGGCCGCGATCCGCCGGCGCTCGGTCGGCTACGTCTTCCAGGACTACAACCTCATCCCCGCGCTCACCGCGGCCGAGAACGTCGCGCTGCCCCGCGAGCTCGACGGAAGGTCCGCGCGCAAGGCCCGGGTCGAGGCGCTCGCCGCGCTGGAGGAGGTGGGCCTGCGCGCCGAGGCCGACCGGTTCCCGGATGAGATGTCCGGCGGCCAGCAGCAGCGCGTGGCCATCGCCCGGGCCCTGATCGGCGAGCGCCGCCTGATCCTCACCGACGAGCCCACCGGGGCCCTGGACACCGAGACCGGCGAGGCGGTGCTGCGGCTGCTGCGCAAGCGCTGCGACGAGGGCGCGGCCGGCGTCCTGGTCACCCACGAGGCCCGGCACGCCGCCTGGGCCGACCGCATCGTCTTCATCCGCGACGGCCTGATCGTCGACGAGTCCGCGCCTTCGCAGCGGGCTGAGGACCTGCTGGTGCCCGGCGGGGCAGACGCGTGAGTGACATAAATAACAGGCCCCAAGACATCAAGCCACCGCGCATCAACCCTCTACACAACTGGAGCCTTGCGCTACGCATAGCCCGCCGCGAAGCGTGGCGCAACAAGCGCCGCTCGCTGTTGGCCGTCGCGATGCTCGCGCTGCCGGTCGCCGGCGCCTCGGCCGCGGACACGCTCGTCCGCTCCTCCCAGGTCACCGCTTCCGAGCACGCGGTACGCGATATGGGACGTTACGACGCGCTCATCCACTCCTCGAATGGCACGCCGATATACCAGAACGTCAGCGGCTCCCAATCAGGGCCCGCCGATCTCCACGGGAACGCGGAGAACGGAGAGAGAACAGGGAGCACCGCCGACCGTGACATCGCGGCCGAGCTGACCGGCTTGGCCGCGTTGTTGCCGCCGACCGCCAAAGTCGTCGGTCCGATGTCGCGCTATGACCTGCAGGTGATCATCGCCGTCGGTGCCGGCCGCACCTGGACCAGCCTCCGCGAAGTGGATCTCGCCGACCCGCTCGCGCGGGGCATCGCCGAGCGCCGGGCCGGCGCCGCGCCGACCGCCGACGACCAGGTCGCGATCAGCAGCGAGCTGGCCGGGCATCTGGGCAAAAACGTCGGCGACACCATCGACGTCCGGCTCGTGGACTCTCGCGCGCCCGGCGCCGCCTCCGGTAACGGCGCCGGCAGCGCGCCCGGCAAAGCCCTGCACATCACCGGCATCTACGACAGCACCGACAACCGCTACACCGACCTCATCTTCGCCCGCCGCGGAACCTTCCAGGGCGGCGCGGACCACGACAGCGAGTCCTACTTCGTCGCTTTGCCCGGCGGCGTCGACTGGCCCCTGGTCCAAAAGCTCAACCAGCGCGGCTTCACCGTCGAGTCCAAGAAGGTCGTCGCCGACCCGCCGCCGCACTCGCAGATGCCTTACTACACCAGCGGCCTGGCCGCGCAGCTCGACAACGGCGCGGGCATCCAGGCCTCCACGGCCGTCGCGGTGGCCGTCGGCGCGGCGATGGTGCTGCTGGAGGTCGTGCTGCTCGCCGGGCCCGCCTTCGCGGTGAGCGCCCGCCGCCGGCGCCGCGACTTCGGCCTGCTCGGCGCCGCCGGCGCCGACGGCCCCCGGCTGCGCCGGATCGTCCTGGCCGACGGCGTCATCCTCGGCCTGGCCGGCGGCGTCGCCGGGACCGGCGTCGGCGTGCTCGCGGCCTGGATCGGACTGCCGTATTTCGCGGACCTGGGCCGGCAGAACCCCGGCGGCTTCCGGGTGCTGCCCGCGGAGTTGCTGGCCTCGGCCGCCGTCGGCGTGCTGACCGGCGTCGCCGCGGCGCTGGCCCCGGCGATCGTCACCGCGCGGCAGGACGTGCTGACCGCCCTGACCGGCCGGCGCGGCCAGGCCCGTCCGGCGTGGAAGATGCCGGTCGCCGGACTCGCGGCGCTGGTCGCCGGAACGGCGCTGATCACGGCCGGCGCGCTGGCCCGGGTCGATACCGCGCTGGAGGTGGCGGGCATCGCCGTGGCCGAACTCGGGGTGGTGGCCTGCACGCCGCTGCTGGTGAGCTGGTCCGGGCACCTGGCCCGGGTGCTGCCGCTGACCGGCCGGCTCGCCGTGCGCGACGGCGCCCGCAACCGCGGCCGCACCGCCCCGGCGGTCGCGGCGATCATGGCGGCGGTGGCCGGGACCTCGGCGGTCGCGATGATCCTGACCTCCCAGGACGCCCAGAGCCGCCACGACTACGTCTCCGAGCTGCGGACCGGCCAGGCCGCGCTGTCGCTCAACCCCGGAACGGTACAGGACCCGGCGCGGCTGGCCGGGCAGATCGCGGCGCTGCTGCCGGGCAGCGGATACGCGATCGTGAACGGCGTCGCTGTACCGACGAACGAAGCGAGCTCCGGCGACAGCTCACAGAAGACGAACCCGCCGCTGGAGACGATCCCCGAGATCGCCCGCACCGCCGCCAACACCTGCCCGCAGATCCCCGAGGGCTTGTCCGGTGACGCTTTTCAGACAGCGGCGAACCAGAGCATTGCCGATCCCCGATGCGGGTTCCTGGCCGGCCGCCGCTTCGTGACCAGCCACTACGACACCGGGGCCACGTCGTTGGTCTCCGGCGGACCGGACGTGGCCCGCGCGATCCTCGGCCGCTCTGATCCGGCAGCCGAGTCCGTGCTGAAAGCCGGCGGCATCGTCGTGTTCAACCCGCTGGACCTCGCCACGACCGGACCGAACCCGACAGTCCAGGTCAAGGTGGCTGCCAACTGCAAGGACACCGACTGTCCCGCCACCGGCTCCACCGTCACACTGCCGGCCGTCGTCGTCGACGCGCCGACCGTGCGGATCCAGGCGATCGTGGCACCCGGCGCCCTGGACAAGCTCGGCGTCACCTTCACGCCGCAGGCGATCATCTTCGACACCAAGCGGACGCCTACCGCGTCCGAGCAGAAGGAAGCCGACGATCTCGCCAGCGCGGCGGGCGTCTATCAGAGCTTCTACGTAGAGCGCGGCTATCAGGACCAGACCTGGATCGGGCTGCTGGCACTGGCCGGCGTGGCCGGCGTGGTGATGCTCGGCGCGGCCGCCGTCGCCACGGGCCTGGCGATCACCGACGCGCAGGGCGACCTGGAGACACTGTCCGCCGTCGGCGCCCGCCCCCGAGTCCGGCGCGCGCTGGCCGGCTCCCAGGCCGCCACCACCGCGGGTCTCGGCGCCCTGCTCGGGGCGCTGTTCGGGCTACTGCCCGCGATCGGTCTGCTGGAGGCGATGCACCGCGCCCGGGCCAAGGATCTCGTCATGGGCCCGGCGGCGGAGGCGGCGCAGCTGGCCGTGCCGTGGCTGTTCCTGGTGCTGGTGGTCCTCGCCCTGCCGATGCTGGCGGCGGTCGGCGCCGCCGGGATGACCCGGTCGCGGATCACGATGCGGCTGCGCCGGGACTGATCGGGGGAGCGGAAGTCCCCGTCCTGCCGCGCATCGGCGGGACGGGGACTTTCACTTTCGGACCAGTGGCGTCAGACAGCCGGCGTCACGCCGCGGAGCCCGCGCTCTCCGGCATCGTCTCGGCGAGCTGGATCAGCGAGAAGAACCCGCCCTGCGGGTCCCGGCACACCGCGAACGTGCCCACCGGGATCTCGGTCGGCGGCACCGTCACCGAACCGCCGAGCACGCCGACCTTCGCCACCGACGCCGCGCAGTCCGCGACCGCGAAGTACACGCCCCAGTGCGGCGGCATGTCGGCCCCGAAGTGCTCGTCGTCCATCTCGATCATGCCGCCGACCGTCTGGTCGCCGACCAGCCATTCGGTGTACTCCTGGCCTTCGCCCATGGGGTTGGTCTTGACTCCCCAGCCGAAGACCGAGGTGTAGAACTTCTTGGCGGCGGCCGCGTCACGGGTGGCCAGCTCGGTCCAGCACAGCGCGCCCGGCTCGTTCACCACGCCGGCGCCGGCGAAGGCCCGCGGCTGCCACACGCCGAGCGCCGCGCCGGTCGGGTCGAAGAAGTACGCCATGCGGCCCACGTCCGTGACGTCCATCGGCGGCATGATCACCTTGCCGCCGGCCGCGTTCACCTTCGCCGCGGTGGCGTCGGCGTCCGTCACCGACACATAGCTCGACCAGGCCACGGGCTGTTCCGGGGACATCAGCGCCATCAGGCCGGCGGCCGGGGTGCCGTCCAGCAGGAACTGGGTGTAACCGCCGGCCTCCGGGACGTCGCTGGTCTCGGCGGTCCAGTCGAACAGGCCGCCGTAGAACTCTTTCGCGCCCTCCATATCCGAGGTCGCCAGGTCCACCCAACAAGGGGTGCCGGGGGTGTATTCGCTCTGCTTCATCGTGGGCCTCCGCCTCCTCGCCCGGCCGTGGTCGGCCGGTGCCGTTTTGCGAATTTCGTCTCTGAAAGTACTATTCCGAGGCCTGTTCCGCGCCCGGAGCGCCGCGCGCCGCGGCGGGCCACTACGTTGGGAGGATGCCCGAGCGATCTTCTCTGGAGCAGTCTCGCCTTGCGCAGTCCCTGCGCGCGGCCGGGCTCGACGTCGACTTCGGAACCCGCCGCCGCGCGGAGTACGCCGCGGACGCGTCGAACTACCGTCACGTACCGCGCGGCGTCGGGTTTCCTCGGGGAGCTGATGACGTCGCGACCGCCGTCGCGATCTGCCGGGAGCACGGCGTACCGCTGACTCTGCGTGGCGGCGGGACGTCGGTGGCGGGCAACGCGATCGGCGAGGGCCTGGTGCTCGACTGTTCGCGGTACTACAACCGCGTCCTGAGCCTCGATCCCGAAGCCCGGACCGCACGTGTCGAGCCCGGCGTCGTCCTGGACACGCTCCAGAGCGCGGCCGCCCCGCACGGCCTGCGCTTCGGCCCCGACCCGTCGACCGCGTCCCGCTGCACGCTCGGCGGCATGATCGGCAACAACGCCTGCGGCGCTCGCTCGCTGGCGTTCGGCACCACCGCCGACAACGTCCCGGCCCTGGACCTGCTGCTCGCCGACGGCACCCGCACCACCGCGCGCCGCGGCACCAGCGGCGTCGCAGAGCTCGACCGGCGGCTGCGGGATCTGGCCCAGCGGCACGGCGCCGTGATCCGCCGCGAACTCGGCCGCTTCCCGCGCCAGGTCTCCGGTTACGCGCTCCAGCACCTGCTGCCCGAGAACGGCTTCGACGTCGCCAAGGCGCTCGTCGGCTCTGAGGGGACGCTGGCCGCGGTGCTAGGCGCGGAGCTGCGGCTGGTGCCAGTGCTGCGCGACCGGGTGCTGGTGGTGGCGGCCTATCCGGACATGGTCGCCGCGGCCGCCGACGTGCCGCGGATCCTGCCGCATCGGCCCTCGACGATCGAGGGCATGGGCGCGGAGCTGGTGCGGGTCTGGATGGCGCGGCGCAAACGGCCGGTGCCCGCGGCGCTGCCGGATGCCGGCGGCTGGCTGCTCATCGAAACGACCGCCGAGCAGGCGGCTGCGCTGGTGGGCGATCTGGCGGGCGCCTCGGCGACGCGGATCGTGGTCACCGACGCGGAGCAGCAGGTGCTGTGGCGGATCCGCGAGGACGGTGCGGGCCTGTCGACGCGGGCCTCCGACGGGGCCGAGGCGTGGCCGGGTTTCGAGGACGCCGCGGTGCCGCCGGAGCGGCTGGCCGACTACCTGCGCGGGTTCGAGGCGCTGCTGCGGCGGTCGGGACGGCGCGGGACCGTGTTCGGGCACTTCGGTGAGGGCTGCCTGCATGTCCGGATCGATCACGACCTGCTGACTCCCGCCGGCCGTGAGCGGTTCGCGGAGTTCACGGCGGCGGCGACCGAACTGGTGGTCGCGCACGGCGGTTCGGTGTCAGGGGAGCACGGCGACGGCCAGGCGCGCTCGGCGCTGCTGGCGGCGATGTACAGCCCCGAGCTGCTCGGCGCGTTCGAGGAGTTCAAGGCGGTGTTCGATCCGGGCGCGGTTCTGAACCCGGCCGTGCTGGTCGCCCCGCGGGCTTTCGACGCCGATCTGCGCGCGCCCACGGTGGTGCGGGCGGCGCCGCCGGCGTTGGCGCTGGCCGCGGATCAGGGCGACTTCGGGCGGGCGGTGCGGCGGTGCGTGGGTGTCGGGAAATGCCGGAGCGCGACGGGCGGGGTGATGTGTCCGTCGTTCCGGGCTACGGGTGATGAGAAGGACTCGACCCGGGGCCGGGCCAGGGTGCTGCAGGAGATGCTCGACGGCCGGACGGTGACGCGGGGCGACCGCGCGCCGGAGGTGCTCGATGTCTTGGACCTGTGCCTGGGATGCAAGGGTTGCAAGACCGACTGTCCGGTCGGCGTGGATATGGCCGCATACAAGTCCGAGTTCTTGTATCAGCATTTTCGGGGGCGGGTGCGGCCGGCGGTGCACTACTCGTTGGGGTGGCTGCCGGTGTGGGCTCGGGCGGCTTCTTTTGCGCCGCGCGTGGTGAATCGGGTGTTGGCTTCGCCGTTGGCGCCGGTGCTGAAGCGGGCCGGGGGGATCGCTGCGGAGCGAGAGCTGCCGAGATTCGCAGTGCGGGCGTTTCGGCGGCGCGTGGCGGGCGCGGGCGCTGGCTCGGCGGTGCGGCCGGGTCTGGACACGGTGGTGCTGTGGGCGGACACCTTCACCGACAACTTCACCCCGGCGGTCGGCGAGGCGCTGGTCTCCGTGCTGCGCTCGGCGGGCTTCCGCGTACTGCTGCCGCCACGCACCGGATGCTGTGGCCTGACGTGGATCTCGACCGGTCAACTGGGCGTGGCGCGGCGGGTGCTGCGGCGGACGCTGGAGCTGATGCGCCCGGCGGTGGAAGCCGGGCTGCCGATCGTCGTGCCCGAACCGAGCTGCGCGGCGACGCTGCGGGCGGAGCTGACCGAACTGCTGCCGGCGCATCCCTTGGCGGCGCGCGCCGCTGAGCTGGTGACCGGACCCGCGCAGTTCCTCGCGGCCTACGCACCGGACTGGCGGCCGCCGCACTCGCCGTGGGCCGGCGCCAAGGCCCTGGTCCAGATCCACTGCCACCAATACGCCGCCGGCCACACCGGCGAGGCGGAGGTCGAGCTGCTGGCCCGGGCCGGCGTGACGGCGACCGTGGTCTCGGGCTGCTGCGGCCTGGCCGGCGACTTCGGCGTCACCGCTGGCCACTACGAGGTGTCGATGGCGATCGCGGAGCTGAACCTGCTGCCCGCCGTGCGCGCCGCCGCCTCGGACACCCTGGTCATCGCCGACGGCTTCAGCTGCCGGACCCAGGTCGAGCAGGCGGTGCCGGGGCGGCGGGTGTGGCATGTCGCCGAGGTGCTGGCGGCCGGGTTGGGGTAGGAGCCGTCTCAGCTCTCCACAGAGCGGACGCGGTCGGACACAGCGCGCGCCACTTCCACCGGCGCCTGGTCCGGGATCCAGTGGCTGACGCCGTTGAGCTCCACGAACCGGTACGCACCGTCCACGCAGCGCGCGCACCGCTCGGCCACCGCACGGCCGACGGCGGCGTCCTCGGTCGACCACACGAAGGTGGTGGGGATCCGCACGTTCGGCAGGGCCGCGAACGCCTTCAGGTCCATCGCGCGGTACCAGTTCAGCGCGGCGGTCAGCGCCGGGCGTCGGCTCAGCGCCGCGTAGTGCGGCAGGATCGCGCCCTCCGGCAGCGGGGCGAACAGGTCGTGCAGCGCGCGGGCGTTGTTGGCCAGCAGGACGTCCTCGGCCTTGCCGCCGTCCATCCGGAACAGCCGGATGTAGGAGGAGCGCCGGCGCTGCTCCTCGGCGTCGGGCCCGCCGCCGGCCAGGACCTCGCTCGTGGCGCGGGGGTGCGGGACCGAGACCGCCGTCAGGGTCCTGAACCGCTCGGGGTGCGCCGCGGCGGCGAACCAGGCCACGATCGCGCCCCAGTCGTGGCCGGCCAGGTGCGCGCTGGGCAGGCCCAGGGCGTCGAGCAGGCCGGTGACGTCGGAGACCAGGTGGGCCAGGTGGTAGGACGCCACCTGTTCGGGCCGCGCGCCGGGGGAGTAGCCCCGCTGGTTCGGGGCTATGGTGCGCAGGCCCTCGGCCGTCAGGACCCGGGCGGCGGCCTGCCAGGAGGCGGCGGTCTGCGGGAAGCCGTGCAGGAGCACCACCGGCGGGCCGGTCTGCGGGCCCTGTTCGGTGACGTCGAAGTCGTATCCGCCGATGGTGACGTGGTACGCGCGCATGTGCGCCCCCTGCCGGTGCGGTGCCGTCGCGGTGCGGGTCCGGTGCGGTTCTGGTGCGGTTTCAGTGCGGTGGCCGTGTCGCGACGGTACCGATCCGCCGCTCTGTAGTCCATGTTTCGTTCATGGGCCGCTCCGGGGTCCGCCATGGGACTGACAAGTACACGCCTTCTCGGGCCCGTGCAGCCGGGTATTGCGAGCCGACGCGGCCAAGACCGGCTACCGTCTACCTCATGTCTGAACCGACCGCCTCCTCCGCCGCCGACGTCCGCACCGCCGCCGACGCCCTCAAAGCCGCGATCGACGCCCATCTGGCCGCGGTGGAGACCCGGTCGGACGCCGCTGACCCGGCCGTCCGCACGGCCTTCCTGGCCATGGCCACCGCCGCCGAGGCCTACGACGACGCGCTGTACGACACCTACAACGAGGTCACCCCGTTCGAGATCCCCAGCCAGTACCCGGAGAGCGACGCCGACCCGGACAACCCCGAGGCGATCAGCGTCCTGATCCGCCGCGACTACCAGCTCGAACACCCGGGCCGGCTGCTGTCCGCGGCCCGCGGCCTGGCCGCCGGCGCCGTCGACCCCGAGGTCGACATCAGCACCGTCGCCGGCTCGGTGGCCGCCCTGTTCGACGTCTTCGACCCCGACGAGATCCACAACCGCGCCGACGAGCTCGGCCTGCTCCCGGGCGACGCCACCACCTGGGTGCTGGCCGCCGACCCGGACGCCCTGGCCGAGGAGCAGTGGTTCGAGGACCCCTTCTCCGACGCCGACCCCGAGCGCGTGGTGTGCCGCTTCGACCTGATCGGCGACGAGGACGAGGAGGAGGGCTACTTCGACACGTTCGCGGAGGACGAGTCGGAGGACGAGATCGACGGGATCGAGGTCGTTTAG